>JAEWTV010000079.1 GCA_023397675.1 Bacillota bacterium | reverse complement strand
TATGAAGACGTTCGTTCATATTTGCGAAATGCTGTAAAAATTGACGATTTTGTTGCGGCTCACTATTACCTGTAAGCATAACCGTATTACAACCATTATCACGAGCAAACTCTAGTCGTCGCATATAATCGCGTTCATAAAGGTCATAGAAAGCTCCATTATCATCCATTTGATTTGGAAACTCACCGCAGTGCATTTTAGATACACAAAAAGCGCAATTATTGATACAGCGGCGGTTCGGTACAACGATAGAAAGAGATTGAATGTTCATTTGTTTCTCCTTTCAAATTAGTAAGTACATTATACCACAAATCAAGTGCGTTGTCAAGTATTTACCTTACCCCGTAGGGGACTACCCTCTCCGCTGGCGGAGAGGGCTTTTAAAATGCGTCAGCATTTTAAAAGGGGAGAGGTGGACGTATCCATATATTATTTATATATATTATTTTATATATACTATATATACTATTTCTCTGTTGTTTTTCGTGCATCAATAATACGGATTTCGTGCATTCTATAATATGGATTTCGTGCATCTTATAATACGATTTTCGTATCAATGAATGCGACGGATACGTTTTTCCGCAGGAGGGGCGTGTTTTTGTTTCAATAATACGAAAATCGTATTATTCAGGGCTAGGATTAAACCGCAGAGAATTACCTCCTAACTCTTCTAAATACCCCTTTTTAATTAAACCTGCTTTTGCTTCGCGGTAAGATTGCAGCGGTAAGCCTATATTTTCTTTAATTGCGGTAGGGCTTAACCAAAATGGTGAACCATTTTTTTCATAGCCTCTATTAAATATAAGATAAAGAAAGAGACGATATTCACTGTATGTTAAATGCTTCGCGGCTTCAGTTAATATGTTTTGGTCGCAACATATAAATGGTTGTCCTTTTTTAGGCTTTACCGCTTCATCTACTCCGGTGAAATCAATTTTTAATTGATTGGCATAATTCATACTGTCTATACTGTCTTAAAGTCTTTTATTGACTTTATACTGTCTCCTTTCTTCTAACACTTCGCTTAATGCTTGCTCAAATGCGGGTGTGTCTTCAAAAAAATATACTTCGTATTGTGGCTTTTTAATGTTAATGTCTGTTCTTAAAATGGGAAATCCACGCTTTCGTAGATAAAAAGCAATAGAAGGCATATGAATAATTTTCTCCATTTTATTTCTCCTTTACAATAACTACATTTTCATCTTCAACCCACATCACGCAATAGTCTTGCGCGAGCTGTGAATATGGATATTTCTTGTCTAATAGTACCCTAAAATACTTTTCAACGGGCGCGCCTGTGTGAGCGGCCGAACAAAAAAGCGCAGCCAAAATGACCGCCAACCCTGCGATGAAAAACTTACGTCTAAAACAAGCGAATGCAAAGAGAAAACACCCAATAATCATTAAAATTATCGCGATAGTAGAATTACCATATCTAACATACTCATTTAATATCATCATTTAGTTGTTCTCCCTTAAAGAGTTAATGAATCTTTTAGCATCTTCTAATTTGTCGTAAGCTACAAAACGCGTATAGTTATCCTCCCAATCTTGTTCTGGAAACTCAACTATAGGCTGTCCCCATTCATAGCAGTCTTGTAGTTCGCGCACGCATAAATCTAAATCTTCGTGTATCTTTGCTGTGTATACTACATTTTTATTTTGTTGATATGGACGATATATATCTACTATGAACATTTGTTTATGTCTCCCTCCGCAAGCTTATATTTCTTATTAAATACATCTTCAACACACGGATAAAACTCATTTAATAATCCTTTAACAATATAAGAACCCGCAGGCGCAAGCATAGTACCTTCAAGTGTTTCTACTGCGACAACGGGCTCACCTTCAATTATTCTTATTTTTGCGGCTCCACCTGTAAACTCGGTAAGCTCTTCAATATTTTCACCTGTAAATTGCAGTGCTTGAACCATTACAGGACGTGTTTCATAATACATAACTGGCATATTTCTCACCTCCACTACATTATAGCACAAAATAAAGAAAAAGTCAAGGGTATAAACCCTTGACTTTAATTATCTTCTTCCTGCGCGTAGCGTTCACCTATATTTATTACTAGATTATTACTTACTATATTGATAAAAACAAATTGCCACGCATTATGTCCTTCTTCATCTGCTTTCCAAGGCATAATGCAACAGTACTTATAATCTTCGTAAGGTTGCTCGCGCAAGAAATATGTAATGTCGTGAGAAAGAAGTGGGGCTATATATGACATTTCTTCTCCGTTGTCGTCCATATAACGCATCTTAATATAGACTTCTTCTGCACGAACTGTAGGTATATCATCAATTGGAGGCGCAAAATGTGTGCGGATAGTGTTTGCGATGTTAATATCATCGCTATTTACTTCTACTGACGTACCATCTGTGAAAAAAAACTTAAACATTGCACCACTCAATTGTTTCAATAATTTTTTTATGGGGAGTTACTTCTTGTGCGCTTTGCGGCCAAAAGCCATCTTCTTGAAGTTCAGTGAGTGCTTGGTCGTAGCAAAGTTTAAAATAACGATTTCGTAGCTTGTAAATTAGTGTTATTTCGCTATGCCATCGTCTTGGTTCGTCCGCAATACGGTCGATTGGTATAGCACTGCGTATCCATTCTGCCACTTCTTCTTCAGTAAGGCACTCGCCAGCGAGAATTTTTTCTTCAACTGTCATAACTCAATTCTCCTAATAATATATTTTAAAAGAAAAGCATTGTCCGTCGATAGCATTGATTTTATCTCCTACTCTTTCT
>JAEWTV010000059.1 GCA_023397675.1 Bacillota bacterium | reverse complement strand
AGCGATTTATACACTCCGCCTTGAGAATACTGAAAAAGTTCTCCGCCATAGCATTATCATAGCAATTACCTCGTCTTGACATAGATGGTGTAATGCCATAAACTTTGGTTAGGTTGAAATATCCTTGGGAGGTATATTGAAACCCTTGGTCACTGTGGAGCTGCAACTCTGCTGTGACCATTTCCTTTTCTCTGGCCATTTTTATTGTATTAAGTACTAAGTTAACGGTTTGATCTGTTCCTGTCTTGAAGGCAACAATGCTATTATCGAACAAATCACGTATCATGGACAGGTATAATACACCTTGTTTAGTATGGATATATGAAATATCCGTAACCCATTTCTCATTAGGTTTAACTGCAGAAAAGTTACGATTTAGCAAATTTTCATACCTATGTAATTGTTCTCCCATATATCTATACTTACGTCTACGTCTTATCTGGGACAACAAGCCGTACTTATTCATTACTCTTAGTACTGCTTTGTGATTGATTCTTAAGCCTTGTCTTTCTAACCATATTCCAATACGCCGGTATCCATACGTACTGTTTGTTTTATCCTGGCACTGACGGATAGCCGATGCAAGTTGCTCATCCTTGTCAGGTTTTAATTTTCGCTTTAAATAAGCATAGTAACCGCTTCGTGATACCTCAAAGAACTGGCACATTAGCAAAATTGGAAACTTATTCTTGTTTTTATCAATAGCTATGTATTTAATCTCAGGCTTCACATCCTTCCAACAACTTGAAGAAAAGAACGGTATAATTCTACCTCACGTTCCAACTGTTTAACTCTTTGATTTAATTCTTGTTCTGTTGATGGCGGTCGGATTCTTGGCCGTCCTGGTTTGTACAAAATATCACCCTTTAGAACTTTCTTTTTCTTGTTATTCTCACGAGTAATCATGTTACCAATTGTTTTAAACGGCATCTTAAATTGCTCTGATAATTGTCGTTTTGACAATCCATTAACCGTATGAAGCCGAATAATTTCATCAATTACTTCCTGCGGTGTATTTCTTTTCCCCTTCTGTCTTGGCATAAAAAACCTCCTGTCATAGTTATCCTACAACAGGAGGCCTTTTTTATCAATGTTCGTTTCATAGGGTTCAGTCCATTTTTGGAGCAGCCCTTTTTAAATAATAATACTACTAATTTTTTATATCAATATCTGCCAACTTATTGCCAGAAGAATCTTTTATAGTAAATTTGAAGTCCTTAAGCTTCGGAGAGACTCTGTATACCAATCCTCCCTTGACTTCTCCTCCTGCTGGAACTGGCCCTTTAAGTTCTGCTAAACTGCCATTCTTCTTTAATGCTTCTGCAGCTGAAGAAGATGCAATGTACTCAAAATCCTTGGAATCAACCAAGCTAATGGAATCAAGTTCCTTTTCCTGATCAGTACCGTTCTTTACAGTTATATCAAGCATACAATAAAGTTGTCCAGGCTGATCATCTGCATCAACCTTTTTAATGGCATTAACTGTTACTTCAATTTTATTATATTCTACAGCCTTACCAATTTTTGTCCAACCACTTGCATCTTTTGAATCTGCTGCCGGTTTGGAATCCTGACTGCCATCAGCAGCTGTTGAAACAGTTCCTGTAGATGATGCACTGCCATCAGATGAAGAACTTGAAGAACTGGAAGTACTTCCACAACCAGCCATTACTGCAATCATAGCAGTTAATAAAAATGCTAACAAAGATTTTTTCATATTTTTCCCCCTGTTGTTTGTAACAATGTAAGTTATAATACTACTTCCTTATTTTTGTTACATTGAATGTAATTAGTACTGTTGTTTATAATAAGAAATTATTTAATGTGTTGTCAATCGTTAACGGTTGTATTAATTTGTCCAAATTAAACACTCAATTGTTTAATCTTGCTAAAAGTAGAATTTTTTTGTCTTATTATGCAATATTTTTATTTTTGTTTGTTGATAGCTTTTTCCTTATGTGTTAAAATGCCCAATGAAAAATCCTTTTTTCAACATATTTTTTAAAAAACAGGAGGTTCAAAATGCTAGACGATTCAATTGATTATCTAGATTCAACGGACGTGGCTAATGCATTTGACTCACTAAGTGACTCATTAAGCGATTCAGTAAGCTTTTTTAGCGGAATAGTTGTTGTTTTTATGCTAATAGGCTTAGCAATTTCCATCCTTATGGTAGTTTGTATGTGGAAAATGTTTTCAAAAGCTAATCAGCCAGGCTGGGCCAGTATCATACCTATCTATAATATCATTGTGTTTTTTAGAATTGGCGGGAAACCATGGTATTGGATATTATTCATGCTTATACCTATTGCTAATATTGTTTTTGCCATTATGGCATTGCAATCCTTCCTTAAAGCCTTTGGCAAAGGAAGCGCCGGTTCTGTACTATTAGCATTATTCCTTTCTGTTTTTTATTACCCATATCTCGCATTTTCAAAGGATGTTCAATACGTTGGCGCTTAAATAATAAACAAGCAAAAACAGCTAAAGCAATATTGCTTTAGCTGTTTTTTAGTTAGAGTTTGGGGGTGATTCTTAATTATTAGTACATATCACTGTAAAATCATTTTTAAGATATTGCTCAATAATCTCGACTTTTCTGAATCCCAATGACAAATCATCTATAATTTTTTCAACCTCCGCCGGATCATAATAATAATATGCATCCTCACGATCAGGCGACCCATTATGCAGTAAGTTGAAGACTATGGCTTCACGAGCTGTTTTTGCAAACAATGAGACTGCCTTGGACAGGAACTCCTTGTTATTACCAAGGTTGAGGTTAAAAATACCTGAGGTATAGATTACATCAAAGAATTTCTCTGGAAATGGATTGTCATTGAAAATATCCAATAGCATAAAGGTTCCGCCGGGGTTACTACTTGATGCCCTATCAATCATTTCTTTTAGAATATCGATACCGGTATACTTTATCTGTATATTTTTAGAACAAATAAATTGAAAAAGGTTTCCAAGCCCACAGCCGACATCCAAAATTGTTTTACCATCAAGAACTATGTTGTCTGTAAGTACTGCAAACCGTAATTTTTGGGCTTCTTCACTTTCCCAGCCAAGTACCTTGAAGTCTGGCTGTTCTTTATCAAGTTTTGGTTGATAATAAGTCTTTATCTTCTCAACCTTTTTCATTTTAACCTTCCATACACTTGATGTTGTTGTTAGTTGTCTTTTCTGAGACTTCTTCTGTTTCCCTTTTTATCAACAATAACCATGCAATCAAGCTGTGATTTTAAATCACTTCTAAAAGCCTGAATATATTCCTGCCTTAAAAGCTTTTGTTCTTCCTTCTCTTCACATGTCAGTCCGCAGGTTTTTGCCTTCTTTGAAAGCTCATTTATCCTGTCTATCTTTTCTTTTTCCATAAAAAACTCCCTAATAAAACAACCTGTTATAAAAGTCCATTTTCAATTATGTTCAATATTTCTTCCTTGCCCTGCCTTGTTTCAGCCGAAAAAGCTACAGCCTCAGTACCATCAGTTACTCCCAATTCCTTTTTGAGCATGGAAAGGCTTGGTTTAATCTGTCCACGTGATATCTTATCAGCTTTTGTAGCCACAATCAAATACGGAACACCATAGCTTTTTATCCAGTCATACATGATTTTATCATCAGCCGAAGGTGCATGGCGTATATCCAGCAGCAGAATGACAAGTTTAAGCTGCTGACGTGACGAAAGATATGTTTCTATTATATCTCCCCATGTGCTCTTTTTTTCCTTCGATACCTTTGCATAGCCATACCCTGGTAAATCTACAAAGTTGAGTTTGTCTTCAATGTTATAGAAGTTTATTTCACGTGTTTTCCCCGGTGTAGCACCTACTCTTGCAAGGTTCTTTCTGTTTGTCAAAGTATTTATTAAAGATGATTTGCCTACGTTAGATCTTCCTACAAATGCAAGCTCTGGCACACTGGTAGCCGGATACTGCTGCGGTTTTACCGCTGTTATAACAAATTCCGCTTTATTAATTACAAGCATGTATTCTCCTCAAATGTTTATTTCTTTAGTTTTTCAGGTTCTTCAAATTCCTGTCCGAAGGTTTCGACCGTCATTGATTTAATCTTCTGCTCATCATAAGGTCTGTCATTGTAATCTGTATCAACTGAAACAATCTTATCTGCAACGTCCATACCTTCTATTACCTTACCGAATGAGGCATATTGTCCGTTAAGGTGCGGTGCGTCCTCAACCATGATAAAGAACTGGGAGCCTGCAGAATCAGGTTTTGCTGAACGTGCCATGGAGAGAACACCTTTTGTATGCTTAAGATCATTTTTAAATTTATTTCCGGTAAATTCACCTTTTATAGAATATCCCGGGCCGCCCATTCCTGTGCCTTCAGGATCTCCACCCTGAATCATGAATCCGGGTATAACCCTGTGAAAAATGGTTCCGTTATAGAATCCGCTACCTGCTAAAGAAATAAAGTTCTTTACGGTATTTGGAGCAACTTCTGGGTAAAGCTCCGCTTTAATTGTTCCCTTGCCTTCAACTTCAATTGTAACTATTGGATTTTGCATTTATTTTTTACCTCTCTTAATAAATTCTTATTTTATATTTTACCAAAACAATATTATATATATAAGCTTTTAGTTAAATTTCATGTATATATTTTCAAAATGAGGTTCATAATATAACTGACCTCACAAAATACATTTTGACCCCCTTTAAATGCTCCGGCTACGACGTCGGAGCCCTTTTTTTTGCCTATAAGCGGTCTATCGCCTTGAGAATTCCGTACAGAATAGCCTGGGGCCTTGGAGGGCAGCCCGGAATATAAACATCTACAGGCACAATGCAGTCGATTCCATTCCGTGTTGCATAGCTTTCCTTGAAAATACCGCCGCTGCACGCACAGGCACCAACCGCAACCACCAGCTTTGGGTCAGGTGTTGCATTATAGGTTTTTACAAGAGCAAGCTCCATGTTTCTCGAGGCTGTTCCTGTTACAAGCAGCATGTCTGCATGTCTTGGTGAAGCTACAAAATGTACTCCGAACCTTTCAATATCATTAAATGAATTATTAAGAGCATTGATCTCATAATCACAGCCGTTACAGGAACCTGCATCAACTTCTCTTATCTGAAGGCTTCTGCCAAATACCCTTGATATCTTTTTTTCAAGGCTGGCACCTATTATTTCATATTCTTCATTAGGAATATTTCTCTCATCAATCACTATGGGAGACTGTCTTAAATCAGTACGACTCTTTTGAGCGAGTTCAAATTCATTAGTCATTTTTACTGCGTCGCTGGTACACACTTCTTCACACAGGCCACAGAAAATACACTCATCAAGATTTATTCCAACCTTATTATCAGCAGTTTCAACCATTGCTGAAGATGGGCATCTGGAGATGCATTCCCTGCACATATTACATTTATCTTTATCTATCTTCGGCTTACCTATAAACAAGCTTGAATCCATTGGTTGCTTAGGATATTTTATTGTAAGTCTCGGATATTTAATAATCTTTTTCAAAGTCTCAAACATGGAATTCCCCCATCATAATGCATCAGTAGAAAATTTACAAATCATTTCCTGCATACGAAAGATTAAAGCTTTTATTTATCAGCGGAAAATCTGGTACAATGTTTCCTCTTACTGCATAACACAGTGCAGGCCAGTTGCAGAAGGACGGTGTTCTGATTTTATACCTGAATATTGTATTGTTTTCACCTGTCATAATCCAGTGAATATTCTCGCCTCTTGGAGCCTCTACATAACCAAGTGAAAAGGTGTAAGGTTCAATAGCACCTATATATTCTGATATTTCCCCTTCAGGCATTGTTTCAACAGAACTCCTGATCAGATTAATAGCTTCAAGCGATTCTTCTATCTTAACATTCATGCGGCAGTTGACATCACCGTTCGCATGCTCGGGAACGGTAAATTGAAGCCTGTCATAAGCAGCATATGGTAAATCCTTCCTGACGTCACGGCATATTCCGGAAGCCCTGCCTGCTGGTCCTACAGCATTAAGGTCCTTAGCTATTTTATTTTGAAGAACACCTGTGTTTTCTACCCTATCTATAAATAAACTGTTGGATTTTATAATTTTTATAGTATCCTTCAGTTCTTTTTCTATTTTGTCAAGCTGCTCAAGTATCTGTTTTTCCTTGCCTTTTATAAACTCTTTCCTTATTCCTCCAGGCTTGTTAACGCTTCTTAAAAACCTTGCTCCGCATAAAGTGTCCGCCAATTGATAAGCCCAGTTTCTAAGCATATTGAATTGATAACTTGCAAAACCATAAGCAACGTCCTGGCAAATACCCGTTAGATCGCCAAGGTGACTTGTCAGCCTTTCCGTTTCAGCAAAAATCACTCTTATGTATTCCGCCCTTTCAGGAGCTCTCACCCCTGCTGCTCTTTCTATAGCCTGGCAGAAAGCAAGTGAATTTGAAAAGGTTTCATCTCCTGAAATCCTTTCAGACAGATAAAAACATTTCTCAATGCTCATCCCTTCACTAAGCTTTTCAATTCCCTTATGAACATAATACAGCTGTGCTTCAAGGTTGATAATCGGTTCTCCGGCAACACTGAAACGGAAATGACCTGGCTCAATAATCCCCGCATGAACTGGCCCTACAGGGATTTCGTAAACACCTTTTCCTCCGACCTTCATAAAACTTGTTGGATTTTTTTCAAATTGCGGCCTGGTTTTACCGTTAAAATCCTTTCTTAAAGGATATACCTCTGACGGCCAATTGCCATGAAACACCAGTCTTTTGAGCCCTGGATGACCCAAGGCTTTAATACCGTACATGTCATTAATTTCACGTTCGTAGGAGGCTGCTGCATATATTTCACTTGAAATGGATTTAAATTCAGGTTTTTCCGGGTCCAGTAGTGTCTTTAAAATAAGAAACAGGTTATTATTTCTATCAGAAAAAACACAATAAAGTGAAAAGAAACCTGAAATGCTCCTTTCATCGTTTGCAAACATTGAAACAAGATTATATTCCAGCTCTTTACCGGCATACAGACATGCTTCATACAGCTTCGAGTTTATTATTTCAACATAAAGCTCGTTATTTTTTTGTTTAGTGTTTTTTATTGCGCTGAAGCCGAACTTCAGCTCAATTTTCCCCTTTAAAGACTTAATATCCATTACATTACCCTCCGATGATTATGTTTCTGGCTGCTTCAATCAGATGGCGCACTTCGTTTGGAACATATAACCCGCCAACTGTAACAACCGCCAATAGGATTATTACAGTAACCGCCATAAGCCTGCTGGGTTCTCCCGGCTTTACATCGCAATCCCTTTCGCTTGGGTAGAATATTTTAAACACCGAAAATGCCATTCCTGCAAAAACAAACGCAAGAAGGGCTATGACCGCAACACCTACAAAGGTCTTTCCTGCTTTGAAGGCGGAGGTTATTACATACAATTCACTTGTGAATATGCCAAACGGTGGTGTTCCTGCAATTGCAAACATGCCGAGCAGCATAGCCGTACCGGTAACAGGCAGCACTTTAAGCACCCTGCTTACCTTTGAAATTTCCTTTGTCTTATATTTCAGAAGTACTCCCCCTGAAGAGAGGAAAAGCATTGACTTAGTAAATGAATGGTTTATTGAATGCAGCATTCCGGCAAATATTGAAAGAGGAGTAAATATTCCTATGGAAATAGATATAATTCCCATATGTTCAATACTCGAATAAGCCAAAAGCCGCTTGTAATCCTTTTGTGTAAGTATAAAAACCGCTCCTACAGCCATGGAAATCAAACCAAAAGTAATAAGAAGAGTACCGCTGTATTTGCCTGAGCCCAGGTTTTTATTAAGTACTGAAACAGCCCTGATTATAGCATACATTGCACTATTAAGCAGTACACCTGAAAGCATTGCACTGATAGGCGAAGGAGCTTGACTATGAGCGTCCGGAAGCCATGTATGCATTGGAGCAAGCCCTGCTTTTGTACCAAATCCGATAAGTATAAATATGAATGCAAGCTTTAGTTGAGGTGTATCAAGTGCCTTGGCATTCTCATAAAGCGAAGTCCAGTTCAGTCCGATACCTTTTATGCCACTGAGCTGTACATATGAAAGGTGGATAAACACTATTCCCAGAAGTGCTATTACAATACCTACAGAACATATTATTAAATATTTCCACGCAGCCTCTATAGCCTTTTTATCATTGTAAAAGCCTACAAGGAAGGCAGATGCCAATGTAGTAGCTTCAATAGCAATCCACATGATTCCCATATTCCTTGCTGTTAAAGCAAGAATCATTGTAAAAACGAAGGTTTGAAGAAGGATATAATAAGTCCTTATTTTAGTAGTATCTATGTTTCCGTGCTTTTTTTCCTCATTAAGGTAGCCTACTGAATAGATACCGCATAAAATCCCGATAATCAAAACAATATCCAGGAAAATTGCGCTTATAGCGTCAACATAAAAGAAACCTCCAAGAAAGGAATATGTAACGCTCCCCCCGGACAAAACTTCACTTGTTATATAAATTCCAACAGCCAACATGGATAGTAATACAATAATGTTTATACAATCCATATGCATTTTCTTTGCCGCCAAAGCAAAAAGCAGCACTGCGACTAAAGGCAGCAAAAGCAGCAATAACCCCATTTTTATCCCCTCAATTTGTTCAATTTATTTATATCTGTCGAATCAAACTTTTCATTAATCCTAAACACCAAAACTCCCATAATAAGTACGGCAGTGATAAGATCGATAAATACTCCCAAATCCACTACAATAGGCATTCCATGCGTTGCAAAAATAGCAGTAATAAAAAGTCCATTTTCAATTACAAGAAATCCTACAATCTGTCCTATAGCCTTTCTTCTGCTTATCATAAAGAAAAGTCCTATCAGAACTACAGACAAGGAATAGACTATATTTGAAATTGACTGGTCTTTCCCAAACACCCCTGAAGTTGATAGTGTAAAGTAGGAAAATACTACAAGACCACAACTAATCAAAACTAGAAGCGGTATATTAAGGAAAAAGTCCTTTTCAACTTTGTACTCAACCTTTAAAAAGGTTTTACGAAGTAAACGCGGTATATAAATCACTTTGAGAGCCAATATTACACCGCAAATAATGAAAAGATCCAGCCCTTCATTATTATTATTGATGTTTGAAAGTCCCATAGTAAAAGCCGTTGCAGCCGTCAAAAATGATTGAACTTGAAATGCTGTAATGTATGATTTAACACGTTTGGATGCCATTAGTACAAAGCATGACAAAAGAACCAACAATGCAAGCACATCTAAAGAATAATCCATTTCTACCTCCCAATAACAAAGTATTGCAAAAATCCAATGAAGGACAATATGAATGAAAGCGCCGCAATATTCGGCACACTGAACAATCTGAACTTAACAGTACGTACTTCAACTATAGCAATAACAACCGCTGCCAAAATTACTTTCAATATATAGAATGCAAGAGAAATTATTATTGCAAGCCATTGATCTACCCCAGACAAGCTTAAGGAAGGTATAAAAAGGTTTACCAAAAGCGTAATAAATAGCAGCTGCTTTACCGAAGCCCCCAATTCCATCATTGCAAGATGCTTTCCTGAATACTCAAGTATCATTGCTTCATGAACCATTGTAAGCTCAAGATGCGTTGCAGGATCATCTACAGGAATTCTTGAGGTTTCGGCAAGAATTATTATGAAAAGTGCTAGGAACAAAAATATGTAAACAGGATGGCTGAACATACCACCTGACTCATTTGCGGTATTCATCATCTGAAATACAGATGTTGATTTTGCTATAAGGCCGGTTGTGAAGAACATTACCAGAACTGAAGGCTCTATAAGGGCTGAAATCATAGATTCCCTGCTGCTTCCCATACCCCCGAATGTACTTGCCGTATCCAGACCCGAAAGAATCATGAAAAACCTGCCTAAAGCCAGCAGATAAACCATGAGAATAGCATCACCAAGGAAAGAAACGGAGTTTATGTTTGTTATTACCGGAACAAGTACTGCTGCTGTTAGTGCAGTAAATAATACAATGTAAGGTGTTACCCTGAATATCCAGGATGCGGTATCCGAAATTACAGAATCCTTCTTGATTAGTTTGAATAAGTCCACATATAACTGATATACAGGAGCACCCTTACGTTTTTGTGTAAGTGCTTTAATCTTTTTAATAATACCGTTGACAAGAGGTGCCAACAGAATAAAAACAATTATTTGAAACAATATATAAAACAGGTTTGACATTATTTTTCTTCTCCCTTTAAACCGCTAAACTGTTATAAAGCATAAGAGCTATAAGTGCTATAAAAATGTACAGCAGATACATATGCATGCTACCGGTCTGTATTGAAAATTTAATTTTTCTGGAGATATTCTTAAGATAACGTATTACCGGATTGTACAAATACTTTTCAATAATCTTCTCAGTCTTCACCACATACTTCATACTTCGTGGATAATAAGGCGAAATACCTTCTTTTACCTGGAGCTCCCTGCTTGGTCTGTAAAGAATCCTGAAAACTATTCTCAAAGGCTTTGAAAATCCCGTCGCGCTGTACTGCATCCTGCTGCTCAGATTTTCGTAACCACAGTCCCAGGTTCCATATTTTCTTATGCTGCTTTTACCACCAATAAGCCTTATAATAAAATATCCGACAAACGCAAGAACCGCAGCGAGAACAAATATTGCAGCCGGAGTTATTGAACCCTCAGTAATTTTGACAGGATAATATACAAACGCGAAGTTTCCCTGGAGGCTTTCAGTTATTGATACCCCTCCGAGCGAAGTGCTTACCTTGTCTATGAGATTAATAATTATAAACGGAAACAAGCCAAAAATCATACAGGCAGCAGCAAGTATCCCCATTCCTGCGCGCATGGTAACAGGTACTTCTTTTGCTTCAGCAGCCTTATTGCTTCTTGGTTTTCCCAAAAATGAGATTCCATAAAGCTTTACAAAACAGGCCAAAGCCATTGCACCTGCCATTGCCATTGCCGCTACACAGAATATATTCACAATATTAAGACCTGCTGAACCTGAAGAAATATTCATGAAAAGCGACTGATATGTGAACCACTCACCTATAAATCCGTTAAATGGAACTATAGCACAGATTGCAAGTGAAAAACAAAGCATAAAGACCGAGGTGTACGGCATTTTTTTAGCCAGCCCTCCAAGCTCCTCCATATCCTTTGTATGTGTTGAGTACTGTATTGAACCTGCTCCGAGGAAAAGTCCCCCTTTAAATAGTGCATGGTTAAAGGTATGAAACAGTGAAGCAACAATTGCAAGTGAAAATAGAACCATGTTATTTTGAGATATTGCTATCATGGCAACTCCAAGGCCTATGAGGATTATACCTATGTTTTCAATACTGCTGTAAGCTAGGAGCCGTTTTATATTGTTTGACATAAGAGCATAAGCAACACTCAGAATTGTTGACAAAGCCCCGATTACAAGAATTACTATTCCCCACCACAAGGCCTGTACTCCCAGATAGCCTATAATAAACCTTATAATACCGTATATTGCTGTTTTAATCATAATTCCCGACATGAGGGCTGAAACATTGCTTGAAGCTGCCGGATGCGCATATGGAAGCCATATATGTAAGGGAATAATTCCGGCTTTGGTACCAAATCCAATTAAGAACAGGATAAAAACAATGCCTCTTACAAGTCCAGTCATATCTCCAGCGTGCCCCGACATATCGAAAGAACCGCTGTGACTGTACAAAATCATAAATGCCAGCAAAAGGAAAGATGTTCCCACATGCATCATAATAATGTAAAGGTTGCCAGCTTTACGGGTCTCCTTGTTTTCAGATTCAAACACTACAAGAAAATAGGATACCATGGACATTACTTCCCATGAAATGAAGAAAAATATCATGTTCCCTGCTGTTAAAACACATAAAATTGAAATAATAAAGGTACTGTAAAGGAAATTAAACAGTCCGATATTTTTCTTTTCATAATAGTGTTTGAGATATCCAATAGAATATATTGATACACATAAAACCAAAACTGAGAGAGCAAGTATAAAAAAGGCAGACAAGCCATCAAGCTTAATATGTATCGAAATTAAATCCACAGGCATTTTTAAATCCAATACATCTATTTTATTGTTTGATCCTAAAATATGCTGTAATGCAAGAACGATTCCAGTTGCCGCGCCTAAGATACAAAATAAATTTGGAATTACATTAGCCAGTTTATTATTTTTATTAAATATAATGGATGATATGGCAGCAGCAGCAAATGAACCGATTACAGCCATAAAAAGAACTGAAGCATCAAAAAACAATTTAAAAGCCCCCAATAAATACAAATACAATTATAAACAACACAGTACATAAGATTATCACTCAATGCCTCATCAGTCAACCTTGATAGACAGCCCTTAAGGTAAAATACATGCAGATATGGTCTAAAGTCCGAAAAAAATCGTCTTCTGATATAAAATAATAATTATTCTTTTTTTACAGTGTTTTTGCAGGAAATAAGGCATATTATGTTGAATTTAATAGGTATACGGAGGTAATGTATGCTCTATTCCAATTTATATTCTATTACTTCAGTAATATCTATAGTAATATCATTAATGCTGGTAGTATTGTTTATTAAACGTCATAATGAAACAGCCAGATCAATGGCAGTATTATTTATAATGGTTGTGCTGTGGAGCCTGTCTGACCTTATATCAGCTCTTTGTGAAGATACCACGATGAAACTCTTTTGGGACAAGTTTGCATACATTGGAGTTTCGCTAATACCAGTGTTATGGGTTACTTTTTCAATACGTTACACAAATCCCGGAAAATATATTAATAATAAAAAAATCGTTCTGTTATATATTTTTCCGGTTATAACAATAATAATTGTATTTACAAATAGTCTACACCATTTATTCCAAACTAAAATGAAGTATATCAAGGTTGGTGTGTTTAATATAACCGACCCCGATTACGGAATATGGTTCTTTATACATACCTTTTATTCTTATGCCCTCTTTGTTATAGGAGCCGTTCTACTTATCAGGAATCTAATCAGGCAGCCTGCAATATACCGAAAGCAGTCTATTATTATGGGTCTTGGTGCCTTGGTTCCTTTTATAGGGAATTTAATTTATACATTCAATATCTTACCTACAATAGTTGATCAATCTGTTTTTTCATTTATAATAACAGGAATTATGTTTTTCTGGGCAATGTACAAATACAAGCTCTTTGACCTGGTGCCTGCTGCACGTGAAAAGGTCATAGAAAGCATGGATGAGATTATTGTGGTACTTGACAGCAAGGATAGAATAATTGATATCAATTCAGCAGGCAAAAAGACATTGTGCAAAAACAGTGAAAATATAATAGGAGAGCAATTCTTAACTACAGTTGGAGATTTCAGTACTGTTTTTGAAAAACACATGTATTCGGTACGGACAAATAAGAAAATATCACTGGAAGTAGAAGGCCACAAGAAATACTTCAACTTCAAAATACATCCCCTTTTTGATAGCAAGAGCAATGTTAACGGTAAATTTATTATAATGCATGATATAAGCAGCCTTGATGAAAGTATGAAAAAACTCAATGAAGCCCGAAAAGCAGCTGAAGAAGCGAACAAGTCTAAAAGTGCATTTCTTGCATCAATGAGTCATGAGATAAGAACCCCGCTTAATGGTATCATAGGAATGGCACACCTCCTTGAAACAGCTAACCTCAACAGCGAGGAGTATGAGTATCTTAAATCCATAAAATATTCAGCCAACTCTTTGCTTGAGATTATTAATGACATACTTGATTTTTCAAAAATTGAAGCACAAAAAATGGAGCTCGAGAAGACAGTATTTAATTTAAAAGATTTAATGTCTACCATTATGAATTCGTTCCTTTATATGAAGGAAGAAAAGGATATCAGCCTGCTGCTTGACATTGACTGGGATGTTCCCGACACAGTTCTCGGTGACCCTGTAAGGTTGAGGCAGATTTTAATAAACCTCATTGGTAATGCATTTAAGTTTACTTCAGAAGGATCAGTAAAAACAAGTCTTAAGAAAATGAAAGAGACGAAAGATATTGTAGAGCTAAATTTTTCAGTTTCAGATACAGGTATAGGAATCCCTAAGAACAAGATAGGCAACCTTTTTGAAAGCTTCAAACAGCTGGACAGTGCAACAACTAGGAAATATGGAGGTACAGGGCTGGGGCTTACAATAGTAAAAAACCTTGTACATCTTATGGGCGGTCAAATTCAAGTTGAAAGCGAACCTGATAAAGGGAGCACTTTCAGTTTTACAATTCCGCTTTATAAAACAAGCAGGACAGCCGCAAGCCTTCTGGAAGAAGACTCCGAAATTCAAGAAAAAATAATAGATATGAGCATTCTTGTTGCAGAGGATAATAAGGTGAATCAGCTATTCCTTATGAAGCTGCTTGAACGGAAACACTGCACTGTTGATTTGGTAGATAATGGCTTAAAAGTTCTGGAAAAATTAAAAACACATTCGTATGACCTTATACTAATGGATATTCAAATGCCTGAAATGGATGGATATAGAGCAACTCTTCTGATTCGAAGGGAAGAGGAAAATACAGGGAAACACATTCCTATAGTAGCCTTGACAGCGAATGCCACCGAAGAAGACCGTAAAAAGTGCTTTGAGTGCGGTATGGATGATTATTTGACAAAACCTGTGAAATCTGAAAAGTTATTTTCCTGTTTACTAAAGTATTACAATAAATAAACATATTAAAAGGGAGAGTGCTACTCTCCCTAATTTTTTACCACCTATTGCCGAAGCTTCTGCTTCTGTTGCTATTGTTGTTTCTCTGTTGCTTTCTTGCCCTTCTGCAATCAGCACATCTTTGTGGTTCATTTTCAAAACCCTTTTCCTTGTAAAAAGCCTGTTCATTTTCTGTAAAAACGAACTGTGTGTTACAATCCTTGCAGGTCAATACCTTGTCTGCCATGTCCTATATACCCTCCTTATTATATTTGGATCACACAATTCCTGGACTATCACTCCGATATAATAAGGAATGCTTTGTCTGTAAAAGGTCAATCCATCAATATATAGTGTCTAACATTAATATAGTATCACACGAAATTTCATGTTGCAATCAAAATTTCCCGTAATTGTAAATATTTTATATTATAACCATTTATTTTTAACCTTTTTTAAACCACAGCATATACTATCAACAGGAAATGTATTGGAGGAGAGAAACAAATAATGATTCCACTTCAGATAGCCGGACTTGTAATAGCTGGAAGAGCTCTGCTCACCAAATATAATAGAACAGCAACAACTAGGAACAATTCAACCTTTAATCCATTCAACTTAAAATACACAACTAATGGTTCAAACTACAAATCAAGACCTGTTTTCAAGCTACGCCCGGCAAAACGTCCGGTAAAAAGCGTGAATACACCTGGCTCTAACCCGTTTCAGATGATATTTAAAGGATTGTCATCAAGCATTTCAAGAATTACAAGCAGTAATAAAAAAGAAAACTATTCAAACATATTAAAGGAATTCATACCTGAGGGTTCCGAGCTACTTAAACCAAGGTACCCTGCAAATGCAGGGAGAATTCAGCTATCCGATATTGATGGCGATAAAAACAAGGAATTGATTGCATCATATAAATCTGCTAACGGAATTAGAACTGTTATACTAAAAAAGCAGGATGAACGGTGGATTAAGCTGTCTGAAATCAATAATCCCGAATATGACTCATTAAATTTCAGAGCTTTTGCAGATATTGCCGGTGAAGGCAGAAAGCAGTTACTCCTGGGGGTTGTTTCTGGTAAAAATGCAGGACAGCTTTATGGATATTCACTTTCAAGAAACCGTGCAAACGAAATGTTTAGTAGAGCATACAACAACTTTGAAGTAATTATGCCGTCCAACAGAAACAATAACCTTGCAAGTCCACATCTTGCGATATGGGAAAAGGAAGATGCTGGCACATACAATATAGACTTATACAAATGGAACGGACTTGAACTTGAGAGAGCAGAAAAATATCCAAACTACTACCGCAACAGTGTTACCCCATTTTTTGCAGAAAAATTGCGTCAGTCTCCGTATTCTGCAACAAATTGGTATAACTTTGCAAATGCCCTTGTGAAGTCTAATTTCATCATTGATGCAAATTCAGCAATAGATGTAGGTATCAGTTATGATAAAACATCAGCCCTAAAAGACAGGTTTAACTCACTCAAAGACAGTATATCAAAATAATTAGTCTGTACCAGGGAGATGGCTTTACCAAAGCTGTCTCCTTTTTGCATGCAATATTTAAATAGGGTTTGTATTATGATAATATAAAATAAAAAACTTGAGGTTATTATGAATATAAACTTATCAAACAGAACAGCACTTGTCACTGGGGCAACCGGAGAGCTTGGCAGAGTTATGGTCCGTACACTCGCCCAGTGTGGAGCAGATATAATAATAAACTATCACAGTAAAGAGGAAAAAGCAGAATTGCTTTTAAAGGATGTAACTGTGCTTGGACGCAAGGCAATTGCCGTTCAAGCTGATATAACCAATTTTGATTCAATCAGGCAGATGGAAAAAAACATTGTGGAAAAATTCAAGGCACCTGATATTGTTGTGGATAACGCAGTAATCCAGTATAAATGGACAAATCTTCTTGAACAAGCTCCTGAGGATTATGAAAGTCAATTCCGTTCCTGCGTAATGCAGAGTGTTTATATGGCAAAAACCTTTGTACCGTATATGATAAAGAAAAACTACGGCAGATTCATAGGAATAAACACAGAGTGCTCCATACAAAGCTTTCCTACCCAGTCAGCCTACGTTGCAGGCAAAAGGGGAATGGACGGTATTTTCAGAGTTCTAGCCAAAGAAATCGGAGGCTATGGGATTACCGTTAATCAAGTTGCTCCAGGCTGGACTATAAGTGAAAAGGACCGCACTGCCAAAACCCCCGGTACTGAAGAATATGAAGCCGGCGTGCCATTAAGAAGGCGCGGAACAGATCAGGAAATCGCCAATGTTGTTGCCTTCCTGGCATCAGACTTGGCAAGCTTTATTACAGGTGCATATATTCCTGTATCTGGTGGCAACGTAATGCCCTCTATTTAAAGAATTATTTCCAGTTTGATAAGCTTGGCAAGCACTTTGATTTCCTTAACAGTGGTCATTTCAGTCCCGAGATTTCCACTGTTGCTTACCAGCAGCAGTTTATCTCCGCCCAGCTTTTTTATTTGCCTTACCATACGTTTTCCCTTAAGTTCAATAAGGTATATTGCATCTTTTTCTATTTCCTGATTTGAGTATGCCAGTGCAACATCACCCTTCATAATTCTGAAGCCTGACATATCATCGTCTGATATTTTAAGATAGAACACCTTATCTTTGGGATATCCTTCAACTTTATTGGAAATTACGGGCAACTGCCTGCTTTCCAGTACCTTATCCATGTCATATCCATAAACCGGAATTGACTTTAAAACACCTGCAAGTGCATCATCCCATATTGCCTGAACCGGTTTGGGAACAACCTTCATTGATTTGACAGGTACTTCCTTACCAGGCTCTGCTTTTTCATCAGTGTACAATTCATATTTATCTTCTTCCTGCCCAAGTAATTTGATTATTCGGGAAAAAAGAGCCCCGTTCAATACCTTTTTACCCGTTTCTACCTCTTCAATGAAGCTTTCAGATACTCCAACAAGCTTTCCAAGCTGCTTTTGAGTCATTCCCTTTTCTCTTCTCAATCTTCCAATCTCAGAACCTACTCTGCTCATTGAAACCTCCCGTAATAGCTGTATTAAAGGTTCTTAAGGTAGCAGTCCATACAATAAACCACCCCTTCACCATTATCCCCGCAAACCTGCGTAAGTTCCTTGCCGCAGCCTTCACACCTTATAACGGTTGAAGCATTTTCTTCATCATCACTAATATAATTTTCACATGAAATATCGCACTCACCGACATCACAACTTTCACATGATTCTGACGGGTAACCATACTGACATTCATAATTATTTACTTCCCCATTATCATCGATAATACCTTTAAGATTTTTACAACTGCTGCAAATACACTCATGCATATTTTACTGCCTCCTAATCTTCCTGTTTCTTAAGCTTGCTTTTCAATAACAAGGATAGTCCCAAACATAAAACTGCCACAACGGTAAGCACTGCAAATATAATATACAGAGAAGAACTTAGTGATTGTATTACCTGTCCACTGTTTATGCCTGTCTCAGACATTTTTGAGGAATACAAATCATTTGGTACTATTCCTTTTATACCTTTATTATTAAAATAACTGACAATATTCAAATTGAATACACTTCCCAGTATACTTACCCCTATAGTTTGACCTAACGTACGTATAAGGGAATTTGACGCCATTGCAACTCCCCTTTTTTCATATCCTACAGATTCCTGCACCATAATTGTAAGCGTTGTAAGACTGCCACCGAATCCGAACCCCATAATAAAAGAAAAAATAATAATCATGGCAATGGGTGAATTGCTTTGCAAGGTTATCAATAGTGCTGAGCTTGCGAATACAATTATTGACGATAAAATAATTACTATCTTCTCTCCATACTTTAATATGGCCTTGGCTACCAAAAATGATGAAAGTAACCACGATATGGACATTGGAGCCATTGCGAGACCTGATACGGTAGCATTATAACCTAATACATTCTGAATGTACAGAGGTATGTACACATCGGCACCTATAAGGATTACACAGCTCAGGAAACTTATTATATTTACTGTTATGCTCGATTTTGTAAATATATCAAACGGTACTATCGGTTCTTTGGCTTTTCGCTCCACAAAGTAAAAAATAACAAAAAGAAGCAACGATACCACAAACAGAATTATTACAAGTGGTGACAGCCATTTATTGCTCTCACCGCCTGCAAGTGAGCCATACAACAATAAAATTATAGCTGCCATTAAAACAATAATACCTAAAAAATCAATCTTATGCTTACTTTTAATAAACTTTTCTGCGAAGTTTTTCTGCAGCATTATAACAGACAGTATTCCAAAGGGTACATTGATAAAGAAAATCCAGTGCCACGAAAGGCTGTCAATCAGGAATCCCCCCAGGAAAGGACCTGCAAGGCTTGCAACTCCCCAAACAGTACTGATTATTCCCTGAACCTTTGCTCTTTCTTCAATTTCAAAAACATCTCCAACGATGGTATAAGTTATAGTAAAGATTGAACCTGCACCAAAACCCTGTATCGCTCTGAAAGCAATTAACTGATACATATTTTGAGAAAGCCCGCAAAGAGAACTTCCCGCTATGAATATCAAAATACCAATGGAAAGAATATTTTTTCTGCCATACAAATCAGCAAGCTTGCCATAAACAGGCGTTGAAACAGCGGATGTAAGGAGATAGAGTGAAAAGGTCCAGCTTATGATCTCAAAACCATTAAGATCTTTTATTATTGTAGGCATTGCTGTTGTAACAATTGTTCCTTCCACAGCACCTAAAAACATAGCAACCATTAGTGCCGCAACCAAGCCTCTTTTACCAGAATCCAACCAATTCACTCCTTCAATTTACAGATACAAAGATTATTCTACCACTCATTAAAGGTTATGCAAAGTAATACTAAGGGTTTTAGCTCTAAAACAAAAAGGGCTGTCCATATTTTAAACGGACAACCCTAAAAATTTGCTTGTAAATAGATTACATATCCTTTACGCTGTCAAGTATTGACTTAACCTGATCGGCTGAATTCTTCAAAGCAGCTTTTTCATCTTCGGAAAGATCCAAATCAAGTACCTGTACAACACCATTTGAGTTAACAATAGCTGGAACACTAATTGCTACATCGCTTATACCATATTCGCCATTTAAAACACTGCTTACTGTTCTGATTGTATTCTGACCTTTAAGAAGTGTTTCAACTACTGTGTTTACAGTAATTGCAATAGCATAGTATGTTGCACCCTTAGTTTTGATGATCTCAGCACCGGCTGTTTTAACTTCTTCAGCTATTGTAGCCTTATCAGCTTCAGTAATGCCACTTCCAGGAATTGAACAATACTCATCAATTTTCTTTCCTGCAACGTGAGTAGCACTCCAAGCTGGAAGTTGGCTGTCACCATGTTCACCAATAATATATCCGTGAACATTTCTTACGTCGATATTAAGCTTTGCACTTAAGAGATATCTGAATCTTGAACTGTCAAGAACTGTTCCTGTACCTAAGACTCTTCCGTTTGGAAGTCCTGACCACTTCTGAATCATGTATGTCATAATATCTACAGGGTTTGCTACAACAAGAATTACTCCACCTGTATAGTATTTCATTATGTTACTGGTTATGTCCTTTGCAATTGCAACATTTTTCTTTGCAAGGTCAAGCCTTGTATCTCCAGGCTTTCTGTTAAGGCCTGCAGTAATAACGATAACGTCACAATCTGCACAATCCTTATAATCACCTGCGTATATTGACATTTGTTCGATAAAAGGAAGTGCATGGTTTATATCCATTGCCTCCCCAATTGCTTTGTCCTTATTTACATCTATCAGGACAATCTCACTTGCGAGCTTGTTTATTGTCATTGCAAAAGCTATTGACGCACCTACAAACCCTGTACCGATTATTGCTACCTTCGTTTTACCTTTTGACATATAATCCTCCCCAATAATAACATTTATGCAGCATGTTTATTTATATAAACTCAAAAAAGCATATCTCAACTAATGTAACATATGTACTAAAAAAAGGACACATAATATGAGCGCTATTTTTAGCGAATTTTAGCCGAAAATCATGGTGTATCTAAAATATCACACTATCTTGGCACGGCATCAAGAATTTCTCGCAAAATATAAGTTTGTTAAATATTTATTTATTTTTTACAGTTACATTCTGTATTACATAAAAAAACTGGCTTCTAATTAAAAAGCCATCCTTTTTTTAAGAGGCCATTTTGATTTTTTATATTCAAATCAGCTATTTAACAAAGCCAATACCTCACCCAATTGAGGCATTGCAGGTATAGCCCCTCTTCGGCTTGTGCAGATTGATGCAACAGCATTCGAAAATCTTACCATCTTTATAATATCATCTTTGGTAAGTTGTTCTATGCTGCTAATTTTGTTGGACAAAACAGAGTATAAAAATCCTCCTAGGAAAGCATCTCCTGCACCGGTTGTATCTACAGCCTTTATTTGACTGAAGGTGGGAACATCTGCAGTCTCATCCCCCAGTCTGAAATAGCATCCAAGCGCTCCTCTTGTAATAAGCACGAGTTTTATATTGAATTTCCTGCAAAGCTCTCTGCTTCCAGTTTCAATAGCGTTTGTCTCTGTTATAAACTCAAGCTCCTCTTCGGAAATCTTAAGTATATCCACGCCAGGTAATACCGACATAATACGCTTTTTGGCTTCTTCAAGGTTCTTCCAAAGTGCCGGCCTTAGATTAGGGTCGTACGAAATTATACAACCACTTTTTCTGGCATGTTCAAGCGCAGCTAATGTAGAACTTCTTGAAGGTTCATCCGTCAATGTCAGTGAACCAAAATGAAATATCTTTGATTGCCCAATTAATCCATAATTCACTTCAGAAGGTTCCAGAACAGTGTCTGCACCGGGATTCCGATAAAAACTGAAAGACCTGTCTCCATTCTCATCCAACTGCACAAACGCAAGTGTAGTTTTAGCTTCGCTGGTTGTTCTCAGGCCTTCAATATTAATAGAATGTTGTTTAAGAACCTGTGTAAGGTACTTACCGAATAAATCTTCTCCAACTTTGCCTATAAAAGCAGTTTTCCCACCCAGTCTGGATAAGGCGGCAAGAACATTCGCCGGTGCTCCTCCGGGATTTCTTTCGAAGCATATATTCCCGTTACCTGGAGTCCCAGCAGGTGTAAAATCTATAAGTATTTCTCCTAAGGCAGTTACATCAAGCATATGAAATTAAACCTTTCTGTCTAACGCCGGGTTAATATCAGGATCTGTATATATATCGAATTCATCTCTGCTTTTAGTAGAGAACTCAGATATAATTGCTCCCTCAGGCCCAGCCTGGAACCAATGAAGTGTATCGGGCATTATTGTGTACTGTTGCCCTGGGTTTAATTCAATTTCATGCCAAACAGTAAAATATTGTTCTCTGCTTTTTGGAGCAGAGGCTTTAGGATTATCAGCAGGTGTTCCCGGCACATAAAGATATGCTTTTCCCCACCTTACACGGAAAGTCTCTTCCTTGCCAGGTTCACCTGCTATTTCAGGATGTCTGTGTTCAGGGCATGTCTGTCCTGGAAACAACACCAGTTCTTTTGCACAACATTTTTCCGTATTCACATAAACAATCAGTTCAAGTCCTATTTCTTCCAGAATGCCTAATCCGTATTCAGCTACTTCCATACTTTTTCTTTCAGAATCAGTTATGACTATTCCTGCTTTATCCAGGTACGCTAAAGCTTCTTTACAGGCTTTTTGATATAATTCTTCGGTTAGCATTTTCCTCACCCCACCTGTAAATATTTTAGCATAAAGTACCTTTTATGTCCTACTTCTTCTTTGAAAGTACGTCAAATGCTACTGATCCCAGCAATACCAAACCTTTTATAGTCATCTGCCAGTCACTTCCAACTCCAAGTATTGACATACCATTATTTAGTACACCTATAAAGAACGCACCGATAATTGCACCTGTAATGGTTCCTACGCCGCCTGTAGCAGAAGCTCCGCCGACGAAGCAGGCTGCGATGGCATCAAGTTCGAAGTTATTGCCGGCTACAGGAGATGCTGCATTAAGTCGTGATGTAAACATTATTCCTGCTACAGCCGCCAAAAATGCCATGTTAGTGTATACCAGGAACATAACCTTGCTGGTTTTGATACCGGAAAGCCTTGCTGCCTTTTCATTACCACCCATTGCATATATTTGCCTACCTGGTACAGTTTTACTTGTAATGAATGAATATACAACTACTAAAACACCAATAATAACCAAAGCTATCGGAATTCCTTTAAAGTCAGCCAGCCAGTACGTCATAAGTCCGATTGCAGCTAATACAACAACAAGTTTTCCGACAAATAAAGGCATTGATACAACTTCAAATTTGTATTTCTTAGTGTTGGCTCTTTTCCTGAACTCAAGGAACAGATAAAGAACCGCTATAATTACACCTACAATTATGGTCAAAACATTTAATTTTGAACCCTTTACTATATCATGGATATAACCGGCACTAATATCAGAGAACTCTTCAGGGAAAGGTGAAATTGTCTGTCCCTGAAGTATTGTATTTGTCAAACCTCTGAAAAGAAGCATGCCTGCAAGAGTTGTAATAAATGCTGGTATTTTAACATATGCTATGAAGAATCCCTGCCATACACCTACAGCTACTCCAACTAATAATGCCAAACCGATTGCAAGGTATATATTCATATTCCATTTAGTTATGAATATACCTACCATTGCTCCGATAAATGCTACTACAGAACCAACTGACAAGTCGATGTTACCGCCTGTTAAAATACATAAAGTCATACCAATTGCAAGAATAATTACATATCCATTTTGGAGAATTAAGTTTGCAACATTCTGGGGCTTTAAAAGTGTGCCTGATGTTAAAATCTGAAATAAAATCATTGCAAATACCAAGGCAATCAGCATGGCATATTGTCTAACGTTATTTTTTAAAACATTTTTTAAACTATTCAATTATACCGCCTCCTTGTTGCTGTTCATAATACACTTCATAATGTTTTCCTGTGAAGCACAGTCTTTATCCAGTTCTCCTACAATTCTCCCTGCATTCATAACATATATCCGGTCGCTCATACCTAAGACCTCGGGAAGCTCAGAAGAGATAATGATTATTGATTTTCCTTCAGCGACCAATTGATTAATTATTGTATAAATTTCATATTTGGCACCTACATCTATACCTCTTGTAGGTTCATCCAGAATCAGTACATCCGGTTGTGCCATTATCCATTTACTAAGAACAACTTTTTGCTGATTTCCGCCTGATAAGTTACCAACCTTTTGAAGAATACTTGAAGACTTTATGTTAAGTTTTTTCCTATACTCCTCAGCCGCTTGAATCTCTCTGTTATCATCAATAACCTGGTGCTTGCTCAGCCGGTCAAGGCTTGAAAGTGAAGAATTCCACTTTATATCATCTATTAATATCAAGCCAGATGTTTTTCTATCTTCCGTTACATAAGCAATATGATTGTCTATTGCATCTTTTACAGTATTTACTGTTATTTCCTGTCCATCCTTTTTCAGTTTACCTGAAATGTTCTTTCCATATACTTTCCCAAAAATACTCATGGCAAGTTCTGTTCTGCCGGCCCCCATTAAACCGTACAACCCAACAACTTCGCCTTTTCTAACATTCATGTTTACATTCTTTATCATTTGACGTTCAGTTACAATTGGATCAAAAGCGTTCCAATTATTTATTTCAAAAGCTATATCACCTATCTTTGATACTCTTTTCGGGAATCTGTCTACAATCTCACGTCCTACCATACCTTTGATAATCCTGTCTTCGCCTATATCATCAACACCCTTTATAAGTGTTTCTATAGTAGCTCCGTCACGGACTATTGTAATTGAATCGGCAACTTTTGATACTTCACTAAGCTTATGTGATATCAGGATTGATGTCATACCTTCAGCTTTCAATTCAAGCAACAGGTTAAGAAGATTATTGGATTCTTCTTCATTAAGTGCTGCTGTCGGTTCATCAAGTATCAGCAGTCTAACTTCTTTTGCAAGAGCTTTTGCAATTTCAACAAGCTGCTGCTTACCAACGCTTATATCTTTAATGTGAATATCTGATTTCTCTTTTAAACCAACCTTTTTAAGCAATTCAGTACATTGTCCATGAGTTTTATTCCAATCAATTATGCCATTTTTTGCCCTTTCATTTCCAATAAACATATTTTCAGCTATTGAGAGATAAGGGACAAGGGCCAGTTCCTGATTTATAATTACTATTCCTTTTCTTTCACTGTCTTTAATAGTTTTAAACTTACATTCAATACAATTGAACAATATTTTACCGGTATATGTTCCATATGGATAAATACCGCTGAGAACATTCATCAGGGTAGATTTACCTGCCCCGTTTTCTCCTACAAGTGCATGAATTTCACCTTGTTTAACACTTAAATTAACATTATTTAATGCTTTAACACCTGGAAATTCTTTTGTTATTTGCACCATCTCAAGAATAATCTGATTCATAATAACCAACCCCTTCTAGAATCGCGTTACTTACAGTTGCAAAAGAGTTGTAAAACTTTATACCTGCTCTATGGGTTATATTGTGCATTTACTGGATAAAAATACATTCGATCATATATATCCACAAGCCGAACACCATTTGATGTCCGGCTTGTGAAGGATGATTAGATAAATTTTATATTATTTAAGATCTGATTCCTTATAGTAACCACTGTCTATAAGCAATTTCTTGTAATTGTCCTTATCTCCAAATACTGGTTCGCAGAGGAAGGATGGTACTTTCTTGTTACCATTGTTATAAGTCTCTGTATCATTAGTTGGTGCAGGCTGTCCTTTAAGGATAGCATCAACCATTTCAACAACCTTTGAAGCAAGAGTTCTTGTATCCTTAAACACTGACATTGACTGCTGTCCGTTCATCATTGCAACAACGTTTGGTTTGTCACAATCTTGGCCAGTAAGTATAGGAAAAGGTTTTGAAGCTGAACCATAACCAGCACTCTTAAGAGAAGCTATAATACCTATTGCAAGGCTGTCATTTGGTGAAAG
>JAEWTV010000065.1 GCA_023397675.1 Bacillota bacterium | reverse complement strand
ATGACGAGAAGGTCACACCCGTTCCCATACCGAACACGGCAGTTAAGCTTCTCAGTGCCGATGATACTTGGCTGGTCACGGCCCGGTAAAGTAGGTCTCTGCCAGATTTATAACAAGAGCTTGTGGTTACTCCGCAAGCTCTTGTTTTTTGCATTTCTATATATCTTTATTAATTTTCTATGCTTTCTGTAAGCTGTACTACCAAACTTGACTTGTATAATTTTTTAATATTTACTACCGAAGTCTTCATTAAAAAGCGACAAAAAATCACCCCTATGGTACAATATGACAAAGGGGTGAAACAAATGAAATTTATTAGAGTCTGGTCATATAGCCTCGCTAATTTCCTTTCAACATCACTTAATGAAAGTCATCAGAAAAAAGGTATATATTATTATGGTTTTCAGGTCTTGATAGGCGGTATTATAAAGTTTATGATGCTTGCTGTAGTATCACTTATACTGGGTGCCTTTTTACCTACAATGGTATTAATGGTTTCATTCTCTTTATTAAGGCTTGTTACAGGCGGTTATCATATGGACACCTTCGGGAGGTGTGCAATTGTTTCTATTACAATGTTTGTAATCGGGGGAGTTTTATCCAGATATACTTATCAATATGTAAATTTTATAATTCCAATGATTTTAATATTGCTTGCTTTTATAGCAGAATTATATTGTATAATCAAATATTCTCCAAGAGATAACCCAAACAGACCAATAACAAATAAAAAGGAAATAACCAAGTTTAGAAAACTGGCTGTTTTTAACCTCTTAATGCTTGAAATAATAAATATTATATTAATTCTATATAATGCAAATATGTATTCGCTTTCTGTAACCTTCGGAATAGGCACAGCTGCATTTATAATTTCACCTGTCGGGTATAAATTCTTTGATTTCATAAATGGAAAGAAAACATAATAGTATAATAATTGAATTTTATTTTAATAAATCCTGCAAAAAGGCAGGATTTTTACATATATTAAAAAAATAAGGGCTAATGTTAAATAAATAACATATTGGTTTGATGCAGGATTATCAATAACCTTTACAAAACATAGTTAAAGTATTAGAATTAATTAAAATGTTAAAAATGACGCTTGTAACAATAAATCCTTAAAATTGATATTTTAAATACGGAGAAACGGCATATTGTATGAATAAAAATGAATTGGTAGAAAGAATTAATGAGCTAAGGAAAGAAAAGAATGCAGTAATAGTTGCGCATAACTATCAGGTTGACGATGTACAGGAAATTGCAGATATGGTTGGAGATTCGCTTGCACTTAGTAAATACTGTGCTTCAAGTCAAGCTGAAATAATAGTATTCTGTGGAGTGCATTTTATGGCTGAAAGTGCAAAAATACTTTCACCTGAAAAGACAGTTTTACTTCCGGAAATAGATGCCGGATGTCCAATGGCTGATATGGCAACCCCGGAGGCTGTAATAGAAAAAAGAAAACAGCATCCTGAAGCTGCTGCAGTTTGTTATATTAACTCATCCGCTAAAGTAAAGGCAGAATGTGATATTTGTTGTACATCTTCAAATGCGGTTGATGTAGTAAAATCAATAAAGCAGAAGGAAATTATTTTTATTCCTGATATGAATCTTGGAAGCTATGTTGCTGACATGGTTCCCGAAAAAACTATAATTCCATGGAAAGGCTTTTGTGTTACACATCACAGAATTGATGCAACTGATGTTGTTAAAATGAAAGAACTCCATCCTGATGCTTTACTGCTGGTTCATCCGGAATGTAACAAAGAAATTGTTGAAATGGCCGATTTTATAGGAAGCACAAAACAAATTATAGACTATGCTTCAGCTTCACCCAACAAAAAGTTCCTTATAGGCACTGAAATGGGCGTAATGTATAAGCTTAAAAATGATAACCCTGATAAGACCTTTTATTTAATGTCCCAGGGTTTAATTTGTCCAAACATGAAAAGAACTTCATTAGAAAGTGTTTATAACGCATTAAACGAAATGAAATACAAAATAAGCCTGGACGAAGACATCAGGTTAAAAGCTAAAGCAGCTCTAGACAGGATGCTTGAGGTCAAGTAGCTAACTGAAAGAGGGTTAAGTTTTGAAATCTCAAAGATACCTTATTGATTTTGATTCAAAGGAAATATCAAAGGAATATCATGATGTGATAATCATTGGAAGTGGAATTGCAGGAATTTATACTGCTCTTGAGATTGATCAAAAATATGATGTGGCTGTTCTTACAAAAGAAACAATGGATATGAGCAACTCTGTGCTTGCCCAGGGTGGAATAGCAGTATCCCTTGACAAAGAGGATTCTCCCGAGCTTCACCTAAGAGATACTCTTTATGCCGGTGCCGGACTTTGTGACGAAGATACAGTAAGGGTGCTTGTAAATGAAGCAGCGACAAATATAGAATGTCTGTGCAGATATGGTGTTAATTTTGATAAAAAAGGGCACGCGCTTGCACTTACCCGCGAGGGAGCACATAGCAAGAACCGTATAATACATGCTGGAGACACTACAGGCAAAGAAGTTTGCGATAAGCTAATTTCAGAAGTCCGTGACAGGACTAATATCGTTATAAAGGAAAGAACCTTTGCGCTTGATCTTATTACTGAAGGGAATTCCTCAAAAGGGATTCTGACATACGATGAAGATACCGAAGAGTACAAACTGTACTTGTCAAATATAGTAGTACTTGCTACCGGCGGCTTTGGACAAATTTATAAGAATACAACAAATCCTGAGGTGGCAACCGGTGATGGGGTTTGCCTTGCATATAGAGCTGGAGCTGAACTGATGGATCTTGAGTTTATACAATTCCACCCGACAGTGCTCTTTCACCCTGAAAACAAGAGCTTTCTTATTTCTGAGGCGGTCAGAGGCGAAGGTGCAATGCTTAAGAACCTTAATGGTGAAAGATTCATGGCAAATTACCATGAGCTTGGAGAGTTAGCACCCAGGGACGTTGTATCCAGAGCCATATTTGCTGAAATGAAGAAGACAGAAAGTGATCATGTATGGTTGGATATCACCTTTAAAGGAAGGGAATATCTTGAGAACAGGTTTCCAAACATATTTAAGACATGCCTTGATTACGGCATAGATATTTCAAAGGATTACATACCTGTAGCGCCTGCAGAGCATTACTGCATGGGCGGTATTAAAACAGATGTAAACGGCAGGACAAATATTAACGGACTTTTTGCCTGCGGTGAAACTGCCTGTAACGGAATTCACGGTGCAAACAGACTTGCAAGTAATTCACTGCTTGAAGGACTTGTATTCGGGAATAAAATTGCATCTGAAATCAATAATTCGCTCAAAAGATTTGAATGGAAGTGTGAATGCCCGGAGATAAGCTATAAGGGTCAGTGGGTTAATAAAGATATAGATGCGGAAGCAATGAGGGTATTGATAAATAAAGCAATGACCAAATATGTCGGAATACTTAGAGACAGGGAAGGTCTTGAAACAGCCCTAAAAATATTGAATGACTACTACTGTGAAATAGCAGATAAAAGAAATAAAACGTTAAAGGACTTTGAACTGCAGAACATTGCTCTCTTGTCAGGACTTGTAATTCAGTCATGTATAGAGCGTGAAGAAAGCAGAGGCGCCCATTACAGATCTGATTACAGCAAGACTGAGGATGGGTGGAAGAGACACATAATAAGAACAGTGTACAGTTAAAATAATTTACAGTGTACAGTTTACAATGTACAGTTAAAAGAGTGTTTAAAGCATTTAATATAGCAAATAAGTAACTTAAGTTATAAGGACATTAATTATATAAGAACGAAAGTTTGACTTATTTCAAAAGGTTTTAACTGTAAACTGTAAATTGTAAAATGTACACTATTAAAAGAGATATAAAGCAAGTAAAGCAATTTAAGTTATAAAACATATATTAGGATAAAAATTGATTTTGTTTTACAGAGGTAACTTGTTATTTGCATTTAACTGTACATTGTAAATTATCTACCTGTACTTAACTGTAAACTGTACATTGTACACTGTAAACTAATATACTTGGAGGAAACCGTGCTTAATAGTTTTGATATTGATAACCTGATACTTGCAGCTTTAAAAGAAGATATGCCGCTTGGTGATATTACAACCGATAACCTTGTTGATATCTCATCAACTTCCGAAGCCAAATTCATTGCGAAGGAAGAAGGCGTTATCGCTGGATTGGATGTATCGGAAAGAAGTTTTCTTCTTTTGGACAAAAATATAGTGTTTGAGAGATTAGTTAATGACGGTGATATTGTAAAATACGGTGATATAATTGCAATAATAAAAGGCAATACACGTGCTATGCTAAAGGCTGAAAGGACTGCTCTCAATTTCCTTCAGCGCCTTTCAGGAATTGCAACATCCACAAGGAAGTATTGTGACAGGGTAAAGGAATTCCCGGTGAGGGTCGTAGACACAAGAAAAACGACACCTGGCTTAAGGTTTCTTGAAAAATATGCCGTTAAAACCGGCGGGGGCCACAATCACAGGTTTTGCCTTTCTGATGGGGTACTTATAAAGGATAATCATATAAAAGCTGCGGGTGGTATAACCAAGGCTATAGAAATACTCAAAGACAAGATTCCACACACTATAAAAATCGAAGTTGAAACAGAATCCCTTTCCGAGGTGCAGGAAGCACTGGCCGCGGGAGCTGATATAATAATGCTTGATAATATGAAGCTTCCTCAAATTAAGGAAGCTGTAGAGCTAATTGCAGGCAGGGCACTAATTGAGGATTCAGGAAACGTAAATATTGAGACAGTATACGACCTGGCTGCGGCAGGAGTTGATATAATATCAATTGGCAGGATAACACATTCTGTTGAAGCCCTTGATATAAGCATGAAGTTTGTATAATTTTGTATGAATATTATCAAATATCCTGTAATTTTATGCTGACTTATTGTCTTTAAGATGTAATGATGACCTGTGGATAACTTTTTATATTATCCACAGGTATTTTAGTTTTTAACAGCCTTTTGAACTATCAGACCCTGCAACCTTTATATAATAAGTATTGCAGGGTTTTTTGCTAAAAGAAAATATCCACAGCCCTGTGGATATTTATTGTTCATAAAGCCTTTTATAGTCGAATTATCTGATTTTTTTGGGGTATTCAAGTTGTGTGGACAACATTTCGAAAACTCTTTCAAAAACTTTTCTATTACTTAAAATGCTTTTATGATTTATTGCCTGTGTAAGATTTCCGTTCAGCAAATTATTTACCGAAAAGTTATTCCCGCCAACGTTAAAAACCTCTGTTTTTATGCCCCAGTCACTCAGACTTGCACTGTCCTGGTCAACTACTTCATCATATTCCACGGCTATATTCGCAGTCTCGATACCGCTGTTAAGACCTTTATTGAACATTGCGGGAAGTATGTTAGACAGAAAATTCCCATCCGGAATCATATCCCTGATACCCTGATCGTTATATTGGCTTAGCCCGATTGATGCCCATGGAGAGCCTTTATGAGGCGCTGCCAGAAAAATGATTTTCTGAATATTATTGTTTTTCAGGTTGTCATTACTGCAGCTGTAGTATCTTGTAACCAGACCTCCCATGCTGTGCGTAATAATATTGAATTTATTTACCTGAAAACCTTGGGACAAGTAAGTTTGCTTTTGATGGTTCAAAAAAGTTGAAAGCTCGTTTGATGCCGAAACAATACCGTTTTCAGATTTATAGGTTATTGCTGAACCCTTTACATTTTTGTCTGCCAGGTAATCTCTAAGGTTATCGAAAACATATCCGCTTGCCTGGTAACCGTGAACAAAAACTATCGGAATATTTGTGAGGTTAATTTTCAGCGAGGACACCTCGGATATCCCAGGGATGCTGGCTGTAATGGTGATAGTCCTGTCCCGTTTCAAGTCCTGGGGGCTTAAAATAGGGGGAATATAACTTAAAATATATCTTCCGTCAGATCCTGTTTTCACTTTGCCAGGGCTAATGCTTCCGCCTCCATCAATATTAAAGCTTACGTCAACGTCCGATGCAGGGCTGCCGTCTGCTGCTGCAGTGTAGACCTCCAGAGCAAGCCTGTTTGAGGGATCTGCTGAAATGGTATTAATTGAGGAATTAACCTTTGAAAGCGTTACAAAAGCAACTTTATCACTATGGAATGCTTGAACAGTCTTTCCTAATACACTGTGCGACGTTATTATATAAATTAACAGCAATGCTGAAATCGCTAAAAAAAACCAAACCTTGAATTTTTCAAACATAAAACAGGCCTCCAAGTCTAATTTTAGGCTTTCTAAACAATTATAACATCGCTTTTAAAGCTAATTGAAATGTAAATATTACATACAATATAAGTTGGACTAAACATTTATTAATGCATCATGTCCTTAATAAAGAAAAATTACCTGTAAAAGTATTTTTTTCAACGTGTAAATAAATTCTTTAAGGATACCATAATATTTGGAATTAAACTGCTACGAAGGAGTGATTTAATTGAAGGTAAAAGATATAATGACTAAAAATATTGCTTATGTTAATCCACAATCCAAGGTAATTGAGGCTGCACAGCTTATGCAAAAGCATAATGTCGGTTCTATTCCGGTTTGTGACCAGAATGGGGTTATAGGTATTGTAACAGACAGAGACATAGTAGTAAGAAATGTTGCTCATGGAACAAGCCCTCAGGACACACCTGTACAGGATGTAATGACTTCTCAGGTAAAGACTGTGTCTCCTGACACAGACGTAAATGATATTTCGGATATCATGTCCCATGACCAGATAAGAAGGTTACCGGTTGTTGAAAACAACAGGCTGGTGGGTATGGTATCGCTTGGTGACATGGCAATAAACCCACGTGCAGATATGGAAGCTTCTGAAGCACTTGCAGATATATCAAAACCTTCGAAACCTTCCAACTTGTAGTAAAAGCGGTTTTAATCCGGAAATAAACAGGCGGCATAATGGCTTGGGTCCGCTATGCCGCCAATTTACCACTAGCGGAAGATGGTTACAAACCTTATTGAGTACAAGTCGCAAACCATAAGATCATCTGTTTCCTGGAGACGTATGATTACATAGCTTGCACCTACAGCAACGAGTGTTCCGGACCTGTCTGTAAGTAAATTGGTACCGATAAGGAATTCGATTCTAACCCTTTTTCCTATTTGTGTTTTAAGGTAACCTGCCAGAAACTGTGGATTAGCCAGTGTTTGTGCTGGAACCTCGCTACTTATAGGCATTCCGGTACTTGTAAAACCGGGCGAGGAATAAGCGGGGCCTGTTGGTGCTCCGGTAGGGAAAGCGCCTGGCTGCTGGCTGATTAAAGGTGAAGGTACAGTAGGTATATTAGGGTTTGTTAAGTATGGGAAAGCAGTTGTTGGATTATTAAAGGTCTGCCCCTGGGCAGGTCTTGAAATATTTTTGCTTGTATCCATTATATTCAACCTCCAAATTAATTAAATGAATATGTTAAGTTATTTACTGACTTAAGTCTCAAAATACGAAGCTGTAGGTGTATAAAAACAATGTTGGTTTATCCTGTTGAATATTACGCCGTTCCCGTTTGAAGGGAAATACTTGGCACAGTCAGGTGCAAACGGATTATAATACCATAAACATTCAGCAACCCCTTGCAGTTTATGACCTGATAAGGCCCAGTCTGCTATATCGTAATGTATCTGCTCTGGTTCAGATGACCATACTGTCTGCGGATTAGCCTCACCTCCGACTATAGTCATCATGCATGTAAATTCCCATGGAGCTTCCATAACTCTCCTTAAATCTCCCTCATATTCACGTAGATACTGCCCGCCTGTAACAAAAACCCTGTTCATTATAACGTTTGCAACCGCTTTCATGCCTGTTTCGCCTTCGCCGCCTGCCTCACACTTAATAAGGCGGGCAAAAAGCTCTCTTGTTGATATTGGCATATAACCACCGTCCTAACATGCTGCTAATATAGTCATTTGAATTATTGTTTATCTGACATATGCTCAAGATTTTTTTATAATACAGTATATTAACATAATCAATAAAAGGTAACTGATAACCTGAAATAAACATAATATATGTAAGTTGAATAAGGCCAAATAATTCCTCGTTTTTTTGAGGTGTATTTGCAGATAATAATTCTGCGCGGTTGTGAATGAAGTGAAAAAATCAGTCCTGGTTTCTTTAATCAACGCAACTTTTCCACCTCATTGGATCTTGGTATTCATTTCAAAGTGGAAAGGTTGTGCAAAAATCTTAAACCGTGCAGGGAGGGGTTGCTGGTGAGTAGACACAGGGGAATTATGTCAGATGAGCTTAAAGCAGAAATCGCAAAGGAACTCGGAGTCTACAACACGGTGGAAAATGAAGGTTGGGGCTCTGTAAGTTCAAGAAATTGCGGTAACATTGTCAAGAAAGCAATTGAAAGAGCGGAAAGAAACCTCAATTCTTAGCCTCTTTAACACAAAGAGCCGGCATTAATGCCGACTCTTTTGTTTATTTACTTTAATATGTTATCATATAAATAATAGAAATATATCTTTTTTAAGGATAAATTTTTATCTTCTGAGATAAAATATAATATGCATTATTTGGACATGGAGGTAGTTTATGAATAGAAGGACACTGGCAATAGTTTGTGTAGTTTTGGGCATAACGGTAATTGCCGCTGCAACCTTGCTTTCATATGGACCTATTAATAAAAAGCCTCAGAATCAGGTTGCCGGCTCAACTACCGACAACATTCTGGAGCCTGTTGAGAATGCCGTAAAACAGGATGACACTGCTTCTGCCACTGATAAGTCAATACCTGTTGAAAATAATACTGTTTTATACGATTTAAAATTAAGCTTGCATCAAAACAACAAAAAACAGGTATTTTTAAAATTTGAGTACTACAATAATGGCAATGATGTTTTAAAAGAATTTGATGAAACGCAGATTCCCGAGCTGAAAGGCATTATGGAAAAGTCTTCGGAAGCATCACAGGGAGATAAAGGCAAGGGAATTACAAAAGCATATCTTGATATCAAGAATTCAAAGGTGTTTATCTCTATTGAAGGAGAATCTGACAGTAGCGGAACTGTAACTTCAATTTACAGCTATTCTCTTAATAATTTATCCATCAAAAGGCTTTATTCTGATAAGGGGGAATTTGTTCCCGTCAATTTTTCAAAAGATGGTTCATATCTGGCATTCAGCGTAAAAAATACAGCCCAGGGAACAAACAGGCTTAATATAATTAAGTGTTCCAATGATGAGTTTGCCGTAAAAGATAATACAAACAGCAAACAACAGGCATTAGGAAACCCTCAGAAGCCAGAAAATGCGGATTATAGTTTTATCTCCTGGTATGCTAACACTGTTGTAAAGCTAAATAAAAATGTCCGAGGGGTAAAAAGCGAAGCCCTTTACGACATATCAAAGGATGTATTTCTCAATCCTGATGGAACACTTCCCGCATCTGCCGGAGGTCAAACCATCAAGGATACAGAAAGTATAAAAGCGCTTAAAATCTTCTACCAGAGCCTTTCAACCGGGAAATATGACAAGGCCTATGAGCTTATGGATGAGGTATTCAAACTGAATGCTTTCAAGCAGTTTGGAGAGGTTGTAATTAAAAAATCTGAAGTAGCCTTAAGCGACTTTACAGTGTACGGTTCATTTTTTCAGTCGGGAAGGCTGAGTACTATTCTAAAGGAAGATATAAATGAAAATACCTCATATATATACTTTTATCAGGTTGTTTCATTTGAACAGGGTGATCAGCAACAGGCTTTGAAAGCAACGCTTAAAAAGACTCCAAAAGGCTGGAGGATTTCAGCATTTGATGAGGCTAATGCTAACGAGGCTCCTTTTAAACAATAGAGAGAAGTAGTATTTTTAGATATTCCGGGGGTTATGATGGACAAAGAAAAAATAATTGAGGTGCGGGATGTAACCAAAAAATACGGCAGGCTTAAAGCCCTTGATTCTTTAACGCTCGACATATATAAGGGCGAAATATTCGGTCTGCTCGGTCCAAACGGAGCAGGGAAGTCTACCTTTATTTCCATTCTAACTACAATTGCAAAGCCTACAACGGGAGACATTGTTGCAGGCGGCTACAGTGTTACCAGACAGGCAAGGGAAGTAAAAAAAATATTAGGGTATGTACCGCAGGACATAGCTCTTTATCCTATGCTTTCAGGCATGGATAATCTTAAATTCTGGGCGGGTGTGTATGGCCTCAGAGGAAAGGTCCGTAAGGAAAGAATACTGGAGGCACTTTCTATAGTAAGGCTTACCGACAGAGTAAAGGATAGGGTTGAAACCTATTCGGGTGGGATGAAGCGAAGGCTTAACATCGCTGTTTCACTGCTTAACCATCCTGAAATATTGGTCATGGATGAACCTACGGTAGGTGTGGATGTAAAGTCAAGAAGACTTATTTTCGAGGCAGTGGCTCAGCTGAAAAAAGAAGGCAGGACTATAATATTTACAAGTCATTATATAGATGAAATGGAAGTGGCGTGTGACAGGCTTGCGATACTCAGTTCAGGCAAGCTTGAAGCAATAGGCACAGCAGAAAAGCTAAAAGCTCATTATAATAAGGAGCGGGTGGAAGAGATATTAAACGGACTGGATGAAGATTAGAGATTATAATTGATGTTTTTTTGGGGGTATTGTAAATGAAAATCGTTCTAAATAAGAAAATTGCTGCAGCAGGTATATGTATTCTTATTGCAGCAATTTTGGTACTTGCTGCGTGCTTTTTACTTATAAAGCCGTCTGCAAGGGATTTTTACCTTAGGGCAGAAGGCAAAAATATTAAAAACTATGCACAGCAACTTAAAGACGCATATAAAGATTTCTATAAAGATAACAAGCCTTTCATGGACAGCTCATATAAAAGCAGGTATGAGGTTTCGACGGATATAGTGTCTTCCGATGATAGATTCTTCGGGGTTGAAAACTCAAAGGCTATTATGGATATCCTTAGAAAATGCAACCTTATAATAGATTACCAGAACAATCCTAAAACGCATGAGAGTATTACGAATGCAGGAATAATGCTGGAGAAAGCGCCGCTGGTTGATGCCGGAATAATTACAAGGAACGGCCAGGTAGCGGTTACAGTTCCGGTACTGCTGCCTGACAAGTATTTTACCTTCAGCTCTGAAAACCTTGATAAAATTTATGATAAACTGAATATTCCGGTAAGACCTAAAACCCTTCTAAAAAGTGCTGATATAGCTTCTTCTCTCAAGTTTTCAGATAAGAAGCTTGATGATGTCATTAAGAATTACAGCGATTATTTTTCAAGCATGATAGATAAAAATGAAGTAAAATACGGCAGCAAAAAAACTGTAAAGACAGAATCCAAAGATTTTGAGGGAACTGAAGTTGTTATAACGCTTGATAAAACCAAGGCAGAAAAGCTCTTTAAAGGCATAATGGAAAAAGCAGCTAATGATGATACTTTAATTAAGCTTACTTTTGGGAATTATGACATGATAACTGCCCTTTTTGAGAAGGCCGGTATATTTCAGGCTATTAATGAATTTTATAAAGGCGGTTTTTTAAGCCTTGATGGTGATTTTAAAACCATTCTTGCGCAAATGAGCGGCAAAAAGGACATTAATTCTATAAAAACTTCACTAAAGCAGCTTGCTGCAGGTGCATCCTTTCCTGACGGCCTTAAAATGACGCTTGTTATAGACGGTTCCGGTAACATTCTCAGCAGGAGATTAAATACTATCATTAAGACAAGCGAAGGACAAAGCTTTACCTATAATATATACACCGGTAGTAATGATATAAAAAATAAAAGCTTTGATAACATGATATGCGACTTGTCGGTTGAGGAACAGAATAAAGATGGTGAAAAGATTCTTAGATCAATAAAAATAGACAATTCCGGGACTGTGGATAAAAATAAGCTGACAGCCGCTAAAAACAGTATTAAATATCAAAGACAAAGAAACGGCAAAGAAGAATTTTCAGCAGGAATATATTTGGACAAAAAATTTAAAACTGATTCCAAGATACAGGGCGGAACAGATAATATAAAGTATGAAGTCACAATAAATTATGCTTTGTCGGGTAAAACGGATACAATCCAGGGGGATTTGAACACTTCCTACTCAAGTAATGATAAGAAAAAGACCAGAAGTAGTAAAACAAACATTACTATTAATGCAAAAATGCCGTCAATCAACCTTCCTGACAGTTCAATAAAACTCGGTCTTACAACGGAAGATAGATTTAATGTGTCCTTTAATCTGCCTAAAGTAGAAGCTTCTGACTCTATAAACCTTGACAATATAACAGATGCACAGGTTGAGGGTATAAAGAAGGAAATGCTGAAGTCGCTGGGACAATTCTATGCAGATAATCAACCGCTTGTTAATGCGGTAACCAAGAAATAGTGAAAGGTATTATCCGGTGGCAATATGATCCGTTTTCTGACACTGTTGAAAAATGACATAAAGGTTTTTATCAGGGATTGGAAGGCACTGACGCTGCTGATTGTTATGCCTGTACTTTTTATATCTCTTTTTGTATACGTTCTGAGTTCATATATAAATAAAACAAGCTTTGTAGACCCATTCTCTATAGCACTGGTGGATAGGGAAGACAGCGCACAGACAAGAATACTTATTAAGCAGCTTGAAGGAATTGAGCTTTTCGGAGAAATACTTAGAGTAGATGAAAAGGAAGGCGCAGATTTACTTTCAGACAACAAGGTTGCAGCCGAAATAATTGTTCCTGATAAGTTTTCTGACAGTATACTTTCTGGAGAAAACAAGCCTGTTACTGTAATAGGCAATAAGTCCATGCCATTGCAGGCATTCATAACGAAAAATATAATTCAATCGGCTTCAAATCTGCTTTCCGCAAGTGAAAGCGCCTTAAATACAATTGATCATTTTGATATCAAAGCGAAAATTAATTCAAAGGATATAGTAAAAGACTACGATGAATCAATGACAAAGCTTCTGATGGATGCACTGTCAAGAAACGAGATATACTCGGAGGTTGAAGCCTCGCCTTCTCTGGATCTCACACCAGCAGAGTATTTTACGTCAGGGCTTATTATAATATTCCTTATGTTTGCTGGTATGCCTGCCATGAAGATGCTTGTATGGGAGCGCAATTACGGTGTAAGCAGGAGGCTTGCAGCAACACCGGTGAAAACCTATCAGATAATACTTTCCAAATTTGTTGTAGCGCTAATACTATCATTAATCCAATTCGCCGTTATAATTGCGGCAACATCAATATTCTTTCACAATTACTGGGGAGCACCTATTGAGAGTATACTCAAGGTTTTCGGCGGAATAATCCTTGCTGTATCAGCCTGGTCAGTATTTGTTTCGGCAATATCAAAGACTACTGCTGCAGCAGATGCAATAGGCAATCTTGGAATCCTTCTTATGGCTGTAATAGGGGGGAGTATTTACCCGCTTTACTCCATGCCTGAATTCATAAGGCAGATAAGTAAATTTACAATCAACCGCTGGGGAATGGATGGGTTTATGGTGCTGTTTTCAGGTAACAGAGGGCTTAGCGTTGACAGGTATGTGACTCCGCTTATTGAAATGGCAGCGGCGCTGCTTCTGGCGGCGACGGTTATACTGGCCTTCAGGAGAAGGAGGAATAACATATGAAGCTCTTACACATAACCTTCTATAAAATAAAAACAATGTTAACGGATAAGGCCTTTTTTGTTGCAATGGTCCTTATACCCCTGTTCATAACCCTTTCAACCGGCTATGCACTGAAGCATGAAAAGCTTAACGTTGTTCCTGTTGCACTGGTAGACGAAGACAATTCAGAGGCATCGAATATACTTAAAGACAGGATTCTTAAAAAGGAAGGCCTGCAGGTGAACCTTACCCAGCGTGAAAAAGCTATTGAACTGATAAAGGAAGAAAAAATTGAAGCGGCCTTCATTATAAAGAAGGACTTTAGTGAAAATATAGCCCATGGGATAAGCAGTGACATGATAGACTTAATAAGCTCCCCTTCATCCTTCTCATCAAGCTATGTACAGGAGCTTGTTTCGGGCGAGGTAATGAGACTTGGAGCCCAAAGCATGGCTGTAGACAAGATAACAACCCTTTATAAAAAGCATAATGTATCTGTAAACAGCGGACTTATTAATGAAATAAATATTTTCTATCAATCACAGTGGGAACCCAAACCACTTGTGACGGTTGACTACAGGGAGGTTCAAAACAATTCTGCTCAGGAGGTCAAACGCATTTCACTGCCTTCATCAACTGCTGCATCCTCAGGAATAATCCTGGTATTTATAATGTTTTTTGTATTGTTCTGCAGTGGCTGGGTAATAGAAGAACGCAACAATGGAACCTTAAAAAGGCTTATATCAGGCCCCGGCGCCCTCATACATTCCTTTGCCGGGAATGTACTTGCACTTATGGCGGCTGGATTATTACAGATTGTACTGTTCTCGGTGATATTAAAGCTGGCTTTTGATGTGAACATTTTCCCGGGTACCATGTCGTACTTGCTGTTCTCAGCGTACCTGCTTTCAGTAATATCAATAAGTATGCTTCTATCCTCAATTCTTAAAACGCCTGCACAGCTTCAGGCAGGCGGACCTATCTTCGCACTGCTTACCGGCTTTGCCGGAGGGTGCTTCTGGAACTTTGTCGATCCTACAAAACAGCTTAAACAGCTGGCAGATTTGACTCCCCAGGGCTGGGCCCTTCAAGGCATAAACAAACTGCTTGCCGAACCTGGTAATGCCGCAGCTGCCTTGACACCTTTGTTGGTGTTGCTTTCAATATCTATTGTCCTTTTACCGCTTAGCTACCTGATATTAAGAAAACAGGTTAGAAGCTAACCTTTGTTCCATAATTCGTATTAATTATTATGAAGCATTGATGTTTAAAAGCATAATAGAGTTAACATAAAATTGAAACATAAATTCACTTTATCATACACCTTCCTCCTATGGACAAAAATCCCTGTAAAGTACTAAATATGCCTGTTACAGTTATATTACACTTCTGTATCAATCATTGACCTTTAAACTTTTACGATGTTATAATGACTTTGATGTTCAAGACTTATGTAAACTATGGTCTTGAATTAAACCGGGTATGTCTAAAGTCAAAAGCGGAGGAAGCAGCCCGGTTATCGTAAACTCTTCCGCAAATTAAAACTCACAAGGAGGATTTGAAAGTATGAGGAATCTCAAGAAATTATTCGCAGTTGTAGTAGTTATAGCTGTTATGATTACAACTATGATCCCAGCAGCTTTCGCTGAAGGAACTACTGCTATATCTGCAGACGCTCAGGCTTGCACAACAATCGGCATGCTGCAGGGCGCAGGTGATGGTGTAACATTAGCTTACACCCAGACACAACCCGCAAGAATACAGGCTGCTATAATGTTACTTAGATTGAAGGGCCTCGAAGCTGCAGCTCAGGCAACACCAGCTACAGCAGACAACTTCTCAGACGTAACAGCAGGATGGCAGAAGCCTTACACAGCTTACCTTAAAGCTCATCCGGAACTTGGCTTCGGTGGTATCGGAAACAACAAATTTGACCCTAATTCCTTAATCGACGCTAAACAGTACTATAGCGTAATGCTTACAGTTCTCGGTTACAGCGGAGATTACACATGGGCAACAGTAATGTCAAAGGCTGCTTCAGTAGGACTTGTTAAGAACCTTGACAATGCTAAGTTTACTGTTAATGATTTGGCAGTAGCTACAGTAGAAGCTCTTAAGACAAATGCTAAGGGTAGTGATGTAGCACTTGTTGAAGCTCTTGCAAATGCTGACTCAGCATTCGCTACAAAGGCAGTAGCTGCAGGTTTCACAACTTCTTCCGCTGCTTTAGCTGTTTCATCATTAACTCAGTTAAATTCAAAACAAATCCAGGTTGTATTCAATAAAGCTGTTAACGAAGATTCTGCAGAAACCATTGGTAACTACTCAATGGCTACTGGTACATCAACTTATACAGCACTTAATGTTTCAACTGGTACAGCTGTAATGAGCGCAGATAAAAAGACAGTTGTTATAACTCTTGCTACAGCATTGACAAATAATCAGGCATACTCATTCAAAGTATCTGGTGTTAAGGATGCGTCAGGAGTAGCTCTTGCAGCTGATTACAGCAAGTCAATACTTGCTAGTGATACTACAGCACCAGTATTTGTATCTGCACAGTCATCAGCAAAAGTAACTACAAATGCTATTACTTTGACTTTCAGTGAACCGATTGATTTCGCATCTGCATCTGTTACTGTAAATGGTACATTTGCAGCTTTATCAGCAGGCTCTGATTCAACAAAGGTTGTTGTTACCAACGGTTCTACCATGACTACTGGAACAACTTATAACTTAAGTCTTATGAACTTTAAGGATTTTGCAGGTAACTATCAGACAACAAATCCATTGGCAACAACAGTAACAGTATCGGCTGATACTACTGCTCCTTCACTTGTAAGTGCTACATTAACTAGTGATAGTACAATAGTTCTTACTTTTGATAAGTCAATGAATACTTCAACTGTAAATACAACAAACGTTAAATTACTTGATTCTAATCTTACAGCTACAGGAATAACTACAGTTTCTTTACTTCCTGAAGCAAATAAAGATAACAAAGTATTTGACCTAAGGTTCTCAGCAATTCCTTTCAATAGTGCTAATACCTTTACTGGCACATTAGTTATTACAAATGCTGTAGCTGATGCTGCAGGTAATACTATGACAGCATCTACAAGAGCAATTACAATTAATAAAGATACAACAGCTCCAGCAGTTGTAAACTATGCTTACCAGAAGGTAACTAGTTACAATACAATAACAACAACTTATGGTGCTCTTGCAGTTAAGTACAATAAGCCTGTAACTATCCAGGCTACATCAGTTTCTGCTATAGGAAGCGATGGCTCAACAATAGCTGGAGTTCCTGCTTTACCAGTAGCTAATCCTAATGACAATACAGAAGTAGTATTCGTATTGACTGCCGGTGTTCCAACAGGTGTAACAAGTTACACAGTTATAATTCCAAGTGGATTGGTTAAGGATACTTCAGTAAGCACTAATGCAAGTGCAGCTCAGAATATTACATTTGATGTATCATCAGGTACTCCATCAGCTTCAGATATAATTGCTCCTTCAATTGCTGCTCCTGGAGATGTAGTAGCTACAGCTGCAACAAATGCAACATCAGGTTCATCTATACAGATTACTTATACTGAAGCAGGATCAGGACTTGATCTTACAACAGTATTGAATACAAACAACTACCATCTTGATGGTGCTCCACTGCCAACAAACAGTTATATAACAATATCCGGTAATGTAGCAACAATTCATATTCCTGCTAACTCTATAGCAGCTACCAAGACTGCTCCTGCAGGATACGTATTGAATATATCAGGTATCAAGGATAAGGCAGGAAATATAATCACAACCTATGTTGGTAACATTACATTAGTAGATGATATAGCACCTGTATTAAAGACGGCTGTTATCAACTCTAATGGAACAATGAGCCTTGGATTCAGTGAAAATCCTGCATCAGCAACAGGTACTTCGCATACTGACTTCCAGATCACATTGAACGGTACTGTTTTACCAACAGCTATTTACAGTGTAGCAGATGGTTCAGGAGCTGACGCTGGTAAGTATGTTCTTTCAGTACAGAAGAGAGTTTATACAGTAGCTGCAACAGCTGGTTCATTTACAGCATACGGTGTAACTTACGCTGGTTCAGGAAGTAACTACTTACAGATAAGCTATGTTGACCTTGATAACAGTGCATCCTTTACAGCAGGTGATCTTGTAATAGGATATGTTGATACAAAGGCAACAAGCGCAACATTAGGTGATGCAGTAAGCGGAATCTATGATCTTAATAATGCATCAACACTCGTAGTTAAGACTATACACGCTCCTGCAGTAGTAACAGATGGAAGCTCAATTACAAATGCTTTAACTGGAGACACTACTATCACAGTTAAATAAAAGATAACTAATAATGAAAGAGGCTATCCTAAAAAGGGTAGTCTCTTTTTTTGTATAAAAAAAGAAAATAAAATTAATTATTGCCTAAATTATTTTTAAAAATTTTGAAAAAATAAAACAAACAGTAGTTTACATAAGTATGTTCATAATTGATATGTATTTATAGTTCGTATAGCTTAAATATTGATATAGGTGGGTTGCTGGCTACGTTTAATATTATGCATTGTTTACATAAACAACTGCATTATGGGCGCATTACTAATCTATTACAATTTCTTTACACTTGATTACCATATGTTGACTACCAAAATAGCCGATGATATAATTGCAATGTAATCCTAGACAGGTAAGATATGCCTTCGAAGGATGAATCAATTAAGGAGTTGGGTTATATGTTTCTGGAAGGGGGCGTAACCTGACTAATTACAGATTGCCCACTTCCAATTATAAAAAACTCATGAGGAGGATTTGAGAGTATGAGGAATCTCAAGAAATTATTTGCAGTTGTAGTAGTTGTAGCTGTAATGCTTACTACTATGATCCCTGCAGCTTTCGCTGAAGGAACTACTGCATTATCTGCAGACGCTAAGGCATGCTCAGATATCGGTATGCTCACCGGCGACGGCACTGGTGTAACAGCTGCTTACACAGCTACACAGCCTGCAAGAATTCAGGCACTCGTAATGATACTCAGATTGAAAGGTGTTTTAGCTGCTGCACAGGCAACTCCTGTTACAGCTGCCAACTTTTCAGATGTAACAAAAGATTGGCAGAAGCCATTAACAGCTTATGCTAAGGCTCATCCTGAATTAGGCTTCGTAGGAAGTAATGGTAAATTCGATCCCGATTCAGCAATTGATGCTAAACAGTACTACAGTGTAATGCTTACAGCTCTCGGATACAGCGGAGACTATACTTGGGCAACAGTATTGTCAAAGGCAGCTTCCGTAGGACTTACAAAGAACCTTGATGTTTCAAAGTTCACTGTTAATGATTTAGCAGTAGCTACAGTTGAAACTCTTAAAGCTACAGTAAAAGGTAGTGACAAGACTCTTGTTGCAACACTTGCTGATGCTGATTCTGCTTTTGCAGCTAAAGCAATTGCAGCTGGTTTTGTAACAACTCCTGCAACCTTGGCTGTTAAATCATTGACTCAGCTCAATTCTAGACAGATCCAGGTTGTATTCAATAAGACAGTTGACAAAACATCTGCAGAAACTATCGGAAACTATGAGCAAAACGGTACCGATATGATAGCTGCAAATGCAAGTGCAAGTCTGCAGTCTGATAATAAGACAGTAGTTATTACATTTACTGCTGCACAAAAGCTTGTTAACGATACTGCATATGCATTTAAGGTATCTGGTGTAAAGGATTTATCAGCTGATTTCTCAGTATCAATACTTGCAAAAGATACTACTGCTCCTGCATTAGTTTCAGCTACATCATCTGCAAAGACTACTACAAATTTAATCACTTTGACTTTCAGTGAACCTATTGACTTCTCATCTGCATCAGTTACAGTTAACGGTTCATTTGCAGCTCTTTCAGCTGGCGGAGATTCAACTAAAGTTACAGTAACCAATGGTACTACATTGACTGCTGGAACTACTTATAACCTCAGCCTTATGAACTTTAAGGATGCTGTTAATAATTACCAGGCAACAAATCCTTTGGCTTCAACAGTAGTAGTTTCAGCTGATACTACTGCTCCTTCACTTGTAAGTGCCACTTTGACTAGTGATAGCAAAATAGTTCTTACATTTGATAAATCAATGAATGTTTCTACTATAACTACTGCAAACGTTAAGTTGTTAGATGCAAACTTAGCTAATACAGGTATTACTCTTGGAACACTTACAGCAGAAGCTAACAAGGATAACAAGGTATTTGATTTGGCATTGACAGCAATTCCTTTCAATAGCTCAAATTCATTTGCTGGTACTCTTGTAGTAACTAATGCTGTTACAGATGCAGCAGGAAATGCTATAACTGCAATTACTAAGCCAATATCAATAACTAAGGACTCTACAGCTCCTCAGGTAGTAAGCTCTGCTTACCAGAAAGTAACTACTTATAATACAATAACTACTGCTAATGGTGCATTTACTATTAAGTACAACAAGCCTGTAGCAGTACAGGGTGCTATAGCTTATACAGTAGTTGATAACAATGGTGCTACTGTGGCTTCAGTAGGTTACCCTGTAATTAACCCTAATGATGATACAGAAATCGTATTCGTATTGTCAGCAGGTGTTGCTTCAGGAATTACTAATTATACAGTAATAATCCCTGGCGGATTAGTAAAGGATAAATCATTATCTACAAATGGTTCAGCTGCTCAGAACATAGTATTTGATGTATCATCAGGTGCTCCAACTGCTTCTGATACTGCAGCTCCAACAGTTAACAGCGTAACTGCTACTGCTGCAACTACTTCAGCAACCGGATCAAGAATTGTTGTTGTTTATGGTGATACTGCTGCAGGTGCAGCTCTTGATCTTACAACAGTACTCAACACTAACAACTATCGTCTTGATGGTGCTCCACTGCCGGCTAACAGCTACATAACATATAATAGTGCTACTATGACAGCTACTATTATTATGCCTGCTGGCTCAATAACAGCTACAAAGACCGCACCTGCTGGATTTGTATTCAACATCTCAGGTATAAAGGATAAAGCTGGTAATCTTGTTACCACTTATGTTGGAAACATTACATTAGCAGATGATATAGCTCCTGAGTTAAAGACAGCTACTCTTAACTCTAACGGAACACTGAGCCTTGGTTTCAGTGAAAATCTTGCTGCATCAGGTGCTACTTCAGTAAATGACTTTACTATAACACTTAATGGTACTGCATTAAATAAGAATACAGCCGTTTATAGCTTTGTTGACGGAACTGGTTCAGATTCTGGTAAATATGTAATGACTGTAAATAAGAGAGTATATACACAAGCAGCTACTTCCGGTGCTCTTACAATAACTGGAGTAGGTACATTTACTGGATCAGGCAGCAACTTGATAAAAGTAAATTACATTGATGCCAATAACAGTGGTGCTCTTGATGCTGGTGATATAGTTATCAGCAGTATTGATACATTGTCTACATCAGGTTCAACTGGTGATGCAGCAAACGGAACATTTGATCTTAACAATGCAACTACATTAAAGGTAGAAACAATTGCATCTCCTTCAGTTGTAAGAGATACTTCAGCAGTTGTTAACTACATTAAAGGAAGCGCTTCAGTTACTGTTAAATAAGCTATATCCTTTAAAATGAGAAGCTGTCCTAAAAGGGCAGCTTCTTTTTTACATATTTAAAAAGGTATTGGTAGTAAAAGCATATATTACTCAATAATTCTAAAAAAAAGAACTTAACATTATTGGCTTAAAAGGTTATAATTTTTATAGGTTTTAGTATTAAATATTTATAACCGGGGGAAAAAATGAATATACGTAATTCAAATGAAAAGGACCGTAACAAATCTGTTTTACATAAAAAAAATAATACTGATTTAAATAAAGATTTAAATACTGATAGCGGCACAGATAATTCACGCACTAAAGCAGTAAGAATACTTAAGAGAATAATTTGTATAGCGCTACTGTTTTCTATTTTCTTTCCGCCCTTTATAAGGGGACTTTTTTTCGAAGAAGACCAGCTTCCGGTAGAGATATTTATATTAGTCTTATTTACAGTATTTTGGATATACAAATGGCTTAAAAAGGACAAAAATTTTTTGGTCACGCCTGTCGACTATGCATCTTTTCTATTATTAGTGGTTTACTTTGTTTCAATATTTGTTTCCGTATCAACCAGAGCGGCAATTACTGAATGGTTAAAGTATTGTACGTATTTTGCAATTTTTATTATGGCTTCAGAAATGCTTAAGTCATCAAGGATGAAGAAAGCAGCCCTTTGGGTAATAACTTCAGCAGGTGTTTTATTAAGTTTAATTGGAATAGATGGTATGTCAGGTAGTAATTTGGCAAATATTATAAATTCAATAGTAAATAAAGTGTTCTGGGTTTTTGGAATTCCACAGCATGATGCTATAACTAGTGCGTTTGACGCTGGACGTATAACATCATCTATGCAGTATCCTAATGCTTTGGCATCCTTCTTAATGGTATCATTTCTAATAGCTATAGCTCTGGGGATTGTTTCTAAAAAAACGTGGCAAAGGTTAGTTGCGGGGATTTATAGTTTTATCCTGTTGCTTGTATTTGTTTTTACATTAAGCCGTGGAGCATTAATTCTTGCACCTGTTGCAATTATTCTATTCGTTCTAGTATTACCCAAAGGTTTTAGAATAAAAGCTGTTACCCTTATGTTAGCACCAGCTATACCATTTATAGTGGCAGCATATAAATTTTCTGGGTACGTTTCCAATCCAGCAACTATTACAGGTAAGATCTGGCTGGTATTGCTAATAGGTATTTTGATTTCTGTTGGTGTTACCCTATTGGCCAACTATCTATTTAAATATCTTGAGAGAATTAAATTGAAAGTCTATCTGGGAATAGTAATAGGTATAGTTATAGGTTGTATTGCAGGTGCAATTGTAGCCTTAAATACTTATACACCATTAATTTTGTCACATTCTCAATCAGATAAGGATAGTACAATAGCTTCAAGGAAAAGTATGGACTTAACTCCAGGTGGTAATTACAAGCTAGTATATGATGTTGACTCGTACAATAGTGGGAATAAGCCTGATTCTTACAGTATTAATGTTATGTCCCGATCCGTCAAGGATATTTTAAGTGATAAGGAAGAATTCGTTACCAGTGTACAGGGAAAGTCTACAAATGGCCTTGAAAAAAGAGAACTATCATTTAAGGTCCCACAGGATAATAAGGTTATTTATATAGATTTTATAAACACATATTCAAATACAGGTGCAACATTTAAAAATGCGAAAATATTAAACATTGACACAGGGAAAGTTGAAAAGGATATTGCATTAAAATATAAATTCATACCTGATGCCTTTGTTTCAAGAGTCCAGGATATAGGTTCTGTAAGAAGTAATATTGAAAGAGGTTATTTTTATAAGGATGCCTTGAAGATATTCAAAGATCATTGGCTTATTGGTGCAGGTGGTGGTGCATGGTCACAGCTTTATACAAAATATCAGTCATACAATTATATAAGTGATCAATCGCATAATTACTTTTTACAAGTTGCAGATGAGACTGGAATTATTGGTTTTATAATACTGTTATTACTTATTTTATCAATAATTGGCTTATTTCTAAAAGAGTTTGCTTTTAAAACAAAGGATTTGTCTGAAAGGATTATACAGGCATCAATTTTTGCTGCAATTATATATCTTCTTATGCATTCTTTCATTGATTTCAATTTTTCGTTTGGTAGTGTATTTATACTATTCTGGACTTTACTCGGTATTTTTAACAGCAGGTATAGATATGTAATTAAAGATGAATCGACTGAAAATAAAAGAGCAGTTTTGGCTAAATTCATGGCATTTATCAGGAGGTTCAGCATAAAGAAGGAATTAAAATTAACTTCCTTCATAGCTGTACCACTTATAATTATTATTGTTGTCCTTACATCGCTATTACAAATTTCTACAGTTAGTGATTATAATTATTCTCAGGATATTAAGGAAGGTAATTTAACTAATGCTAAAGCTGATATTAGCAAAGCAGTATCCCTAGATCCATATAATGCGCAGTACATGATAAAATATGCTAACTTATTACTGGGACTGCCTGAGAGAAGACAAGAAGATATTAATAAACTAAAGTCACTTATAGAAGATGCATCAAAACAAGATAAGTATAATTCCGAAAACTTAAAAAATATTTCAAAGCTTTATTTTGCAACAGCACAAATTGAAAAAGGAATAAGTTCTTTAGAAAGCGCAGTAGCCTTTAAACGGTTTGACCCCCAAAGGTGGGAAGATCTTAGTAATGTTTATTTACAGCTTGTAAATCTTTATATAAAGAATGCAGATATAAAGACCTCAAACACTTATCTCGAAAAAGTTCTCAGCATAGTTGACAGAGCAGAAAAAGTAAATAAGGAATGTCTGGTACCATTTATATTCACACCAACCGGTAGTGAGTATTATGAAAAGGCATATTTTACTAAGAATTTTAAAACTATAAATTTGCCCTATAATTATAATAAAGTTGTTTTTTATAATCTGCCGAACCTTGACATCAATAAAAATGGAATTCCTGACCAATGGGAATCTGCAGCTAATAATAATGCAAAATTCGAAGTAAGTAATAATGAGCTAATTGTTAAAAACAATAATCCCGATACACCGGTATATATACAGACACGGGATTTAAATATGCAACCAGGTAAGGCTTATAGGATTGAGTTGGAACTTGATGGTTATAATGGGAATAGTATACCTTTCCTTATTAGCAATCTAGGTAACTTTGGCGGAAATCTTGAAAAGGAAAAGAACAATATTTATGCGGTTGTTGTTGCACCAATAATTGAAAAGACTTCATCTGCTAATGCTCTTATGTTGCAGGTAAAGGATGCATTGAAAATCAAGGGCCTAAGAATTATTGAACAATAACTAATTATATATAGGAGTAATCCATGAAAGTATTAGTTACAGGAAGTAAAGGTATGCTTGGCACGGATATTACGGAAGTGTTCAGTAAGACACATGAGGTAGTAGGTGTTGATAGTAGTGATTTTGATATAACAGATTTATGTTCAACTTTAAACGAGATAAAAAAGTTAAAGCCTGATGTTGTAATTCATACAGCAGCTTTTACAGACGTTGACAGATGTGAAATTGAAATTGAAAATGCTTTGAAGATTAATTCTCTGGGAACAAGAAATGTAGCTGTAGCTTGTGAGGAAGTTGGTAGTGCTATTGTATATATAAGTACAGATTATGTGTTTGATGGGGCCAAGAATTCCCCTTATTTTGAATTTGATAGTACCAACCCCCTTAGCATATATGGAAGGTCAAAAGTGGAAGGGGAAAACTTCGTTAAGAGTATTTGTAGAAAGCATTATGTTGTAAGAACTTCATGGCTTTTCGGTAGGAATGGAAAAAACTTTGTAAGAACCATGCTTAAGCTAGCGAAAGAGAATAAAGCAATTTCTGTAGTAGATGACCAGACAGGCTCTCCTACATATACTTATGATCTGGCACAAGCCTTATTACAGCTCATACAAAAGCCGGCATATGGTACGTATCATATCACTAATGAAGGCTATTGCACCTGGTATGATTTTGCCAACCTTATTTTTGATATTGTAGGAGCACAGGATATTAAGATAAGACCAATATCCTCAGAAGAATTCGGAAGGCCTGCTACAAGACCTAAGAACTCAAGGCTTGAGAAACTTTATCTAAGACTTAATGGGTATAGTCTGCTGAGGTCCTATAAGGATTCAGTGAAAGAATATATTGAAAATTACTGTCTATAAACGAAAAAGAAATTACAGTATTTTATAGAATAATTTATATCATGGGAACTATGGAGGTCAATATGAAAGGAATTGTGCTTGCCGGTGGGACAGGCTCAAGGCTTTATCCACTAACAAAGGTTACTAATAAACACCTGCTTCCAGTAGGCAGATATCCTATGATATACTATCCTATATATAAGCTTTATCAGGCAGGAATTACAGAAATTCTGGTTGTTACAGGCAAGGAGCACATGGGGGCGGTAGTTAATCTGTTGGGCAGTGGTTATGAAATAGGAATTGAATTCACTTATAAAATCCAGGACCAGGCAGGGGGCATTGCACAAGCATTGGGACTAGCTGAAAATTTCATTAATGGAGATAAGAGTGTAGTAATCCTGGGAGATAACATTTTTGAAGATGATATATCGGAATATGTATATAACTTTGCTAAACAGGAAAGAGGTTCGAAAATACTTATAAAGAGTGTCGAAGATCCTCAAAGGTATGGTGTTGCAGAACTTAATGGCAAAAATATAGTATCGATAGAAGAAAAACCGGAAAGACCTAAAAGTAATTATTGTGTGACAGGAATATATATGTTTGATGCAAAGGTGTTTGATATAATCAAAGGCCTGAAGCCATCTGCGAGAGGCGAGTTGGAAATTACAGATGTCAATAACGCATATATTAATAATGGTTTGATGACATTTGACCTATTAAAGGGCTGGTGGACAGATGCAGGTACTTTTGATTCTCTTATGAATGCAAATACTCTATCAAAAGAGATATCTATAAATTTTGAAAAACTCTGTGGTGATGAAGTAGCTGTTGGTAAGGAATAAGATAAATCAACTATATAATTAATGTTTAAAAAGTGAGGGAACAACATTGGGGCAGTTTTCATTTTTTTCAACTGGAATAGATGGTTTATATGTTATAGAAACAAGGGTATTCGGGGACTCAAGAGGATACATCATGGAGACCTATAATAATCAAGACTTTGCAAAGGGTAATATTACGGCAGATTTTGTTCAGGACAACCAGTCAAAGTCCAGAAAGGGAGTTCTTAGAGGACTGCATTTTCAAAAGAACTTTCCACAGGGTAAACTAGTACGTGTTATATCCGGAGAGGTTTATGACGTTGCTGTTGACTTAAGAAAAGAATCACCTACATATAAAAAATGGTACGGTATTATATTAACTGCAGAAAACAAAAAGCAGCTTTATATTCCCGAGCGGTTTGCGCATGGCTTTTTAGTACTTTCGGATGAAGCGGAATTTACATATAAGTGTACTGAATTATACCACCCGGAAGATGAGGGTGGAATACTGTGGAACGATCCTGAAATTAATATAAATTGGCCGATTAACGGAATAAATGATATTATATTGTCTGAAAAGGATAAGAATTTTAAACCATTAAAAGATCAACAGTTATAGTACAGGAGGAAATAAGTTGGATACCAGTAAAACGGTTCTGGTTACAGGTGGGGCTGGATTCATAGGAAGTAACTTTATAATATATTTACTTGATAAATATCATGATTACAAGGTAATCAATCTTGATGCACTTACATATGCGGGTAACCTTTATAATCTAAGAAGCGTTGAAAATAATAAAAATTACTACTTTATAAAAGGTGATATTTGTGATACGGATTTGGTTGACAATATATTTCTTGAGCATGATCCTGATTTTGTAGTGAATTTTGCTGCTGAATCCCATGTTGACAGAAGTATTGCCGATCCTCAGATTTTTGTTAAAACAAATGTTCTCGGTACGCAGGTGCTTTTAGATGCATGTAGGAAGCATTGGCTATTAGGTAAAAACTTAAGTAAAAATAATAAGTATTTACAAATATCAACAGATGAAGTGTATGGTTCATTGGGCCAAACGGGATACTTTACAGAGAATTCTCCAATTGCTCCAAACAGTCCGTATTCTGCAAGCAAGGCTTCTGCTGATTTATTCGTAAGAGCTTATCATGAAACCTTTGGACTTAATGTTAATATCACAAGGTGCTCAAATAATTACGGGCCATATCAATTCCCGGAAAAGCTTATACCCCTTATGATTTCAAATGCATTAGAGGATAAGGAGCTTCCTGTTTATGGAGATGGATTGAATATAAGAGACTGGTTGTACGTTGAAGATCATTGCAAGGCTATAGATTTGGTTATGCACAAGGGTAGGCCTGGTGAGGTTTATAATGTTGGCGGGCATAATGAAAAAACCAATATAGAAATAGTAAAATTACTTTTAAATGAACTGGGAAAGCCAGAGTCACTTATAAAATATGTATCAGATAGGTTAGGACATGATAGAAGATATGCTATTGATGCAGAAAAGATAAAGAATGAACTGGGCTGGGAACCTGCTGTGCGTTTTGGAGAAGGGATTAGAAAGGTTACACAATGGTATCAAAAAAATACTGAATGGTTAAATAATGTCGTTTCAGGAAGCTATAAATATTTAGCTAGATAAAGTTACTTGAAAATAAAAGGAGACTTAATTCATAGATGAAATATTTAAAGAGGTTTCTAAGCTTTTTTATAGATATTTTTCAAAGCAGGAAACTAATACTTGAGTTGGCAAAAAAGGATCTTAAATCAAGGTATCTTGGTTCATATCTCGGAATTGTTTGGGCTTTTGTTCAACCTGTAATTACTATTTTTATATTTTGGTTTGTTTTCCAAATTGGATTTAAATCTACACCAGTACAGAATGTTCCTTTTATTTTATGGCTCATATGTGGAATGATACCTTGGTTCTTTATATCAGAAAGCATACTTGGTGCGTCTAGTTCAATCATAGATAATAGTTACCTTGTAAAAAAAGTTGTTTTTAGAGTCAGTGCTTTGCCGATTATCAGAATACTATCTGCCCTTTTTATTCATATTTTCTTTATTGCTATTTTGTTTGTATTTTTTATTCTCTATGGATTTAAGCCAAGTATATATAATTTACAAGTTATTTATTATTTATTTGCTACAATTATGTTAGTCATGGGAATTTCTTGGGTAACGTCATCTTTAATTATATTTATACGTGACTTAGGACAGATTGTGGCGATAGTGGTACAGTTTGGATTTTGGCTTACGCCTATTTTTTGGTCTTTTAGTATAATGCCTGATAAATACCATTTTATTTTTAAATTGAATCCTTTTTATTATATAATAGAGGGGTATAGGGATACATTTATAAACCATGTTTGGTTCTGGAACCATTATAATCTAACCATAAACTTTTGGTTGATTACTTTGGGGTTATTAGTAATTGGTGTGCTACTTTTTAAGAGATTAAGGCCACATTTTGCTGATGTACTTTAAGCATTATTGTTAATGAAAAGAGGATTCTTTTGGATGGATGACACAGTAATTAAAGTAGAACATTTATCGAAAATATACAAGTTATATGATAGGCCGATTGATCGGCTTAAAGAATCAGTTAACCCATTAAAAAAAAGTTATCATAAAGATTTTTATGCACTAAATGATATCAGCTTTGAAATAAAAAAGGGTGAAACCGTAGGAATCATCGGAAAAAATGGCTCAGGAAAATCAACACTGTTAAAAATATTGACAGGAGTTTTAACACCTTCGACAGGTATAATTGATGTAAAGGGCAAGATATCTGCACTATTGGAATTGGGTGCTGGATTTAATCTAGATTATACAGGTATAGAGAATATTTATTTTAATGGGATGGTAATGGGATATTCTAAAGAAGAAATGGATGAGAAAGTAGATGATATACTTTCTTTTGCTGATATAGGGGATTTTGCGAAACAGCCTGTTAAAAGTTATTCAAGCGGAATGTTTGTAAGATTGGCATTTGCTTTGGCAACTATTGTAGAACCGGAAATTCTTATTGTTGATGAGGCACTTTCTGTAGGAGATATGTATTTTCAGGCTAAAAGTATGAAAAAAATGAAGAGTATAATTGAAAAGGGTTCAACAATATTATTCGTAAGTCATGATATGTCAGCTGTGAAAAGCTTATGCAATATGTGCATTCATTTGGACAAAGGAAAGCTTAAGGCTTATGGTAGCAGTGGAGAAATATGCAATCTATATATTGGTGAACAAATGGATTCAATCGGTTATTTTAAACTGAATGAAACCCAAGAAAAGATAATAGATCAAAAAAATGATCAAATAGATAAATCTGAACCCAAATTTAAGAACATAAATGAACTTTCTTTAGATAAATTTTATTCAGTAGGGTATCTTGATGTGTTCAAAAAAAATGCAGAGTATTTCAGGCAGGGTAGCGGAGATGCTAGAATTATTTATTCATATCTGACAGATGAAAAAGGGAATCCAACTTCTGAGATATATTTTGCTCAAAAAGTAATACTCAAAGTTTTTTATAAATCCAGTATTAATCTAGATCAATTGGTTATAGCTTTTTACATAAAAGATAAAAATCAATTAGAATTGATTGGAACTAATAACGTTTATGAAAATTCTCCTATTAAGGATATTCATAAGGAAAATACTTATTGTACGGAATTTCATTTTGTAAACTATTTGCGTGCAGGGAGTTATTCAACAAATATAATTATGGCTGATGATATAAATTCAACTGTATTCTATGATTGGATTGATAATGTCGTACTTTTTAAATCTACGGATTTACCTAATCAGATAAGGTGGTCACTTGTTGGTATACCGGTGACAGTTGATAATTTTATTGTCAATGAAAATATGATAGAAGGTGTTTAACAATGTTACAACCAATTAATGAATTAGAAAATTGGTATAAACAGGACGACCCGTGGAAATATGAAAATAATAGTGATGATTTAAATAGAAAAAATATTCTTTTAAGCGAAATACCTGTGAAAGACTACAGAAATGTATTGGATATCGGCTGTGGGCAAGGATTTATAACAAGGGATTTACCAGGTAAAAATATTTTGGGTGTCGATATTTCACTTGAAGCTATTAACAAAGCACGACTCTATCAGTCTCAAAGGATAAATTTTTTACACTCATCAATTTTTGAGCTTCAAAACAAATTAACAGATAAGTACGATTTAATAATTATAACTGGTGTTCTCTATCCGCAATATATAGGTAATTCTTACAATTTAATTTATACTGTTCTCGATAAATTATTGGATAAAAGTGGCGTACTTGTAAGTGTACATATAGAAGATTGGTATAAACTTCGCTTCCCGTATTTGATGCTAAAAGAATATTTTTATAAGTATCGTGATTTCACCCACCGTTTGGAGGTATATGTGAAATGATATTAATGTATCATAAGGTTTTTCTTGAGTCTTTGACCGAGTGGTGGGTTGATGCAGACAATTTTTATAGGCAAATGTGTGAGTTAAAGTGTAAGAAGATTGTATACCTTGATGACTATGATCCTACTAATCCTGAGCACGTAGTAATTACTTTTGATGGTGGTTATAAAAACATAGTTGAATATGCGTTACCCATTTTGGAGAAGTTTAATTATCCATTTGAAGTTTTTATTACTAGTGATTATATAGGAAAGGGTAATGAATTTGATACTACAGAGCCTAATGCAGATTTTGCTTCTTATGATGATTTAAACAAATTAGCTACTCATGGTGGGCGCATTCAGTGGCACACAAAATCACATATTAATCTAAGCTATATGGTAGATAAAAATAAGATAATTGAAGAATTGTTGGTACCTGATGAATTACTTGCATTAGGCAACAACTCATTTAAGTGGTTTGCATACCCATATGGTGATTTTAATAATACAGTAGTTGACGAGGCAAAAAAAATATTCAGGGGTGCGGTGTCCTGTAATCAGGGAAATGATTCTGATAGGTATAAGCTCAATAGGATTACAGTTATAAATGATACTAGCTTTAAAAAAGGTACTATTAGTGTAATAATTGCATCCTATAATTACGGTTCTTTTTTAGTTGAGGCGATTGAATCGGTTTTAAGGCAGACAAGACCTGTAGATGAAATTCTGATTAGTGACGACTTTTCACAGGACAACACAATGGATATCGGCTTAGAATATGCTAAAAAATATCCTAGTATAATTAAGTTCAACAGGAACGATCATAACTTAGGTATTGTTGACCATTTCAATAAAGCAGTTTCGTTAACAAAAAGTGATTACATATGTTTTTTAGGGGCAGATAATAGATTCAGAAGTGATTACATTGAAAAGACAGCTGAAATATTGGATTCTAATAATAGTATTGCGGTTGCATACACTGATTTTGCTTTATTTGGTCAAAGGGCAAAGTTGGTTTATAGTGAATTCCCGGACAACAGAAAAGGTCCAATAGTTAATGACTATTATTATATTATCAATTTTCCCGAGTTTAACAGAAATGAATTAGATAAAGGAAATTTTATTCATGGTTCATCCTTATATAAAAGGAGTGCTTTTTATGACGTTGGAGGTTATAGACAAAAGGATGAAGTTCCCGAAGACTATAACCTGTTCTTAAATATGATAAAAAAAGGATGGGGGGCAAAAGGGGTTTCCGAACCTTTGCTGGAATACAGGCAGCACTCAACGATACAAGCAAATGTTTCATTAAGTTCCTACGCAGAATTGAATTTTTATAAAAAACAATTTAATATATTGAATGAATTTATAAATGAGCAAAACAATGCAAGTCTCATAAAAGACCAGGAAATCGCTATACAGATAGAAAAAATCAAAGATTTGTCTGAACGTGAGAGAGTACTTAATTCAGAATTAATAAATATATCCGACTGGGCATATGGTATGAAGCTCAGGCTTGAAATACTTGACAAGTCATTTTTATTCAGGATAATAGAGAAAATTCTTATTTATAAGGATAGAGCAAAAAATAAGTATAGAAAAGATGGAATTCTAGGTCTAATTAAATCAGTTGTGAAAAAATTTTTAAAAAAAATAGTTCCCCGTTTTATCATTGAAAAATATAAATATAAATTGAAAAAAACTGATTTTGAAGGTGTTCAAAATTCTATTTCTAAAAATAATGGGAAAGTAATAATTGTATTTCCAGTGATACCGTGGAATTTCAGATGGCAGCGTCCTCAACACATTATTTCGGAGTTTGCTAAAAATGGTTATACGGTTATTTATCTTTCATTGGATATTAAAAGTCGGGGCTATGTTTATAGTAATGAGAAACAAGCGGAACTTGATATATCAATATTTAATCTGCAGGAAGGAATATTTGAGCTGCATTTGTTTGGTAGTAGTAAGTTTAGTATATACAGGGATAGGTTGGATTGCGGTAATTTAAATAATTTATATAATGGTTTTTGCTCTTTTGTAAAGAATATTAAATTAAATGAGCTTACATATGTAGTACAGCATCCAGGATGGTCTCGTTTAGTTTTTAAATTGTCAAGTAGCTTGGCGGGAAAAGTTATTTTTGACTGTATGGACGATCATAGTGGATTTGATGGGAACTCAAAAGATGCGCTTAATGATGAAGAATATTTGTTGAAAAATTCAGACTTAATAATAGTTACTTCCAAGCTTTTGGAAGATAAAGCAAAGAAAGAAAATAAAAATGTTATTTTAGTCAGAAATGGCACAGATTTCTCGCATTTTAACAACCCATGTCCGAATGGTGAACTCGATTATTTAAAGGGTAAACCTATTATTGGGTACTATGGTGCAATTGCAGAATGGTTTGATATCAAGTTATTCGAGTATTGCGCCAGACAAAAACCAGATTGGAATTTTGTTCTGATTGGAGCTATCAATGGTTGTGATACTTCAAGAGTAAAAGATCTTTCAAATGTATATTTTTTAGGTGAAAAACAGTACAAAGATTTACCAGGGTATCTCTATTATTTCGATGTGTGTACAATTCCATTTAAAATAATACCATTAACTTTAGCAACAAACCCTGTAAAATTCTATGAGTATATTAGCTGTGGCAAGCCTATGGTTTCAGTCAGGCTCCCTGAGCTTGAACAATATAGTGAGTATTGTTACCTGGCCGATGATAAGGAGGATTTTCTTAATAAACTGGAAGTGGCATTAAGTGAGAATGATATAGAATTGGCTAACAAAAGAATTCAACTTGCCCGAAATAATTCATGGCATGCACGTTTTAAACAAATTAGAAAAGAATTTGATGTTATATAGGCTTTACGTAAATAATTTCTTAACTGAAAGGATATATAATGGTTTATTACAAAGGCCTTGTTTCTATAATAATTGTAAATTGGAATGGGAAGCACTTTTTAAAAGATTGTCTGTCAAGCGTATACAAACAATCCTACGAGAATATTGAAGTGATTTTTGTTGACAATGCATCCAAAGATGGATCAATTGAATTTGTTAAAGAGAACTTTCCTGAGGTTAAAATAATAGAAAATAATAAAAATTATGGTTTTGCAATTGGAAATAGCATAGGCTTAAAATTCTGCAATGGCGAATATATATATTTACTTAACAATGATACCGAGTTACATTCAGAGACCATTCAGAAATATGTTAATGCAATAGGGCCACAAAATGTTGCAGGGGTATGCGGAAAAATACTATCTCTTACAAATAGAGATAAGTGCATATTTACCTTGCCGAAAATTCACAGCCGGACTGGGAAAGCTATCTGGATAAATGATGATAGCCCTATAACACCTGTAGATTATCTGTCAGGCTGCTCAATGATACTGAAGAGGGAAATAATAGATAAGATGGGTTTTCTGGATAAAACATATTTTGCTTATTTTGAGGAAACTGATCTTTGTGCAAGGATTATACGGGCAGGGTACGATTTAATTTATGTACCTGATGCGTATACTTGGCATAAGGAAATGGGAAGCACTCCAACCTGGTTTAACAGGTATTACATGATGAGAAATCAATTCAGGTTTATAATTAAAAATTTTGATTTAAAGTATATACCTTATGCATTAAAAGAAAATATTAAAGCTCTTTTATCGGGATTAAAAAATCGTCACAAAGATAAAAAAACAACTCAATCCCCTACAGATAAGGCTGATTATAACCTAAAGTGGTTGGTAGTAAAAGGCATAATGTGGAACATAGTGCATCTACCTCATACAATTTATTGCAGGAGAAGAGATTTCAAACTAATTGGGCCGCAAATAAGATCATATAATGAGAACTTACCGCTAAGGAATATTAAGGAATAATTATGTAAGGATTAGGTGCTTAAATGTCGAAGAAAATGGCATATCTTATGCAGGTAAATTGGAACTGGATAAAACAGAGACCACATTTTATTGCAGAAAAACTATCTGAGTATTTTGAACTTGATTTATTTTATGTTAAGAGCTTTCGTAAAAAAGGATTAGTTAATAACGAAGTAAAATGTAATTTTAATTCGATGAAGAGTTTCGTTAAGCTCCCATATTCGCAAATTAGTAAAGAAGTTAAATGGATAGAAAAAAGACTCAATAGGAGCCTTATGAAAAGGTTATATAAAAGTAAATATTATGATTATTACTATATTACCTGCCCGAGGCTGCTGCAGTTTTTTGACATTACAAAAATAAGTGGCGGCAAAATTATTTATGATTGCATGGATGATATTATAGAGCTGACAAGCAGTGAAAAGGACAAAAACAGTGTCTATCTGTTGGAACAGGAGCTTTTAAAATATGCTGATATTGTTTTAGTTTCATCTTTAAAGCTTCAGGATGTAATTAGGGGAAGAGGCTACAAAAGAAAGATTTGTCTTGTAAATAACGGTATAGAACCTAAATCGTTAATTGTTAGCGGAAATATAAAGTTAAATTTAGAAGAAGAAAAAGGGCTATTCAATATATATTATATTGGAACCATCTCTAAATGGTTTGATTTTGATTTGATTTTAAAATTACTTTGTATTCATGAAGATATTATGTTTTCCTTAATAGGCCCTGTATTTACAACCACTCCCAAACATGAGAGGATAAGATACATGGGAACAGTGGAACATGACGAAATTGCACAGTATGCCATCAAAGCAGATGCATTTATAATGCCATTTGTGAGGAATGATTTGGTTTTAGCAGTTGATCCGGTAAAAGTATACGAATATATTGCATTCATGAAGCCGACATTTGTATTGAAGTATGATGAAACTGTGAAGTTTAAGGATTTTGTGTATTTGTATAACGACCTGGAAGACTTATCTAAGCAGATTACTGCAGTAAAAGGCGGTAATTTTATTTTAACCCCCAAAGAGAATATTGATCATTTCATGCAGGAAAACAGTTGGAGTTCAAGAGCTGAATATATTTATAATAATTTATAATATAAAGACGAGGAGTACCTTATGTTTAATAAACAATATGACGACTATGAGAAAAGAGTAAAGGAAGAAATTGCACATTACAAAAAGGTTTTTAAGGGGCGTATGTGTCAGGAAGTCCCTCCTGTATGGAACAAGGTAGAAGAGCATTTTGCAGATAACATACAGGAAATAACAGGCGTGCGCAATCTATATGAATATGTAGCTAGACATGTTAAGACGAAAACAAAAGTATCAGTTTTAGGGTTAGGCTCAGGTGCTTGTGGTAATGAACTTGATGGTATATTACCGTTGTTACGCCAGCAAGGTTGTGAAATGGAGTTAACTTGTCTCGATATAAATGAAGGTATATTAAAACAGGCGCAAGAAGAAGCCAGTAAAAGAAATGTCAAATTTGAAGCAATGCAAGCAGATATTAATAAAATTAAGTTACCCCACGAAAAATACGATGTTATTGTTGCATACGCGGCCTTACACCATTTTATTGAATTAGGTTATATTGCAAAAGAAATTAAGAAGTCATTAAAAGATGATGGTATATTTGTTACAGTAGATATACCTACAAGAAATGGTTACCGTATGTGGGAGGAAACTTATAATATGGTTAATTCAATTTGGTTTTCATTACCTCCCAAATTTAAGATGGATTATACCGGGTATTCTGAACCGACATTTGTTGAACGATATGAGAATATAGACTATTCCAGGAATTCTTTTGAATGTATTAATTCAGAAGCCATCCTTCCTGCCTTAAGGAAGAACTTGAAAGAGGTTCATTTCGTACCTTCACTTGCATTTGCCAGACGCTTTTTTGATACTAAATTTGGACCTAATTATAATCTAGAGCTTCAATTGGATAAATCAATTTTTGATTATATAATTCAGCTTGATTATTATTATATTAAGAATGATATTTTGAAACCTGAAACGTTTTTTGGAGCTTATGCAAAAGTATAATTATATTTTATAGAAAAATTTGTAATGACAAATATTTAGATTTGTATAGTTTAAATTGGTGATTACTTACATAAAGAATTTTATAAAATAATGTACCTAAATTATGGGGATGGATAAATGCTAAAAGTATCGGTTACAATGAATAATGAAAGGCTGAACAGACATGTAAAGTACTTTCCTGTTATATTATTCATTTTATTGGTTATTTTTAAATTAATATTTTTAAAGGATCAAGGACCAACCATTTTTTCTGATGAGTTACTTTACAAGGATTTTTCAAATTCTATCTTTCACTTAAGAACATATGATTCGGTTGCATACCCTTTGTTATACCCTTTGGTGCTATCGATATCTTTTATCTTTAATAATGACTATTTTTTCATAATGAACATTATAAATATATTACTTGCATCTGCTATAATATTTCCTACATGGTTGATTTCAAGAATGTTTATTGATGTCAAAAAAAGTGTTCTCTGTTGTATAATCGTAGCCATTATCCCTTTTCAAATTATATCTTCCACAGAGATAATGAGTGAAAATTTGTATTTCACCCTGCTTTTATTTACCGTATACTTTATTATCAAGACCCCCAAAAAGCATATTAGCTTATGGTCAATTGCAACAGGAATTTTAATTGGTGCAGTGCATTTAACCCGACATATTACAATAGTAGCAGTTCCATTTTTCTTCTTAATTTTAATTTTGAAGTTTTTTAATAAGCGCGATGGTAATAGTATATATGCTTCAAAAAAACAAAAAATATTTCATTTGCTACTAACACTGTTTTCATACTTGTTAATATATAGCCCATGGCTATTAATTGGATTAATTAATCATAAAAATATATTTGATATTATAGGGTTTGGGATAAGTGGTACAGGCACAAAGGATTATTTTACACTGGGTAGTTTTATGATGTGGTGCTGCTTGTATCTTTCTTATGCCTTACTAACAGCGGGCCCGGTATTGGGTTTGGTTTTGACAAAAATATTTACTGGCCTGAAAAAGCCTTTTAATGATACTGTTAATCTGGTTTTACTATCGATGCTAGCTATTGCCGGATCATTCGGGTTTGCCGCTGTCAGACATTCATGGAGACAGTCCTATAATTATCCTGAACCTGCATATGTCCTTGGGAGGTATATAACCTTTGTTTCAGTTCTATTTATTATATGTGCGTTTATTGCTGCTGACTATATAATTAAGAATAATAAAATCAATAAAATTAAAATTCTTATTATTAATATGGCGTCTATATTGCTTCTGCTACTTGCTTATTTTGCTCTGATCAAAGCATCCTTTTGGAAATTATCTAGTTACTTCGTTCTATATCATATAGCACCAGATGCATATGTTTATTCTATTTCAGGTGTTTCTTACTTTATTTATGTACTGGGTTTTGTTTCCTTATCAGTCATTTCCATGTTATTTAAGAAAAAGCACCTTATATTGTTACTCTCGTGTGGACTACTTGGATTCTATGTATGGGGAGATATTAATTATTATCCAAATATTGTCAAAGTTGAAAGTCAGGCAATACACGCTAGAGAAGTATCGAAACTAATTGAAGAAGATCCAAATAGCTATAATTCAAACAACAAAATAACATTGTTATTGGATGAAAAAGATAGTTTCCCGACTGATTTTGAGCTTTCGTTGAAATTCTGGGATGTGGATACAAATAAAATGACAATTAAAAAAATTAACACTGATAACAATTCTTTGATAGGTGATAAAGGGTATCTTATTACATCATCTGATTTATTAAAGCATGATACTAGCATTAGAAAATACCTTGTGCAGGACAAGGAATTTTGTGTATATAAACTTCCAATAAAGAAAGATCAAATAGGGTTTGACTTAACCGGAGAATATTCAAAATCATTGTTAAAATTAGATAATATCATAGATATAAAGAATGTACATAAAAATAACGGATATGTCAGTTTCACCAACAATAGTTATATTAAATTAAGTGAAAGTGCAATAGACTACTCCAATAATTTATCTATTTCAATGAAAATTAGAATACCACAATACCCCAAATTGACATATAGTTTTGTTAAAAAGTTTAACACTTGGGGAAAGGATATATCATTTACTTTTGATATAAATAAAGATAACCTTTTTGCTGTTTTTTCACCGGATGGGAGAATAATAGATGGTTTGTGGCTTAATAGAGATATTATTAAAACAAACCGTTGGTATGATGTAAAGATTACTTTTGATAATGGTAATTGTAAGTTTTATCTGGATGGAGTTGTAGTAAAAGAGAAAAAGCTTAATTTTAGTACTATTTTTAGCGCAAATCAGCCTATTACAATAGGGGATGCTTTAAATGGAGATATTAAAGAATTCAGTATAAATAACATTGTTAAATAAATAGTGCTTATTTACATTCTATTATGTGTACTTATAAAGGAGATTAAGTGAAAATATGAAACTAATTATCCAAATTCCATGCTTTAATGAAGAAAAAACGCTACCAGCTACTATTAAAGATTTACCGAAAAAAATTGAAGGTATTGATATAATTGAATACCTTATAATAAATGATGGAAGTACTGATAGGACTGTTGAGATAGCAAAAGCAAATGGAGTTCAGCATATAGTTTCATTTAAAAGAAATAAAGGCCTTGCTGCTGGATTTATGGCAGGAATAGATGCCTGCTTGCGCTTGGGAGCAGATATTATAGTAAATACAGATGCAGATAACCAATACTGTGGAGCTGATATAGAAAAATTAATCAAGCCGGTAGTAGATGGACAAGCAGACATTGTTATAGGCGAAAGGCCTATTGACCAAATTAAAGATTTTTCACGAGTTAAGAAAAAACTACAGCGGTTGGGAAGCTGGACTGTAAGAGTAGCATCCAAAACTAATATACCAGATGCACCAAGTGGTTTCAGAGCATATAGCAGAGAGGCTGCATTAAAGCTTAATGTATTATCCGAATATACTTATACACTGGAAACAATTATTCAAGCGGGAAGAAAGAACATGGCTATTACCTCAGTTCCAATAATGACTAATGCAGAGCTTAGAAAGTCCCGACTTTTCAAGAGCATGTATGCGTACATAAGGCGTTCAGTGCTTACTATCTTAAGAATTTTTATGATGTATAAACCATTGAAATTTTTTATGTATATGGGAGGTTTCATATTTACATTGGGTATTTTAGTCGGGATAAGATTTTTGTATTTTTATATAAAAGGTAATGGCAGTGGTCATATTCAATCCTTAATACTCATGGCTGTGCTAATGTTAATCGGTTTTCAAACAGGCGTGATTGGATTGCAGGCAGACTTAATTGCTGCAAACAGAAAAATTTTAGAGGATGTTCAGTATAGAGTAAGAAAAATGGAATATGAAATGGATAAAGTTGCAAACTCATCTAAAAACAATAAGTAAGGAGAAAAAGTTGAATGCTAGAACAGCCTAATCTTCGCGAGGCACTTATAAAGAGGCAAAAAATAGACAGATACTCATTGTGGATGTATCATTCTTTTGAAAATTATGTAGGCAAAAGGGTATTAGACATAGGTACTGGTACTGGAAACCTTGTTAGTTTCTATGCTGATAAATGTGATAAGGTTATTACCACTGATATTTTCCCTGATCAGGTTAGCTATGCGACTGAAAGATTTAAAGACCTAAAGAATATTGAGTGTATGATGTTTGATATTTGTAAAGATGATATTAATATTTTTAAAAAATATAATCTTGATACCATTACATGTATTAATGTATTAGAGCATTTAGAAGATGATTTTGAAGTATTAAAAAGGGCAAAAGACATTATTGTCGAGAATGGAAAGGTTATCATACTTGTACCTTCTTTTAGTTGGTTATATGGCACTCTTGATAAAAGTTGCGGGCATTATAGGAGATATGATAAAAAAATTCTTTTAAAAATGGCAAGGGAGCTTAATTTTACTGTTATTAAAGATAATTATTTTAATTTATTTGGAATTATTCCATGGTATTTAAAAGGTAAAGTATTCAAAAAGGAAAAAACATTTTCTGAAACCCTTAATGAAGTTAATTCAAAAATATATAATATTGCTTCAGTTATTCTGGAGCCTTTAGAAAAAACATTAAAAATACCTTTTGGAATGTCCGAAATTATAATACTTCAGAAATAAACAGGAATATTTATAAAAAGCATATTTTTATTAACATCTGTAGGAGGTCAAAATGTCCGAAAAAGTAATTCAACCTGAAGGTAATTTTTTTAATAAATATGATTCAAGAAATTTCATTTTAAAAAAAATTATGAATGGTTTTTTTAATAAATTAAAACACCTACTAAGTTTGGCAGATTACCGTAATATAATTGATGTTGGGTGTGGAGAAGGGTATGTAGCAAATTATATATATAATCTTAATAATAATATAAAAGTAGAAGGAATGGATGTATCGCCTAAAGTAATTTCAATATGTAAAGAAAAATTCCCTCATATTGAGTTTAATGCCGGTTCCATATTAACGATTGAAAGGCAGACAAATCAATATGATATGGTTATAGCCTGTGAAGTACTTGAACATATAGAAAAGCCTGAAAAGGCTTTGGAAGAGTTATTTAGAATATCAAACAAGTATGTCCTAATAAGTGTCCCAAATGAGCCTATATGGAGGATTAGTAACTTTTTAAGGGGCAAGTATATAAGGAATCTCGGAAATACCCCAGGACACATACAGCATTGGAGCAAAAAAGGCATAGTTAAACTTGTAGAAAAATACGGTAAAGTATTAAAAGTACACAGTCCCTTCCCATGGACTATGCTGCTTTGTGAGAAGTTCGACAATAGAGTGAGGAGTTGATTTAAATAGGAAAAAGCGCCTTTAAAAGCTTTCGGAAGATACTTTTTACTACAATTGGTATATCTATCTTCTTATTTATTTCTTATAAGATATATGGGCTTTGGAGTGATATTTCTACCGGTATACATTTAAATAATATTTTTTATTTTATTCTTTCTATCTTATTGTTTACTGCTTTTCCTATACTCCTTGCAATAGGATGGGTGATGATTATACACAGGCAATGTATTGAAATTCCCACAGAAGATTTATTATCGTTGTATTCTAAGTCACAATTGGCAAGATACATTCCCGGGGGAATATGGAATTATGTTGGAAGGTTTACATTGCTTAAAAAACTTGGAAACAATGGTTATAACATTATTATACAAGGTACTGTTTTAGAAACTGCTTTACTGATTGTTTCTAGCTTAATTGTTGGTCTTATATTTTCCTTCGGCATCTTAAATACTTTGGAGATTATTTCTATTTTGTTGGTTTTAGTAATACTTACAATTTTGATCATAAAAATGGATACGCCAATTAATCTGTTAAAAAGGTTATTTAAAATAAAATATTTGAACTTTACCTATATAGGTCTAGATTTCTATTTGAAGATGTTTTTATTTTACTGTGCTATGTGGTTTTTAGTTTCTTTTGGATTTGCGTTTTTCTCTATTTCTGTTTTAGAAGTTAATACTTTACAAAACTTTTTTAATGTTTCTGGTATATTTTCGCTATCGATGTGCTTTGGTTTTGTTACTCCAATGCCTGGGGGAATTGGTACACGTGAGACTGCTTTGGTATTCCTGGCTTCGAGGCTTGATATTAAAAATACTGCGTACTTTATTGCCATCGCATCAAGAATTGCCTTAATCATATCTGAAGTATTAAGTTTTATTTTAATTACAGTATATTCAAAGTTTTACAGGAGGAAAAACAAATGAAAATTACTGTTATAGGAACTGGTTATGTTGGGTTGGTCAGCGGAACATGTTTTGCAGAAATGGGAAATGAGGTTATTTGTGTTGATGTGGATAGTGATAAAATAAATAAGCTAAAACAAGGCATTATCCCGATTTATGAGCCTGGTCTTGAGGAAATGGTAAAAAGGAACTACAAAGATGAAAGGTTGTTTTTTTTGATAGATATCCGAGAGGCTGTTGAAAAATCGTCAATTATTTTCATAGCTGTTGGAACTCCTCCCAGTAGTGACGGAAGTGTAGATATGAGGCATGTCTTTGAGGCTGCAAATGACATAGGTAGATATATTAATTGCAATAAAATAGTAGTAAACAAATCAACTGTTCCTGTTGGTACAGCAGAAAAGGTTGAAAAAATTATAAAAGAAAGGCTTATAAGCAGGGGAGTTAAGTATAATGTTGATGTTGTATCTAACCCTGAATTTTTAAAAGAGGGCGCAGCAATAGAAGATTTTATGAAGCCAGACAGAATTGTCATAGGCACTGAGAATTTGAAAGTAGCAGAAACGATGCAGGAATTGTATAATTATTTTGTAAGAAATGGACACCCAGTTATTGTAATGGACGTAAAGTCTGCAGAGATGACTAAATATGTGGCGAATTCAATGCTTGCCATGAAGATATCTTTCATGAACGAGATGGCGAATATATGCGAAAAAGTTGGAGCTGATATAGACTTAGTACGTAAGGGAATCGGGGCAGATTCTCGGATAGGTTATAAATTTTTATACCCTGGCCCGGGGTATGGGGGCTCCTGTTTCCCAAAAGATGTTCAAGCTTTAATAAAAACTGCTGAAGAAATAGGATGCTGTGCGGATATTCTTGAAGCAGTTGAAGGAGTAAATAAAAGACAGAAAAATATATTAATTGATAAAGTAATAAGTCATTTTGGAAATGATTTATCAAACCAAGTATTTGCTGTATGGGGGCTTTCTTTCAAACCCAAAACTAATGATATCAGGCAAGCCCCTTCAATAACCATTATCAATGGATTGATTGAAAGAGGTGCGGATATTCAGGCATATGACCCTGAAGCAATGGAAGAATCAAAAAAAGTTCTTGGTTTTAAGAATATTACGTATTGTAAAACAAATTACGATGCCTTGATTAACGCTAATGCTTTATTAATCATAACAGAATGGGGAATATTCAGGAATCCTGATTTTGATAAAATCAAAACATTACTTAAAGAACCTATTATTTTTGACGGAAGAAATTTATATAAACCTGAGGAAATGAAAAAGTTGGGATTGACTTACTACTCTATAGGAAGAAAAGATATAACATGATTTTAAACCGAAATGACATATGGCTCTTGGTAGACGTATGGTTATTAATTATTGACAATTTATTAAAAAGAATGATTTATATTATTATTTCTATGATGAAACCATCTTCTATGCTAAAATAAAATGGTGTATTTAAAGGCTTAATACTTTGACTGGCGGCTTTCTGAATTTTTGGATCTTATAGAGTTCAAATATCATCAATTTTTATACCTGTATTAGGAAGTTTATGATTCCATTAAATTGATATAGAAATACATAGACTACTTTGATAAACTAGCATAAGGAAGGAGAATAAAATTTATGAATTTAGAAAATGGGAAGATCGAAACAAATAAATTATTTTTTCTTTTTCTTGTTTTTACTATTTCAGTTCTATTGGCCGATATAATGACTTTTATAAAGGACAATTTAGGGATAAGCATTAATTTTTTTATAATTATCGTTTTGTTATTAATACCTCTTACTTTCTTCTTACTTAAAAGATATTTTACTTTTACAAGTATAAAACTTAATAAAGTTGATATTTTATGTATAGCTTTTTTACTATTTTTGACTGCAGTGACATTGCCTTTTCCTGATTCGGCTTATGATACAATAAATTACCACATATTTTTACAATATCCAAGCTTTAACACAAGCCTTGATAATAGTTTTTTCCCTGGAGGTATTTCTACTTTTTTCTTCCCTCTAGCAGATAGAATGTTTTATGTTTTCTACACAATTTTTGGCTATAGGGCAGGGACAATTCTTAATACCTTAATAATTATTTTACTGTATTTTCAAATAAAAAATTTGTTAATAATATACTTTGATAGAAAAGGGATTTCTATTAAAAAAAATATTTTAAATATCACCTCTTTACTTATAATATCTACAGAATTTATTCTCGCAAATTTAACAATTTATTATACTGATTTATTTGCTATTCCTTTTACTATAGAACTGTTTAGAATAATAGTTTTTAAGGACAATTATGAGTATAACAATAAAAAAACTTATTATATCGCTTTTTTATCAGGGATTGCTATTGCTTTAAAACTAACTAATATTATTTTTGTTGGACCTTTGATTTTGTATTATATTTACAAGAATTGGAGGCATATTAAAATTTCTGCCTATTGTATTTCTTCAATAGCTTTCTTGTTGCCTGCAACTATATATTTTATATATTCTTTTATAAAAACAGGAAATCCTGTTTTCCCCTTTTATAATGGCATATTTAAATCTCCTTATTATGCTGCAGCAAACTTCACACAAGATTCATTCGGGCCTAAGAGTATCATTGAATATTTAATATGGCCGGTATATATACTATTTAAACCTGGAAGAACGGCTGAGCTTGCACATTACTCCGGAAGGTTAGGTCAAGGATTTTTAATTGCAATATGGTTTTTGTGTACATATAAACTTTCAAAAAAATATAATATTAAAAAAATTGTTCCACTGGTTATAATATTTCTTATATCAATTTTGATGTGGGAGTATACTACTGGATATATAAGATATGCTTCGTATTTGGAAATTTTGGCTGGTATTTTAATAATTATTATTTCATTACAATATATAAATTCAAATAGTAGAATTTTTAAAACCATAGGTATTGTTTTTATCTTTGCTTTAATAGCTCAGTGTTTTATTAGCATTTATTTTATTCTTGGAAGGAATATGTCTTGGTCTTGGAAGCCTTCTGTTTTTTCAAATACACAATTATATTTAGATAATGCTAAAATGGTAGGAAGAGATAGGGTTAATACAAATTTAAAAAATGACATAAAGAATGTTGATTTATGGATAATTGGATTAAGAAACGGAGGATATGCATCAGCTATAAACAGGGAATTGCCAATGATACAATTTAATTTATGGTGGATAAGCAATGAAAGTACACCAGAAGCTATTGATACCTTCAATAAGTTAATAAATAAATACAAAGATAAGAAATTATACACCCTTATAAGAAGTGAACAATATAATGATGCTTATACAGAATTTAAAAAAATTGGTTATGATATAAAGAACTTGAAACAAATAAAGCACCCGTTTATACCAGTGGGGGATTCTCTTAGTTTGCTGGAGGTAAGTAAAAGTAAGCCTGATAATACAGTAAATGTTGACTCATCTGTAAACCTACTTGCTGATGGTTCATTTGAAAATATATTAAATAATGCTTCAAAAGTATGGAGTGTACCAAACATTGATGATCAAGTAGTTAAAAGTGTTAATGCAGAAGATAAGGATTATTATGTTCGGGCTTCTGTCGACAAGTCAATAACACAATTTGTAAGTGTGAAAGCAGGCACTATTTATAAATTTTCTTTTTATAGTAAGATAGAAAATATTAATAATAGTAAAACTAGAATGCAGGTAAATTGGTTTAAAGGAAATAAATATATTGATTGTTCTATTAGTATTGTTGATAGCACAGATAAATGGCAAAAGCACGAAGTTGCTCTAAACCCTCCTGTAGGGGCTGACCATGCAATGGTTTATATTAATTCAGCCGATAAATACTATATTGATTTTGACAATGCTTATTTATCTGAAGTACCAAAGCAATAATCATAAACTATGCATTACATAATGAGAAGTTTTATATTTCGTTAAAGGAAGGTCAAAATAATGAAAACTGCAGTTATAATACCATGTTACAATGAAGAATTAACTATAGCAAAAGTAATTAATGATTTCAGGAAAGAGTTACCTGAAGCTGACATTTATGTTTATGACAATAATTCCAAAGATGATACATCAAAAATCGCAGCTATGAATGGGGCAGTTGTAAAAAGGGAATATCGTCAGGGAAAGGGAAATGTTGTCCGTTCAATGTTCAGAGACATTAATGCTGATGTATATATTATGGTCGATGGGGATGATACATATCCTGCAGAATTTGTGCATCAATTAATTCAACCAATTGTTTCCGACGAAGCCGATATGGTTATTGGGGACAGGCTTTCAAATGGAACATATATAAAAGAAAATAAAAGGCTTTTTCATAACTTTGGAAACGGCTTAGTTAAAAATCTTATAAATATTCTATATCATACTTCGCTTAAAGATATTATGACCGGTTATAGAGCATTTGGCAAAAACTTTGTAAAAAACATTCCAATCTTGAGTTCAGGATTTGAAATTGAGACAGAATTAACACTGCATGCTCTTGACAAAAAATTTCTTATTAAAGAGATTCCTATTATATATAGGGATAGACCAAACGGTAGTGTTTCCAAACTGAACACGATCCGTGATGGAATGCGAATAATTAAAACCATTTTTTGGATATTTAAAGATTATAAGCCTTTAAATTTCTTTGGAATTATATCTTTAATATTATTCATTGCAAGCCTTTTAGCAGGAATTCCTGTTGTGGATGAATTTATTAGAACAAAATATATTTTGCATTTGCCGTTGGCTATTTTGGCAGTAGGCCTTATGGTACTGTCAACTTTATCTATAACTTGCGGATTGATATTGGATACAATAGTGAAACACCACAAAGAACTTTATGAATTAATGTTGTATAGAGAAGAATTTAATAAAGATAATTATAAAATGGTTAAGTAATTAACTGGGGGTAGGTATGAGTATTAGATGGACAATGCTTGATAGGTTCATTGCTTTTTTACGATTTTCAAAAGTTAGAAGGTACGTTAAAAATGGAGATGTACTTTGCGATTTAGGTTGCGGATTTAATGGGGCTTTTTTGGCTTCACAATCTAAAATTATAAAGATGGGTTATGGGTTTGATAAAAAAGTTGATAATTGTGAATATGGAAATATTCATCTGGAAGAGGTTGATGATCTTGAACGAGGAATACCTCAAAGTATTAATAATATCAATATTGTAACAATGTTGGCTCTTATTGAACATTTATATAACCCTGATGTTATTCTTAAAGAAGTACATCGTATATTAAAAATGAATGGGAAAGTTGTTATGACTACACCAACCAGATTTGCAAAACCGGTATTGGAATTTATGGCATTTAAATTGAACATTATTTCAAGAGAAGAAATAAGGGATCACAAGCATTATTTTTCAAAGGATGAATTAATTTCTTTACTTGATGTTTGTGGTTTTAAAAATATTAAAGTTAAAAGATTTCAATTTGGTTTGAACCAGGTTGCAATAGCAGAGAAAATGAATGATACTATTATTAATAGTGACAATGGAAGTAAAAAATGAAAAATTTTATAGCTTCTATTAGAAAAAATCTAAAAGGTATTTCCATTATGTTGGTATCTGCTTTAGTTACATCACTTGGAGTGTTGTTTTGGAAACTATCTTATACTAATGGTTTGAAATTTCTTATTCTAGGATTTGCTTTTTACGGAATAGGTGCAGTATTAATGATAATGGCTTTCCGTTTTGGCAACTTATCAGTTTTACACCCGTTTCAAAGTGTGAGTTACTTATTTGCAATTTTATTTGGGTTGTTTATACTACACGAGCATATAAATAATATTCAATTTATTGGGATTATAGCAATAGTAGCGGGAGTAATTATGATAGGGGGCGGAGATAATTAGCTTTTTACCAATTATTTTTTTATTTACACTGCTCGGGGCATTCGGAAGTTTTTGCTTTAAGTTGAGTATTATGAACTTACAATCAATTTTTAGAATAGTATTACAGCCTTATTTTTATTTAGGAATTTTCTTATATATAATAGGTATAATAATTAACATTTTAGTCTTAAAGCATCTTCCTTACAGTATAGTAATGCCACTTTCTTCAGTTACCTATATATGGACATTACTTATATCATATATTTTGTTGAGAGAAAGAATTACAAAACTAAAAGTAATTGGTGTTTTTTTTATAATTTTTGGTTCGGTTTGTATTGGTATAGGGAATTAATAAATATAGAGGATTTTTTATGGATTAGATTGATAACCGTATAGTCGGTTCCATCGTTGTTGGATTTGCTGTATGTGCAGAGCTATCACAAAGGATCAGGCTTGGTCCTGATACTACATATATAGAAGAGATTGATTGTGATGTAGATGTAGGAAAAAAGGATGCAATTAAGGATTATATACCTTTTGTCAACAAGGGTGACCTTGAACCTGATATGGCTGGAATAAGCCCTAATTACAAGGCTTGGCCGCCTTTTAGGGACTTTTTAATTTATCATGAGGGAGACAAAGGGCTAGAAGGATTAATTAACCTGACAGGAATTGAATCGTCTGGCTTAAAAACTGTTTGAGCATTGTTGAAGTGGTTAGAGAAATGATAAATTTAAACTGAATAATAAATAGATTAAGGATAAATTATGATATCTGTAATTATTTTGAATTGGAATGGTAGACATCATCTTGACGAATGTCTTACCTCGGTTACAAATCAAACTTATAAGGATTATGAGGTTATTGTTGCTGATAACTGTTCAACAGATGGTTCACAAGATTTTATTAAAGAGAATTTTCCTTCAGTAATACTGCTCTGTCTTGACCAGAATTACGGATTTTGTAAAGGTAATAATGAAGGAATTAGAATTTCTAAAGGTGAATATGTAGTTTTGCTTAATAATGATACAAGAGTTGAGCATAAATGGCTTGAAAACCTTTATAATTGTATAAATTCTGATCCTCAGCTTGGTTTTTGTGCTTCAAAGCTGTTGTCTTATTATGATAATTCATTAGTAGATGCAGTTGGGGACGGCTATTCCATATGTGGCGCAGGTTTTAAGAGGGGATATATGGAGGAAGCCTCCAGTTATTGCGAAGATGAGTATGTTTTTGGTGCATGTGCAGGTGCAGCTATCTATAAAAAAGAAATGCTGGATAAAATCGGATTACTGGATGAAGATTTCTATATTGCATATGAGGATTCTGATTTGAGTTTCAGAGCACAACTGGCAGGCTACAAATGTAAATTTGCTTCAAATGCTGTTGTATATCACAAAATCAATGCTTCTCTGGGTAAGCTTAGTAAAATTTATGTTTTCTTCGGGCATAGGAATGATGAATACGGATATTTCAAAAATATGCCTTCAAGACTTATTCGTAAAACTATTCTACGTCATTTGGCTTATGATATGATAGCTTTTGGTTACTTTATGCTAAAGGGCAGAGGAATTTTATATTTGAAAGCAAAGATAGACTTCCTCCGAAATTTTAGGAAGACAATGAATAAGAGGAAAGATATTCAGAAGCTTAAAATTGTTAGTGATGACTACATTTGGAATATGTTAGAGAAACAATGGCTTAAAACAAGGGTTAAAGGGAAAAAAATATGAAACTATCCGTCATATTACTTACATGGAATTCGGTGAAACATATAGAAAAGTGCCTTGAATCAATATATAATAATATTTGTTGCATTGATTTTGAGGTTATTTTGGTAGATAATGGATCAAATGATAACACCCTCGAAATTGTTTTTAAAAAGTTCCCTAAAGTAATTGTAATTGAGAATGCTAATAATAGAGGGGTTGCCCCTGCAAGGAACCAGGGAATATGTGTTTCAAGAGGCGAATATATTTTATTGCTTGATACTGATGCACAATTATGTACAGATGTTATTGATAAACTTTTAGAGACTATAGAGCAAAACAATAATGTTGGAATATGTGGACCAAGGTTAATTTTCCCGGATGGTACTGTTCAGAATAGCTGTAGAAAGTTTCCTCTGCTATTTACAAAGTTTATTAGACGGATAGATTTTAAGTGGGTTCAAAGATTTTTAAAAAATGAATATTACGTTGAAAAGATGAAATTTCAAAGTTCCTTCTATGTAGATTATGTTATTGGAGCATGCCAGATGCTTAGGAGGCGAGCACTCGAAGAGGTTGGGATACTGGACGACAAAATATTCTATGGACCAGAAGATGTAGATTTATGCTTAAGAATGTGGCTTAAGGGATGGAAGGTTTTATATACTCAAAGTGCATCCGTAATACATTATGAACAAAGAATTACAAAAGCTAAGTTTTTTTCAAAACTTACTTTTATTCATATAAAAGGCTTAATATATTATTTTGTAAAACATAGATACTGTTTTTCTCGGAAGGGCTTATATAAAAGTATTAATTCGTGAGGTATGTATGATTAAACTATTAAAGAAGTTTTATAAAGTTATTATTATTCTCACTGATTTACTATTTATTAACCTTGCATATTTATTAGCCTACCTCATAAAATTCAATGGTCAGCTGCCAAGTTTCAATTTTTCTCCGTATGTTGAAGCAGCCCCATTTATTACATTTTCAGCCCTTATCTTATTTGATATATATGGAATGTTGAAGTTTTATAGGAAATCCTTATATGATTCTTTTATATCAATTATTTTTGTTGTTTTCCTTCTCGGAATAGTAACAACAGCTATAACATACTTCCAGCAAGGCTTTTCATTTCCCCGGAGTGTTCTACTTATTGCCCCTGTAATACAGTTTATTCTTCTGTTTTTGTGGTATGCATTCATATTTCTCTTAAAAAAATATACCACAATAACCAAAAACCTTATGGTTATAGGCATAAATGATAACATGGATGACATACTCGACAAAGTAAGTGCAACTGTTGCAAATGCAGATGTAGCGGTCAAATATGTCTATTCACCCAATCAAATGGATAAAATCATTAAAAGGATATCAAATGTCGATGAAGTCCTCATATGCCCCGGCCTTACAGACGAACAGAAAATGCGTATAAGTAATATGTGTCTTGATGCCAGAAAAGTCGTTTACGTTGTTCCGGAGCTTTTTGAAATATCCCTTGTCAATACCAGACTGGTGCATTTTGAAGACCTTCCTGCTTTTATGATAGACAGGCTTGGCCTTACTGTAGAACAAAGATTTTTCAAAAGAATATTTGATATTATTTTTTCTCTTATAGGAATCATAGTATTATCGCCTTTAATGCTGATAGCTTCAATTCTTGTTAAATGCACATCTCGCGGTCCTGTAATTTACACTCAGGAAAGAGTAACATATAATAATGAAATTTTCAGTATGTTTAAATTCAGGACAATGTTTCAGGATGCTGAAAAAGAAACGGGTCCTGTGATTTCAGGAAGGGGTGACCCGAGAGTAACCAAAGTGGGCAAGTTCATGAGGAAATTCAGGATTGATGAACTGCCTCAGCTCTTTAATGTTCTGGTGGGTAACATGAGTATTGTAGGGCCAAGGTCTGAACGGCCATATTTTGTGGAACAGTTTGAAAAAGATATACCTATATATAGTAAGAGGAATCTCGTTAAAGCCGGAATAACTGGATATGCCCAAGTTCTTGGAAACTACGACACTTCAGCATGGGACAAACTAAGATATGATTTGATTTATATAAAGAATTATTCTTTATTACTTGATTTAAAGATTATATTCCAAACAATAAAGGTTGTATTGACTGGTAATGTAATTTATAACAAAAAATTTATAAAAACTAAGAAATAGAATAGAAGGAATTATCAAATGGAGCAAATAGATATTTTAATTATAGGGGCTGGGGTTGTAGGACTTGCGGTTTGTGAGAAATTATCAGGAAAATACAGTGACAGCACCATTATTCTAATGGAGCAGCACAAAAAATTCGGTCAGGAAACCTCAAGCCGTAATAGCGAGGTAATTCACTCGGGTATATACTATCCCGCCGATAGTTATAAAACAAAGCTATGTGTCAAAGGAAATAAAATGCTTTATGAATTCTGCCAAAAGTGGGATATACCGCACAAACGACTTGGAAAGCTCATAATAGCCCGGAATGAGGAAGAAGTACCTGTAATTAAAGCTTTCATGGAGCAGGGGCTTAAAAATAATGTTACAGATCTTGAATTCCTTAATGAAGAACAGGTACATGAACTTGAACCGAATATTAGCGCAGTTGCTGCGATATTTTCACCTTCAACAGGAATAATTGATTCCCACAAATACATGGCAAAGCTGGAAAGCTTATCTGAAGCAAATGGTGTAATGATTGCCTATGGACATAAAATTACAGGTATTAAAAAGTCAGGTGAAATGTATCAGGTCACTTATATGACTCCTGAGGGCAGCGAAGATGTCCTTGAGTGCAGATGGATCATAAACTGTGCAGGACTGTCAGCTGATAAGGTTGCGGCGATGACAGGTATAGACATAGAAGAAAACGGATATAAGATTTACCCTTGTAAAGGTGAATATTTCAGCATCCAGGGCTGCAAATCTGAAATGGTGACAAGGCTTGTATATCCACCACCACTAAAGAATCTTAAGGGCCTGGGTGTACATATAACGAAATCTCTCGATGGTAGGGTAAGGCTTGGGCCTGATGCTACATATGTCAATGAAATTGACTATGATGTAGACAGTGGAAAGCTTGATTCCTTTTATGATGCAGTTAAGGATTATATTAAATTTATCGACCGGACTGATCTGCTTCCTGATATGGCTGGAATGCGGCCTAAACTCCAGGGGCCGGGTGAGACCTTCAGAGACTTTATTATAAAGGACGAAACTGACAACGGGCTCAAAGGCATTATTAATCTTGTTGGAATAGAATCTCCCGGATTAACCAGCAGCCTTGCAATAGCGCAGATGGTGGCAGATATGTTGGAGGTATAAATTAGTGTACAATTAACAATGTACAGTTTACAGTTAAAAAATATAAAGGATTTAGGAGCTGTGGGTATTCCATAGCTTTTATTATTTAGTCGGTGGAACCGACTTGGTTTTGGCAGCCATGGGTTTTAACCCACGGCGGTATAATAAACAAATGACAAAAAATAACAATTAATTTATTGAATTAGCTTCACATTGGTGATATAATTTATCTACCAAGCAGTTAAGGGGATAATGTATGGAAGATAAAACTTTTGATTTACTGTCAAAAATGTATGGTGAGTTTACTGAGTTTAGGAAAGAAGTAAATGGTAAGTTCGAGGAAGTAAATGGTAGATTTGACAAAGTTGAAGGCAGACTTGATAAGGTAGAAAATCACTTAACAAGACTTGAAAACAAGCTTGAAGACAATTCAAAAGCCTTGTTTGACGGATATAAACAGGTATACGAAAAGCTTGAAACAGTAGAGAAGAAGGTTGACGATCTTTCAGATAAAGTAGACCGACACGATATAAGGATACAGGTAATTGAGCGTGGACGGAAATAAGTTTACAATTAACAATGTACAGTTTACAGTTAAAAAGTATAAAAGATTTAAGAGCTGTGGGTATTCCATAGCTTTTATTATTTAGTCGGTGGAACCGACTTGGTTTGAGCCAGCCGTGGGTTTTAACCCACGGCGCAAAGCACTTTAATAAGTAGGTTTGTGGGTTTCAACCCTCGGCGCAAAGATTTATGCAGAATGTATTCAATTTCAGTCGGTGGAACCGACTTGGTTTATCCGCACCCTACTAACCCCTTTTAAACTTTGCAGATAACCGCCTGCCTACTTCCATGGCAGGCTTTTCTATGTATTTATAAGAAACATGTGCAACAGGAAGAGCAAGCAAAGGAGCAAGAAGCAAAGACAGCTTCAAAGGTATAACTTGTCCAAGGTATCTTGCGCAAAGCATTATTACAAGTACATGTACAAGATACAGACTGTATGAAATCTTTCCTATCCATACGAAAACCCCACGGGAAAGGAATTTTGACAGCTTTATGGAATTAAGAATAACTATAAATAGTAGTACAACTCCTATTCCAGCCACCCAGTCACCTGTGACTCCGCCGCGAATAAAAGAAAGTGCTTCTGAAGTTGTATTGTAAATTCCCGGGACAAGCCACCTGAACTCAATCATTAGAATTGCTGCAACCAGCATTAATAGTTTATATATAGGTTTTAAAGGGTTTACAACAGCTGCTATGTTACTCCTGTATTTGCAAAGCGAAGCACCAATTATAAAGAACAGGCAGTAATAAAAAGTGTCACCCGCGGATCGCGAAAGCTGTGAAGCTGTTACTGAAGGTATATGATCGGCTATATATTTAAAGAATATACATATTAGAATGCTTGGTATAGCTGTATACATGAATATCTGCCTGAAATTGAACCTTTTTATAAGCAGCATAAGGAATGGAAAGATAATTGATATACGCATTTCATGTACAAGGCTCCAGATAACACCGTTTACATTGCTTGGGTCATTACCCAGCATAAATATATATGAAATTATTGATCTGCCTGTAACAGCCTGGTTCCATCGCCCATTAAACTGGGCACTTAAGCTGCTTATCTGATTATAGTTGCTCAAAGATGAAACAATGATTATATAAATGAACATTATAATTATGTAGGGAATGTAAATCCTGAAAAATCTTCTTATAATATAACCGCTATAAGGTAAAGAACTATCTTTTAGATAAGGTATTGAAAGAACAAAACCGCTTAACACAAAAAATAATAATACAGCTTCAGGACCTGCCCACAAAACATGAAGAGGTGTATCATTAAGAAGCTTTACTGCTGCGTTGTTATTGTACGGAAGATAATTGAATGCTGCATAGAATATGGGAAATGATATAAGTGTGTGGAAAATTACAACTACCATTGATGCTATTCCGCGAACGGAATCAAGCGGTTGTATACGGTTAGACTCAGCCATTATAATACCTCTGTTACGTAAATAAATTATATTAAACATACCATTAAATTTGTACAAGTGTCAAGGAGATGACATTTTGACTAACGTTGTAGTTGGATTTTTATAAAGTACATGGTATAATGTTTAATATAAGTATTAATTGAAGAATTTTCTTTTGATTTACGTATATAAGAGCATAAATTTATAGGAGGGTAATTAATATGAAGAAATTATTATGCGCTGTGCTTATAGCATTACTATCTTTGACGCAGTTTATACCGGCATTTGCCGACACTCAGAATGTGACTTCCCTACAGTTTAATGATATTGAAAGCTTAGTAATATCATACAATCAGGACATAAGAGCAAATAACAGTTCCAATACAGATACTTCTTCAGTAAACACTTCCATAACAAGCCTTAAAAGTACGAAAACCGCAATAGATGCGGCAATTACAGATATGCAGGCTATGCTCGGAACCGGTTCCAATATCGAGGATGACATATACACAAAAATGATAGCTTTGTATAATATATATTCAGGTGAGCTCCATGGACAAATCGGGAGTCTTCAGGGGCAATTAGACAATTCATGGTCAAGCTATCTCAGAATTAGTGAAGCCAACTATGCAATAATAAGCGGAACTCAACAGCTGTTTCTTTTATATTCATCGCTCCAGCTGCAGAAAGAGGAGTTGAATATTAAGGCTGAACAGGTAAATGCACAGCTGAATGTAGCCAAGCTTCAAAAGGATTTGGGAATGATAAGTGAATCGGCTTTTGAGGACTTAAGTATACAGGCACAGGAAACAGAAGAAGCATTAAAGGCTCTGAATGAAAATATTGAAGGTATCAAAAGCCAGATTAACCTTATGCTTGGACAGAGCTTCAATTGTCCGATAACTATCGGAGAATTGTCGGCGGTGGATGACAGCACTTTGGCAAAAATGAATTATAATACCGATATGGAAACCGGACGTGTACAAAATTTTGACATAAGAATGCTTGGATCATCGGATTCATATAGGATAGATAATCAGACAAGAAAGTATAAATTTGCTTTTGATCAAAAATATAAGGCTGTATTTAATAGCAAGAAGACCTTGGACAATGAGACTGCAAAGCTTGGAAGAGAGGAAAAAAAGCTTAACGCAGCACAGCTGAAATATGACATGGGTCTTCTATCAAAGCTTGACCTGCAAAAGCAGGGCTTTGCTTTCAAAAGCCAGGTATTAAAGGTAAGGACTGCGCAAAAGGAACTCCTCCAGGCGTATACAGCTTATCAATGGCTGCTTCGAGGCTATGAAACATCATTAAAATAATCGGCATTAAGGCGGATACTAATTGAAAATAATTAAACTCGATAGACACTCATATATACTTATTGCAGCAGTTGCAGTCTGGATGATAGTAATATTCTATTTTTCAGCACAACCTGGGAAGGATTCAACACAAATAAGCAGTAGTATTGCGCAGCATCTTTTGGATTTCTTTAACTGGATATTTAAGGGAAATTCCCCTTCCTTCATGAAAGATGTTATACTTAATGGTGACCATTACATACGCAAGAGTGGTCACGCTATAGAGTTCGCAATACTTGGATTTCTAACGGTAAGTCTTTTTACACGGATTTTTATAAAAAACTTTCATATTATTGCATTGGTGCTTTGCGTCTTTTACGCCGCGTCAGATGAATTCCATCAGCTGTTTGTAGAAGGTCGTGCGGCAAGAGTAAGCGATGTAGTGCTTGATAGTATATTTGCATTCGCTGCAATAATGATTGTCTATTTGATAAAACGAAGAAAGAAAACGGCTCATTAATATAGTATATGGAGGGTTATATGTCAAAGTACCTTGTTACTGGTGGAGCAGGATTTATTGGTTCTAATCTTGTTGAAAGACTTTTGGGTCTGGGCCATAAAGTAAGGGTAGTTGATAATCTCTCGACAGGGAAGCTTGAGAATATTTCTGAATTCATGGATAAGATTGAATTCATAAAAGGTGATCTGTCAGACTTTGAAGTTGCATGTGAGGGTGTAAAAGGTGTAGATTATATACTTCATCATGCTGCCATCCCTTCTGTCCCCAAATCAGTTGAAGACCCTGTAGGCGTTAACAACAGTATTGTTACAACCACGGTTAACCTTTTTAAAGCAGCAGTTGACAGTAAGTCTGTAAAAAGGATTGTGCAGGCAGCTTCAGCTGCTGCTTATGGAAACAATCCCGAGCTTCCTAAAAGGGAAGATATGTTCCCCGAGCCGCTATCTCCATATGCTGTGGCAAAGCTGACACAGGAATACTATGGAAAAGCATTTTACAGCATTTATGGACTTGAGGTACTGTCGCTAAGGTATTTTAATGTATTTGGGCCAAAACAGGACCCACATTCATATTATGCAGGAGTTATATCAATATTTGCCAATATCCTTTTGCAGGGTAAAACACCAGTTATTTTCGGTGATGGCCTCACAAGCAGAGATTTTATTTATATTGATAATGTTGTCAACGCAAACCTGGCTGCATGTACCTGCAAATGGCCGGGTAATTCCGAGGTAATAAATATAGGCTGCAGTGAGAGAATTACACTTAATGACCTTATAGGTATACTAAATAAACTGGCTGGAACAAGTATAATGCCCGAACATGCGGAGGAAAGAGTGGGGGATGTAAAGCATTCCGTCTCAGATATTACAAAAGCACGGGAAATATTGGACTTTAAGGTGGAAGTTGGGCTTGAAGAAGGATTATCAAGACTGCTTGAATGGATGAGGAAGAAGCAATAAACACCGACTAAAAAATTATGCCCGGCTTAAGACCGGGCATTTATATTTATGAAAGAGCTTTTTGGAACATTACAAAATAAATTGAGGTTTATGTCCCATTTCCTTGCTTCAGGAAATAATCCTTGATTGCAAACCTTAATAAAGAACTTTTATATTGTTCTAAAAAATTGATTTAGTTTCGATTCAATTAATTTCAGGACACCTTTGTAATTTCACTCTGATCGCTTTTGTATGTTTTTTGATGATTCATCTTTCGTGTAAATACTACCAACACTTTGTCAAGCCTTTGACTGTAACTTAATACCTCGGAAGAAAGCAGGTCTTGATTGTTCTTTTCAACAAGGCAATTAAGTTTTACATACATTTTTGCGATAAGGGTGTACATCAAATCATTTGACATATGACAGACCCCCTCAAGTGGCTGGTTTTTCATAAGTAGTTTATTGATATAATAACATAAAATGGTAAAAAAGTATATATTTTTTTATAATATTTTATAAATATCGAAAGTGTTTCGTTATTTTACATAAAAATACATATTGTAATATATTGGGTTAACTGTAGTAAAATATATATTTTAATATGCAAAATAAATGTTATAATTGTGTTGTAATATATTTTTAATATAAATTTTATTTTTTTGGAACTAAACTGTTACATTTCGTGTCTAATGAATGTGGTCCTCTTACTTATATAGTTCTTTATCTTATTTTATAAGGGGTGTATTTAGTGGGTAAAAAGATACTTATTGTTGATGATGAAAAAAATATAGTAGATATAATAAAGTTTAACCTCAAAAAAGAAGGTTTTGAGACTATTGAAGCCTATGATGGAGAACAAGCTGTGGAAATGGCTTTAAGCCAAAAGCCCGACCTTATTCTTCTTGATATCATGTTGCCCAAGCAGGATGGATTTACTGTATGCAAGAAGCTCAGGCAGACTCTATCAACTCCAATACTGATGCTGACAGCCAAGGAAGAAGAGGTTGACAAGGTTTTGGGCCTGGAGCTGGGTGCAGATGATTATATTACCAAACCTTTCAGTCCGAGAGAGCTTATTGCAAGGATAAAGGCGAATTTAAGAAGGACAGTGGACGATAACGCAAAGAGTTCAGGCAATACCTTGAGGTTTGGACCTCTTCTCATAGATGTTGATAGATATGAGGTAACAAGAAGCGGTGAAATCATTGAACTTACACTTCGTGAATTTGAGCTTGTAAAATTCCTGGCAATTCAGCAGAACCAGATATTTTCAAGGGAATCATTGCTTGAAAAGGTTTGGGGTTATGAATATTACGGGGATGTGCGAACAGTGGATGTAACGGTAAGGCGTGTAAGAGAAAAGCTTGAGAATGATCCCGCTAATCCTCAATATATAATGACAAAAAGAGGCGTTGGATATTATTTTAATAAAGTAAGCTGATCATTTACAAAAGACTTAATTTTACCTTTCGTGAGGTTGTTATGTTTAAAAGCCTGCAGTGGAGACTTGTACTTATACTTATTCTGATAATTGTGGCCCTGATGTTTTTTGTAGGAGTTACCTTGAACGGAAGGGTCCAGTCTTCGTATTATAAAGTTTTTGAAGATAAAATAAAAAGCGGTTTGGACAATTGGGATATAATAAAGGGCAAGCCTACGGCGGAGGATATTTATAACAATCTTGCAGGTAATAATAGTAGAAATGCGATAATTACATTCAGGACATCCGATGGGTTTTCGCTGACTGTCCTTGATAAGGCTTCAAACAAGATTATTTATTCATCCGATACCCGATATGCAGATAACCGTGATGAGTTTTCATACCAGATATTAAAATCGGAAAATCTTAATGCTGTAATGGCCGGCGGGGATAAAGGCAATGCCAACAAGCAGGTGATTTCTGATGATTCCAACACCTTATATTTTGACTATGCTACAGTGGTCAAAAACGGCTATATTCTTTATTTCAGATACTATGACGATGAATGGGGTAAAATTATTGGGGAGTTTAACTCAATAATTATTATTACCTGTCTTTTGGCTATTTTATTTTCACTTGGACTTGGATATGCACTTTCAAAGACCATTACTGTGCCTATTGTACGTATAATGCATAAGGCTCAGGATATTGCCTCGGGCAATTTTGACCAACCTTTACCAGTCAAGTCCAACGATGAAATAGGAAAGCTTACCAAGACCTTCAACTACATGGCCGGCGAGCTTAAAGATACACTTGGAGAAATATCCAATGAAAAGAACAAGGTTGAAACGATTCTTAATAATATGACTGATGGTGTAATAGCCTTCAACATAAACGGGGAAATGATCCACATTAACCCGGTTGCAGAGTCCATTCTCAGTGAAAATGAGGCCAAGTGTGATTTTAATGCCTTCTCCAGGCTGCATGACCTTTCAATAACGCTTGAAGAAATACTTTATATGGAAACTGTAGTTAATGATGAAAAGATTATTACAATCGGTGACCGCACTATCAAGGTTAACTTTGTGCTTTTCAAAGGCGAAGAAGATAAGCCTGGCGGAATAATTGTTGTTCTTCAGGATATTACCGAACAGGAAAAACTTGAGAATATGAGAAGAGAATTCGTAGCAAATGTATCCCATGAGTTAAGGACTCCTCTTACCTCTATAAAGAGCTATGCTGAAACTCTTCTTGACGGAGCATCAGAAGATCCTGAAACAATGCTGAGATTTCTTGGAGTTATAAATTCCGAAGCAGATCGTATGACAAGGCTTGTAAAGGATTTGCTGCAACTTACGAAAATTGAAAACAGGCAGGTTCAGTGGAATATGAAGGATCTGCTGCTTTCAGAGCTGGTGGCGGAATCTGTTGAGAAAATGTGCATGGAAGCAAGGAATAAGGGTCTTGTTATTGAAAACTATGTTATAGGTGATATTCCTGTAATACAGGGGGATCATGACAGAATAGAGCAGGTGGTGCTTAATATTCTGAGTAATGCCATAAAATATACTCCTTCCGGCGGTAAAATAAGTGTTTACACAAGTAAACTGTATAATGATGTTTATGTTAAGGTAGCCGATACTGGAATAGGTATACCGCAGGCTGATGTAGACAGAATATTTGAAAGGTTTTACCGGGTTGATAAGGCACGTTCCAGGGAAATGGGCGGAACAGGGCTCGGACTTTCTATTGCCAAGGAAATTGTAGAAGCACACGGGGGGACAATACTTGTAAGCAGCACACTCGGAAAAGGCACAGAAATAACGGTAAAGCTTCCAATATGTAACTCAAACTTAAATGCCATGTAATCGTTTTGTAATATAAAAGCTGTATAATTAATTATAGAAAAATTAAGCTATAAAACAATTAGGCTTGCTTTTGAGGTGTAACCAAATGTTCAAAAAATTATGCAGCATATTAATTTTTGTGATTGCTTTTTCAGTACTAAGTGTACCGGCTTTTGCGGCATCCTCCGACGAATCGGTTTACAGTAAGGCTACATCGCCAACAAAGGATTACTTTGTAACAATTACTAAACCTGAAGAGGAAAAGGATATAATAGCATATACGACTTATGCTATTGCAGGAACCTCTAAACATAGCGGCGTAAAAGTCACAGTTCTCAAATATGACTCTGAAAAAGGAAAATATGTAAGGTTTGCAGACGTTGATGATGAAAGCTCTTGGAGCATGAGCGAGGATGGATATTTCCAAAGATCCTTCAGCCTTCACAAGGGTATAAACAAATTCAGAATAGTAGCAACCAAAGCGAACGATGAAAGAACTCAGATAACGGATTTTGAAATAACCAGAATAGAAAATACTTTAACACAAGGATTAGATATATTCGGTAACTTATTAAAAATCTTAAAGCCTTAATAATTCTTAGATCATTAAAGGCTGGACAAATCAATTTACGAAGGAACTTGTTATTTAAATGAAACATATAAGTAAGGAAAGAATTAAATCAATCATATTACTTATATTACTGTTAACAAGCATAATTGAGGTAGGAATCCTATGGTTGTACCAAAACCACGGGCTTCCTATTAGTTTTTTATCGGGACTTTTTACTACTTCATCAAGTACAAGTAATGGTGTAGGTGATGAATACTTCAAACCATACAAAATGGTTTTGTCAGGCGGAGTGGAACTTCACTGGATTATCGGTGAGAGAGAAGATGCTTTTACCCGCCTGTGGAAAGACGTAAAGGATAACTACCTTAAACAGCTTGCAAAAGGTGTTAAGGCGGAAGCCCAGGAGTCAGTGCCTTATTCTGAAGAAGAATGGGGCGAGCTTATAAATAAAAAAGGAATAATTCTTGATTTTAATACCCCTATCAAATCAGAACTTCTTTCTCTTTTCCTAACGGGTGATGATACATCTGCCAGAGAACTTGATGGCATTTATAAGATAATGGTTCTTCCGTGGGAGGATGTAAACAACAATCAGGTATTCTATATTTACGACGGTGACAGTATTCACAGGTATGTGCTTCCTTTTAGTAAGGACGGTTTAAGTAGGGATGACTTGGATAAGATTTACAGTTATTACAGTGACCTTGAAAGTAGTAAGCGGCAATATAGTACCGTAACTGAAATAGGAAAAACCGATAAACCAATACCGGTAAGAAGTGATGTATTCTTCCCGAAAGGTTCAAGGTTTGGGGATTATTACGACTATACCTGTTCAGTGCCTGAATTGTTTACTGATAAGGCAATTAAGAAATCTTCAGAGACAACAAGTATTGAAAATGATGTTGTTGGTGAAAGGGACTCCAATTACGACTCTACGGTAAGTCCTATTGATAAATCTCTTGTTTTTAAGAATATTAATAATGTTTTCCGAATCCATAATAATGGGCTTTTGGAGTACAAGTACATCTCCTCACAGGGAGAAACGGAAAATACCAATCTTAACAAGTCCTTTGAAAATGCCGTTTCATTTATAGATAAGAGGAAGTCTCTGCTTGAAGGAGACACCACACCTCGGATATATCTTTCTGGTATTAATAAACAAAAGGATTATATTGAATTTACATTCGATTATGTAATAAACGGGATGACAATTAACACTGATTATACATTAAATGGGGAAGATAAACCTGTGCTTACAAATGCAATTACCATTAGAGCTAATAGTAAGCGTGTAATTAATGCATGGTGGGTCTTTATGAAATTTGAACAAAGCAAAAATACAGTAAGGTACAATGATAGTTTTACTGATTTAATTTCAAATTATTTTGATAATTATAAACAGCTGGCAAATGAGAGTAATTTCTTTATGGATGACGTAAGAGTATCTTATATAATTAAAAATATCGGCGAAGATCAGCTTTTAAAGCCAATGTGGGTTGTTGTTGCCAGTGATGGAAAGGTTTACAGTATACCCGCACGACAGAAAGGCGGGGGTTGATTATGGAACTTGGAAAGGCTAAAACAATTCTTATAGTCCTGTTCGTATTGCTTAACATTTTTCTTCTTGTTAACATATTTATTTACTCACCCGGGAAGGTTTCAGAAAAAACAATTTCTCATGTCGTTAAGACGCTTGAACAAAGAGGTATAACAGTTGACTGTACGATACCACGAACCGCGACGGATCCTGGGAAGCTTTCCTTTGGCAGCTATAGATTTGATGCCAAGAAAACTGCGGCTATATTTATGGACAAGGCAAATGTTCTTGAAACAGCAGCGTATAATCAAAACATTACCCAAGGAGCAAAAAGCATTATTTTTACTAAAGAAAACCACTTCGCTTTTACTGATAGTAATCCCCAATCGAGTGTTAATATATCTAAAAAAGGTGAAATTATAACATATATTAAAGATTTTATAGAAAAGCTGGGACTTGATCCGGATGAATATGTCCTTGACAGTTACAGCTTGAGGAACGGAACGGTACAGCTAGTTTATTATGCAAAATACAAGAATTACCTGGTATATGACAGTTTCATTAAGGCAAGTATTTCGGGTAAGGGGTTAACCTCCCTAGAGTGCGGGGTAAGAAAACCTACAGAGGTAGCTGTCAATAAAAATAAGAAAATTATTTCTGCGTATCAGATACTTTTGAAGGAATATGTACAGGCCGGGAAGCTGTCAATTACAGATATTGAGATGGGCTATAAGGAATACAGCCGTGGTGAGGGATCAGGTGAATTATTCAGTGGTCCTGTATGGTGTATCAGTTCTTCAGACGGTAATGTCCGTTATTTCAGCATTTATGATGGGCAGCCTGTATTTTAGTATTTATAATAGGTTAAGTGTGATAGTATAAGTTGGGTGTAAATAAAGCTTTTATATAATTAAAGCTTTACCTTTTATTTATTATTTTATAGTGTTATAATATTATTGCTTATTGTACCTAACGTTTGCAAATGATAGGAAAGCTGGTGTGACTTATTTGGATAAGCTGGTAATCAACGGACAAAAACCACTTAATGGAGAAGTGTACATTAGTGGCGCAAAGAATGCTGCCGTGGCTGTTATTCCAGCCGCATTGCTTGTTGAAGGAACCTGTAGGATAGAGAATATCCCTAATATTAAAGATGTTAAAATTATTACTGATTTACTTGTAGAACTTGGTGCAAAGTTAACACGTGAAGATAATAATTCCATTATGATTGATGCAATGGAAGTTAATTCTTATAAAGCAGAATATGAAATGGTAAAAAGCATGAGAGCATCCTACTATCTTCTTGGAGCACTTTTAGGCAGATTTAAAAATGCTGAAGTTGCTCTTCCTGGTGGATGTGATTTTGGTTTCCGTCCTATGGATCAGCATATCAAGGGGTTTGAAGCTCTTGGTGCCAAGGTTACCATTGAGCATGGTGTTGTTAAGGTCCATGCAGATAGACTTGTGGGCACCCAGATTTACCTTGATGTTGTAAGTGTAGGAGCTACTATAAATCTTATGCTTGCTGCTGTGAGGGCAGAGGGTGTAACAACTATTGAAAACGCAGCAAAAGAGCCTCACGTCGTAGATGTGGCCAATTTCCTTAATGCTATGGGTGCCAATGTTAAAGGTGCCGGAACAGATGTAATTAAGATAAAAGGTGTTGACTCCCTCAGAGGAGGAGGAACCTATTCCATAATTCCCGATCAGATAGAAGCAGGTACTTTTATGATAGCTGCGGCAGCTACCGGCGGGGATGTTACTGTTAAAAACCTAATTCCCAAGCATATGGAATCTCTGACAGCAAAGCTTATGGAAATGAACGTTAAGATAATTGAAGGTGAAGACTGGATAAGGGTCATAGGAGCAGATAAAATTACAAAGGTAAATATTAAAACACTTCCTTACCCCGGTTTCCCAACCGACCTACACCCTCCGATAGCGGTGCTGTTATGCCTTGCAGAAGGTACAAGTACCATTACTGAAGGTGTTTGGGATTTGCGCTTCCAGTATATTGATGAGCTTAAAAGAATGGGAGCAAACATAAAGGTTGAGGGAAGAATTGCAGTTATTGAAGGAGTACCCGAACTTTCTGGGGCACCTATTAATGCAACTGATCTAAGAGCAGGTGCAGCAATGGTTATAGCAGGACTTGTTGCACATGGAACGAGTGAAATTCACAATGTAAAATACATAGACAGAGGTTACGAGAACATAGAAGAAAAGTTCAGAAACCTTGGAGCAGATATAAGAAGAGCAGTTGACGAGATGACAAATAGACGAGATGACAGTTAAAAAGCAGTGTACAGATTACAGCCAAAAAGTCAGTGTACAATTTACAATGTACAGTTTACAGTTAACAGTTAAAGAGCAAGGAAAAAGTACTATTGTAAGAACAGTTAAAAAAAGTTATAACAAAAGAGAACTATAATGGAGAAATGAGAATATGATCAGATTTTGCAGTTTGTTCAGCGGAAGCAGCGGAAACTCCATATTTATTGCTTCAGGCAGTACAAGGCTGCTCATTGATGCGGGTCTTAGCGCGAAACGGATAACCCAGGCGCTTAACTCAATAGGTGAAAAGCCTGAAGAGTTAAGCGCTATTTTAATTTCACACGAACACAGCGACCATGTCAAAGGTGCCGGTATTATTTCCAGAAAATATAATGTACCCATTTATGCCAACACCGGAACCTGGTCGGCAATGGAGTTGCCTATAGGCCCGGTGGATTCTTCAAACAAGCTGCTTTTTGAAACGGGCTGTGATTTTTACATAGGGGATATTAATGTCAGATCCTTTGCAATTCCCCACGATGCCAGTGAGCCAGTAGGTTTCAACTTCTTCATAGACGGGAAAAAGGTTACTACAGCTACAGATATAGGGCATATTGATGATGAACTTTTATGCTGTCTTGAAAACAGTGAACTGATTCTTCTGGAATCAAACCATGACATAGAAATGCTGAAAGTCGGACCTTATCCATGGCATCTGAAAAAAAGGATTTTGGGTGATAGTGGACACTTGTCAAATGAGAAGGCCGGAGAAGTTATTGCTTATCTGGTTGAAAAGGGTACTAGAAGGTTCCTTTTAGGGCATTTGAGCAGGGAAAACAACTTTCCTGAGCTTGCCTACCAGACAGTAAAGAATATTATATGTGAGAAAACAGCCGGGCTTGAGTGCGAGATAATGCTGGAAGTAGCATTGAGAGATCAGGTTGGAAAGGTTATTAATATATAAGGTATTAGTGTTACAGTCTTAATTCCTGCTGCAGGGAGGTGGAACATGCCAGAAAGTGCACTTTTCAAAAGTAAAAACGGTGAAATCAAATACAATGAATCATATGAAGCTACTCTCAGACAGTGGCCTGTTGCTTATGAGACAATGTATATTGAGACGGAGTTTGGAAAGACGCATATAATTACTGCAGGTCAAAAGAATTCAGAATCATTAATACTACTCCATTGTCAGGGTTTCAGTTCCACGATGTGGCTATATAACATAAGTGAACTATCAAGGCATTATAGGGTTTATGCCATAGACACACTTGGCGAGCCTGGTAGAAGTATTCCAAACAGGAAGAAATTCAGCAGTTCCGACTATGCAGAATGGCTCAAGGAAGTTATAAACAAGCTTAGTATTGAAGATGCAGGTTTTATAGGATATTCATACGGTGGGTGGCTTGCACTTAATTTTGCATTAAGCTTTCCGGATAAAGTATCAAAGTTGGTATTAATTGACCCTGCCGCGGCTATTACACCTATCAAACCGCAGTTTATTTTCAGAGTTCTAGCCGCTCTTATCCTTCCGGCTTCTTTTATAATAAAAAGTTTTATAAAATGGTTATCAGGTTCCAGTACGGTTTTGGACGAAAAAATATTCAAACAGTTTTCTTTGGGAATGAGATATTTTAAATGGCCCAAGGGATTTCCTTTGACGGTTTTTACTGATACAGAGCTGGAAAACTTAAAAAATCCATTATTGTTATTAATGGGTGAAAAAGACCCAATATATAAAAATGGGGTGGAATTTGTTAAAACGCGTATCGAAAAATTATTGCCTGACGTGAGCGTAGGAATAATTCCTGATGCAGGACATGGGCTGCCAATAGAAAAGCCAGAAGTAGTAAATAATCTTATTGAAACATTTCTTGAGAAATTATGGTCTCCTAATAGGGGGTAATTAAATAAACAGCGGACCTGCAAATTATGCAGGTCCGCTGTTATAAGGATTACTTTTGACTCATATAAGCATCAATGTAATCTTTTGTAAACTGTACCATTGAATTATATCCTGAGTTATCATCATCTCTTGAACTGAAAACTTGATACTGTATTCCATCCAAATCAAAGATTATAAACTTAATATGCTTAATACCGTTTGGCATTTTGGTGGGATCACTATAAGTATGTGAGATAAACTTAGTGCGATCACTATCAGAATGTGAATCTTCAGTGATTGTTTGGCCATCAGGACTAGCACAGTCAAGATATGAACATTTTATGCTTTTGTAATCAAAAGTGCTAACTGTTTCTGGAGGGTCTGATTTAGTTCCATTTGCTGCTTTTGACATGTATAGGTTAGTTGTATTAGTGCCGTCTGAATAAATTATTGTCAGGTCTATACGTGGATCAAATTCTTTTAAGCTGCTAAAGGCTGGATTTTCATTAAAGCATTTCGTTAACCAGGCAGTATCTTTAGATAAGGGAATTAACTTACTTGATTTTCCTTTCAGGCTGATGCCTAGTAGTTTTGTAGTCAAAGAGTTTTTTCCTATTGTAACAGGCGTTACTGGTTTGAAGCCTATTTTAGTGGCCAGTTCATCAGCTGAATATTGATCAGCATATCCTAATCCAAAATTAAATGTGCCAATATCCTGATCTGCACTTTTCTCTACTATTTGGTATGAATCACCCTGCTTTTCAACTGTAAATATATTTTGGAAGAATTCAGACACTGTATTTCTTATATCCGGAGAAGCGGCCATTGCCACACTGAAGCTAAGTACAAAAACACACGAAAATACAGCCACAAACCTTTTTGGGGATATTTTAAATTTACTATTTTTACTCATTACGTCTTCCTCCTTCTTTTTTATAACCTGTTGAATTGCTGCTTCACATAGATTTCTTGTTGGTGTAACAGCACCATCGCTTTTGAAATATTCCATTATACTTTTGTCAAAATCTTCAGTCATTTTTATACCTCTTTTCTGCGTTACATTTTATAAAATTTCTATTATGCCCGATTAAGCTTTTCACTTTTCAAACCATCTTCCATTATACTGCCAAGCTTTTTATGTAAAAGTGATCGGGCATAATACAATCTTGTTTTTACAGTGGCTTTTAGAGTTACGGTTATCTCTGCTATTTCTTCGATAGACATACCGTTGAAATAGAAAAGAATTATTACTGTTTTCAAGTTATCTGATAATTCATTTATCGAGTCATGCAATAGGTTATAAGTTATAGAACGCTGTACTTGTTCTTCAATATCATTTACATATGAAGTATTAAGTACTTCTTCTTCAGGTATGAACTTTGAGTAGTGTTTTACCATCTTCCACCCGATTCGGGTAAGCGTCCTATAAAACCATACATTGAATGCATCAGGAGATTTTAAGGAATTAATCTGCTCCATACAAGTTACATAAGTTTCCTGTACTATATCTTCTGCAAGTCCTCTCTTACCGGAGATCAGATATGCAGTGCCCAAGGCCTTGGACTCAATATATGAAAAAAGTTCCCTAAAAGCTTCTGTATCACCCTGCTTACACTTTTCAATTGTGCTGTTAAGATCCAAGATCATATCTCCTTTCATTTGTAAGGGCCCTTATGTCTATATAGAGCATTTTTAGCTGAAAAGGTTCTGTGGATTATTATTGATTAGCTGATTCAATTATCTTATCATACAACCATTTTACTTAATGTAAAAAACTATAGAAAAGATACTGCGGAATTGATGAAGGCATAAAAAACATCTATAATAAAAGTATTAGACAAATGCGATATAGAGCAACTTACAAAAGGATAACAATATATGAAAATTACAATTGCTGCTGTAGGCAGGATAAAGGAAAAGTACCTTAAAGATGGCATAGATGAATATGCAAAAAGACTTTCCAGGTTTTGCGACCTTGAAATAATAGAGGTACAGGATGAACAGGCTCCAGACAACTTAAGCGAAGCCGGTGAAAAGCAGATAATGAAAAAGGAAGCGGAAAAGCTTCTTAAAAGAATAAAGGAAGGCTCACTTCTGGTTGTAATGGATGTAAAGGGTGAAAAGCTTGATTCGGAAGGCTTTGCAGCAAAGCTTAAGTCTTTTTTTGTGTCCGGCAATTCACATATTACATTTATAATCGGTGGCTCGCTTGGGGTTGATGAAGAGCTGCTCAAAAAGGCAAACCTAAGGCTTTCCATGTCAAACATGACGTTCCCTCACCAACTTGCAAGGCTTATACTGCTTGAGCAGATTTATAGGTGCTTCAAGATAAACAGCGATGAGACATACCATAAATAACTGATAGAGTTCCCCTGTGTACATTTTAGATATGGTTTTAGGTATAAATTTGTAATATAATTTCTGTAAGGAGATGGATATTTGTTTTAAATATGAATTGAAAGGAGAGAGAATTAGCTTGACTAGAAATGAAAAGATTAGCCTTATAGAACGTTTTGAAAAGTTATCATATGAATTTGATGATGTTCTTGAATTATCCAAAGAGCTTATTTTATTCAGACCATTTGATGATGCGTGGTCTATCAAGGAACAAATTGTTCATTGTTTGGAAGTTGATATTGCAAATTTTCATCGTTATAGGAGAGCAATTGCACAACCAGATACTCCTATTCTTTCAATTAACCAAGTTTGGACAAAGAATTTGGATTATCAGTCATCAGATATTAAATTAACTTTGGATTTGATAAAAATGGTACGTACTTATATGTCTCTTCATTTGAAAACAATTGCTGATCATGACTGGACAAAATATGCATATATACATGACAAAAACGGAAGGATTAATTTAGAAGAGGCTCTAAGTCAATATACAGATCATGTTGGCTATCATAGGAAGCTTATTGATAGAAATATTGAATTGTTTAATAAATAGTCAGACTAATAAGCTTAAGGTATATTTTTATAATATATGTAATTGTTAATAGAGACACCGTTTGGTGTCTCTATGCTTAGCAAGCAATCTTTATTTCAAATACCTTACTGTTTAGTTGCGGAGTGATATGGTGAAACGTAGTTCAAATGTGAACATTTTTGGGTGGTAGCCCAAAAGTTATTTTATAACATAATTCCTGTAAGGAATTGTTCGGCAAGGTTTAATTGGAGCTGAATAAAAATAGGAGGGCAACAATATGTTAGTTACGCAAATACACTTTAATGGACAATGCAAAGAAGCAATTGACATATATGTAAAAGCATTTAATGCTACGATTAAGACGATTATACAAAATCCTGAGAATGCAGATCTCGTCATTCATGCGGAAATATTAATTCATAACCAATTACTTATGTTAAATGATTTTGGCGATAATGAAGGTTTCTCTAAGTCAGGTGGGTACCATTTGTCTGTTAGATTTGATAGTGAAGAAGAATTGAAAAAAGCTTACTCCGTATTGAAGGATGGCAGTACGACAATTACACCTATGAGAGCCACTGAATACAGTAAATGTGTAATTAGATTTGTTGATAAATTTGATGTTAGTTGGGGTTTTTGGGAGTAAGTCCCCGCTTATAATTATAGTTGCAGAGAAATCATGGAGGTAGAATGTAGAAATAGGAGTTACATATCGGCATAAATAAAACAAGAGAATCTGGTAAATTTCAAAGAAAATCGGTACATTATGTACCGGTTTTTTCTTTTTTTAAATAAAATAAACATTTTTGGAATAAAATATATACTTTGTTTCCATAATGTGATATTATTTTGTAAAACAAATATATCCATATATGTAATATGGTCCTTGAAAATACAAATCCCCCTAAGGAATTATAAGTAATAATATGAAAATTGTACATATAGTGCATGGCGGTACCAGAAGGTTACAGTAAAGGATTTTATGTAGTTTTAAAAGTAGGGGTGAGGCTTAAATGCTGAACCTTGAAATATAAAATCTATATAAGTTGAATTAATATTTAATATGCATCATGTCCTTAATGCCGGCCATGATGGTATGATAAATGATTTTAATTCAACTTATTACATCTGTAATAGGATAAAGTAAATTCTGAACTGATACCCATTTGCATTTGGCTTTAGAAATGCAAATGATGTATAAGAAATTTACTTGATCCTATCTATTGTTCCTAGGTTCTTGAAAGAATAATAATTATGTCAAGGAGGGTATTCAGTTGAGTATCAAAGAATTTGATGTATTGTTTGAAGAAATCAAGAATGTAACGGGGTTAGTTGATGTAGGGTATCATGAAATAAGGGATGGGAGGTTAAATCCTGTTTACAAAACTGGTACGGATACACTGGGCTTAAAAAAATGGAAGAGTATACATGCTCAGAATCCAGTATTTATTAAAGATACTGAGATACTTAGGCAGATTGTCGGTAACTGTCAATCTGTGGCTGTAAATGATGTTAAGACAGATACACGTTCTGCTGATGCCTTTTTTCTTTTTGGTCTTGATAGTATCCTTGTTGTTCCTGTAGTAGTGGGGGGCTTTATAACAGGGATCTATTGCATTGGCTCTATAGGTAAACCGCATAACTTTTCAGAGGAGGAAGTTTCAAAGTGTGAGGAACTTATAAATTCTTCAAAACTAAAAATTCCTTACGGAAAGGATGTGAATTTATAAGCATGAAAATATCTGAAGCGATTTTACGCTACCTGAAGATTAACGGAGTTGATGTTATATTTGGAATTCCTGCCGGGACTATAAGTCCTATTTTTGATGCTATGAATGATGTTAATATTCGGCCTATAGTAACAAAAAATGAAGGTGGAGCGGCTTATTGCGCCACAAGATATGCAAATTTAACAAAAAGACTTGGAGTGTGCATAGGTGCAGGAGGTGTAGGGGTATCTAACATGCTTAATGGTATATTGGATGCAAAACGTTCGAAGGCACCAGTATTAATTATCTCTGGGTTTGTACATAGATGGCAGATAGGTAAGGGAGCTATTCAGGAGCAGGATACTGTTGACATATTTAAGCCGGTGACAAAATACAGTAAAATGGTTCTTGAACCGAGTGAGGTAATGAATGAGTTAAAAATGGCTATTAAAGCTGCTTATACAGTACCACAGGGACCTGTGTTTTTATGTATTCCTGTTGATGTTCAAAGCAGTGAATTTGTAGGGGAATTAGCGGAGAGGATTACATTAACGGATTATTCGAGTAAATATATTGACTTTAGAGTACTTCAAAAAGCAATTGATATTATAGATAAAGAAGAACATGGGATTATTATGGCTGGTAAGGGATGTAGGGGACTATCGAAAGATATTATGGCTTTAAGCGAGCGCCTGCAATGGCCTATTATTACTACACCCAGTGGTAAAGGAGTTATACCGTCAGGTTTTGCTTTGAATCTTGGGAACTATGGATTTACAAGCTCTGATGCAGCCGAAGAATATGTTGAAAAAGGACCTGCCACATGTGTTCTTGCACTTGGTACCAGTATGGGAGAGGCAAGTACGGGTAATTATAACAAGGTTCTGCTTAAAAATCGTAAGCTTATTCATATTGATTATGACTCAAATGAATTGGGTAAGGTTTTTGATCCAGACTTGAAATTAAACGTGGATCTTAGACTTGCTTTACCTGAATTAGTTAAAAGGGTCAGGGAAACTAAAAAGGTATTTAATTGGACTTTATCAAAAGAAATACTCGGGGTTGGAAATAATGCACTGTCCGTAAAAGTATTTTTTGAAAGAATACACGAGGTTTTACCTTCCGATACCAGTTATTTATGTGATATTGGAGAATATATGAATTTTGCTTTAAAATATTTAAGCATTCCTCAATATAGTGAGTTTGAATTCAGTATTAATTATGGGGCAATGGGAACTGCTATTGGTGGCGCGCCTGGGGCTTATCTGGCAAATCCGGAAAAGAGGGTTGCAGTTTTTGCCGGGGATGGCTGCTTTTTTATGAATGGCACAGAGATTCTGACTGCTAAGGAATATAACTTGCCAATAATATACTTTATTATTAACAATTCAATGCTAGGGTATGTTGAGCATGGTCATCAATATCTTTATGGGAGATCACTTGAATGTTTCAAGCAGGCAAGGGTGTCTATCTGCGAGATGGCTAAATGTATGGGCATAAGGGCAATGCAGATTCGCAATAACGAGGAAATTGTTAAAATTACTGATTTCGTGTCGTATAATGAGGGCCCTTGCTTGATAGAGGTAGTCATAGATGGTACAGAGCCACCTCCAATTGTAGGAAGACTTAAAGCTTTGAAACAATTTAGTGAAGAAAAAATTTCATAAACTCATTTTTTAATTGTGAAGAGAAGTGTATAAGGTGTAAGCAATAGCATGCTGGTATAATCATGTAGCATATTTGTGTACACCTTTTTTCTTCTTTTTTAGAACCTTATGAAATTAAATGTAAAAATTACATCTTATAGATATTTGGAGATAAATTAAGTAATTTAATAAAATTTGTAAATAATACATAGAAAATCGTCTACGCATAATTAGACAAATTATGATAAAAAATGTAATATTTATTCTATCGATTGGACTAATAGTAAAAATAAGTAATGCGATAAAATACAATACAATAGGGGTGCTAAATGATGGATAATGCTAGAAGTAGACGGAATATTGGATTGTACATTTATGTCCCTCTGATTTTATTAATTGGATATGCACTGGTATATTTTAATATAAAATTGGAGTTAATTCCATTATTACCAGCGCTTATCATTGGAATGTTCTTATCCTTGATAGCAATTCTTTTCTTAATGAATACCCATTTTAAATCTCCAATTTCTGCTACGAGTACTGATTCCAATAATGATACATATTCAAGCCTTCTGGCAGATACCAGTGAATTTACAGAAATTTTTTGTGTATCATCAAATGAAATTGTTTCTTCCACTGATCAATTAAGCAGTTCGATAGATCAGGTTTCTTCTGCTGTTTCAGAACTAGCCAAAGGGGCAACACAACAAGCAGTTTCAACAGAAGATGGACACAAAGCGATTAGCCAGATAGTCGATGGTATAGCCTTAATCACTGAGGAAATGAAAACCTCGGAGGAACTTGTGGAGAATACAAAACAAGCTGTTGAGGTTGCAGAGGGTTCAATTAAGTATCAGAAGTCAAAAATGCTCGAGAGTAAAAAGGTTATTAGTAATGTAGAGTCGGTTGTAAATAATCTTTTAGTTAAATCTCAGGAAATAGAGCAAATTACTTTAGCAATTAAAGATATTGCTGGACACACCAATTTGCTTTCGCTAAACGCTGCTATAGAAGCGGCAAGATCCGGTGAACATGGAAAGGGTTTTGCAGTGGTTGCTGGAGAGATTAAAAAGCTTGCCGAGCAGGCGCAAATTTCAGTAAAGCAAATATCAGACATCATAACTGATGTCCAGGGTAGTGTTTCTAATGCGGTAAATGAAATTAGACGTATAGAGGCAGTGGCACTAGAACAGGAAACAGCGCTGGATAAAACATCAGATGTGTTTGTTGGTATTGGTAATAGTGTGGACTCGGTAGTTGATAATGTAAAATCAGTGTATTTCTCTGCAAATCTGCTTGATCAGGAAGCAAAGCGCACAGGAGATCTAATGAATGAAATAGCAGCAGTGGCTAATGAAAATGCTGCTTGTACCCAGGAAATATATGCATCTCTGGAGGAACAAACCAATTTTACTAAGTTTATTTCTGAATGTATTATGGAACTTACAGGACAAACTGAAAGGCTGAAAAAATATAAATAGTAACAGTAGTGTTATTATTGTATATCAATATAAGAAAAAATTATATTAGGAGGGGTTCTAAATGGAAGTAAAAGGACCAAGAGATTTATACACAATAAAATTTGACGGTACCAGAAAGATTGCTTATGAAGTACCTGTCGGTCTCTGGACAAAAGAAGATTACCAAACCTACCACAATGATTATGTGAGCAAGGTGGGTCCACTAACTAACGGAAAGTGGGCAAAATGTGTAGATTTAAGAAAGTATAAACCATCAGATATTACAGATGAGATAAATAAGCATTCACAATGGATGGCGAATACAGGATGCAATACTGTAGCTTTTATAGTAGAAAGCGCTATTACAAAAATGCAAATGAACAGAGCTGGCGCAGGAGGTTTCCAGCAGCAAGCATTCACAGAAGAAACGGAAGCTGATGCTTGGCTGAAATCTAAAGGGTTTTAAAGATATAATTGGGAAAAACAGAGATTAATAAAATAGCTTACCCCTAAGGTCTGGTTTCGAAATTCCATTGGAGCCAGACCTTTTAAATTATCTCTGTTATCATATAAACAGTTTTTCATAAATATATAGTCTGGTTTTCAAGAATATATAGATTTTTTTAGGAAGCACCGATTACTAATAATCAAATTTTAATTAAACTAATTGATGAGTATAACTAAACAACCTATAATTAAATCACAGTATTATTCAATGCATTGATACATAACGAAAGAATGTATACAAGTAAATACACCGAATAGAGAAATAAAACGAATGGATGGAGTTTGAATTGATTAAGACATTGGTGAGGTTTGGTGTTAAGCAGATACTTTGTTGTATTTTTCCTGCTGCCATTTTTTTAATATTGGCAGTATCTAAAACCGTTCATATATTTTCTTTACAAAGATATGACTTTATTCTTATAGCATGCATTCTTGTTCAATTTTTTATGGTTTACTTCAAACTAGAAACTTTAGACGAATTAAAAGTAATAACTATGTTCCATTTGATTGGGCTATGTCTAGAATTATATAAGGTTAATATGGGTTCCTGGGCTTATCCTGAAGAAGCATTTTTCAAGGTGTGTGGAGTACCTTTATACAGCGGCTTTATGTATGCAAGTGTAGCAAGCTATATATGTCAGGCATGGAAACGTTTTGACCTGCATTTTGTCAATTGGCCAAGCAATTATTACACATATCCTCTTGCCTTCATAATTTACTTAAACTTCTTTTCACATCATTTTATTTTTGATATGAGGTGGATAATTGTTTTATGTCTATTTATAATATTCAGGAAAGTATACGTTGAATTTAAGGTTGATAGTCGTTACTATAAAATGCCCATTGTTTTATCATTTTTGCTAATAGGATTTTTTATTTGGATTGCAGAAAATATTTCAACTTTCTTTGGAGCTTGGAAGTATCCTGATCAAATGAATGCGTGGAGTATGGTACATATCGGTAAAGTTAGCTCATGGGCTCTCTTGGTGATTATTAGCATAATTATTGTTGTGAACTTAAAACATTTAAAATATGAAAAAAAGTGAGCTCAGTATTAAAGATAGCAGACATTTTTATTAAGACATTAGCAATATATGATAAGTTGAAGCCACAAATTTAAACTACATCTTAAATTTTTGATATAATATTTTTAGTATTTAAATACATTCAAAAGGAGTGCAAATATGCTTAAAGAGTTCAAGGAGTTTGCTGTAAAGGGAAATGTAGTGGATTTGGCAATAGGCGTTGTTATAGGTGGTGCTTTTGGTAAAATTGTTACATCTTTGGTTAATGATATTATTATGCCAATAGTCGGTACTTTAACAGGCGGAGTTAATTTTAAAGAGTTAAAGATATTAATTAAGGAAAAACAAGGGGATGTGCCAGCAGTTACTTTTAATTATGGAAGCTTTATTCAGAATGTTGTTGATTTTTTAATTGTAGCATTTTCTATTTTCATGTTTATAAAATTAATAAGTAAGCTTAAGAGGGAAAAGAAAGCTGAAGCGGTTAAGGAAGAACCTAAAACATCAGAAGAGGTTTTGCTGCTTCAGGAAATCAGAGATTTGTTAAAAGATAAAGAAGTTTAGGTGTAAATCAGGCCTCAGACGTATTTTTATTTAATAAAAAAGTTTGAGCTGGATTAAGTAATAAATACGGTGATATTATTTTCGGTATTAACGTGTAACTACTGAATAAATTCTCCTGTCTAAAATGTGCAGTTTATTGCACTTTTATATAACTTTGGTAAAATCCTGTCATATTAATTTTTTTTGCTTTAGCACTAGTACAGAATATGGTATTATTGTTAATAATCAATTATTTAATGATATATTAGTTTTTTTAGTACTAGTTTGGGGGTTTATGCAGCCATGGAAGGTATCTTTGATAACAATTTTTTTGGTAATTTAAAAGATTATGGATTTGATGACATAACTGACATATCTATTTATCAAGAAGAAGAAGAGGAAACAAAAGGAAAGAAGCAGAGTAGTAATCCAAGGGTCGTTGATTCCACTTATGACAAAAAATTGGTATGCCCTGTTTGTAATAGGGAAACAACTGTTAAGGCTGTTAAATCCAGTTCTATCCGAGTTTTGTCGAAGGATAGCGATTTTATGGTTTATTATGGGGAGCCAAATCCAATGTTCTACGATGCCTTATTATGCGTACATTGCGGATATGCAGCTCTTTCAACACGTTTTAAAATGGTCGGTGATAAGCAGGTAAAATTGATTAGAGAAAATATATCTCATAAATGGAACTTTAACAAAACTTACCCTCCGATATTTGATGTTGATACTGCAATTGAACTGCATCAACTGGCGTTGCTGAATTGTATTGTTAAAAAGGCCAGGCTTAGTGAAAAGGCTATTACATGCCTTCGACTCGCATGGCTTTACCGATTAAAAAAAGACAAAATAAATGAAAATAAATTCTTATATCAAGCACAGCAGGGATTTCTCAAAGCACTTGAAAAGGAAGCCCCTCCTATTGCAGGGCTGGATGAATCCAGTGTTGAATACCTGATTGGAGAGTTATATCGGAGACTTGGGGACAATAAGAGTGCTATTATCTGGTTTAGCCGGGTTCTAGGCAACAGAAGATCGAAATCAAAAATTAAAGATATGGCAAGGGACCAAAAAGATGCAATATATGTGATGGAAGACCGACATAAATTGTAGAAATAAGCTAAAACTTCTTAGAAGGAATTTGTAAATGAAAAAAACAAGGCCAATAATTATTATTAGTTTGATAATTCTTATATGTGTAGTTGCAGCTGTGTATTACATACAAAAACCCAGGCCTATCGCCCCAATAACTTCAGAAAAATCAACAGTACAAACATCAATACCAGCAGCGGAACCATCTTCACAGCCTAAAGCGGACCTTTCATTTGCCGTTCTGGGAGATGTTCATGACAGTACTGATAACTTTCAAAGGGCAATTAATGATTTATATACAATAAATCCACAAATGGATGCGCTTGTATTGAATGGGGATACTGTAGGTCAGGGGCTTAAAGGGCAATATGACTCGGTGAAAAAGACGCTAAGCCTAAATAAAGATTTGCTCCCTAAAACCATTATAAAGAACATTGGTAATCATGAATTTTTCGATTACAGCATAAATGAAAATTCACCACAGCAGGTTAAAACCTTTATAAACAGGTACCTTGAGTTTTCCGGGGAGAAAAATGTGTATCATGATACCTGGGTTAAAGGCTATCATTTTATTTCACTCGGAACCGAGGAATGCAAAACAGATAGAACCGGGTCAACAACAGCTTATATATCTGAGACACAGCAAAATTGGTTAAAAGAAAAGCTTTCCGAAAATTATCAACAGGGTAAGCCGATATTTGTTTTTTTACACCAAAACTTAATGGTTACGGAATGGGGCTGGACGGGGGTAGTTCAAAGTGAACAGGTTAGAAAAATATTATCAGAATATCCTGAAGTAATTCTATTTACCTCCCATACTCATGTTGAATTTTACAACGGTAGTATTATCTCAAACCAGCCTTTTACCATGGTTCATACAGGAGCTGTTGCGTATACTCTATTATATGAAGACGGTGTAATCAATATGGATAGAAAGTCTTCTTACGTCAGAGGCTTATATATTGAGGTAAAAGGAAATTCTGTGGCAGTCAAGGGAAGGAACTTAAAAGACAAGCAATGGATATTTACGAAGGAAATTTCTAAATAAGGTTATAATGTGTTGAGGACAAGATAAAATTAAAAAGAGTACTTAAAAAGGTTGGTTTCTAAATTGAATGATTCGTTCAATTTAGAAACCAACTTTTATTTTCTGCAGCTTTCTTGCCGCAATATGGAACCAGAGGATATTAATAAATAATTATGTTTTTTTACGTTGGGCAAAATAACTTTTAAATGGATAATGACTTGATTAAAGAACTACTGCAGATATCTATAAAATAAGGAGGAGTTGGAATGAAAAGAAAGAATCTGATTTCTATATTACTTATTTGTGTATTAGCAATAAGTACTCTGTTATCAGGATGCGGCCCCGCGAAAGGCGGCGGCGGGGGAGGAGAAGCAAAAGGTAAAGTCCTGAAAGTTAATGACCAAACCGAACCTGGTACACTTCATCCTGGAAAATCTGAAACAACTAATGAAACATGGATTCTCAACCATGTATTTGAAGGTTTGATGAAAAAAGATACCAAAGGCAACAACATTCCCGGCATGGCAAAAGACTATAAAGTCAGCACTGATGGGCTGACATATACCTTTACACTTCGTGATGGTATAAAGTGGTCAAATGGTGATCCTATTACAGCGAAGGATTTCGAATACGCGTGGAAATATGCATTGGATCCAGCTACAGCATCTCCTTATTCATATGTTTTTTATTACATTAAAGGCGGAGAAGCTTACAATACATCGGCTGAAAAAGATGCGGCAAAGCTGGCAGCCCTTAGGGATGCTGTGGGTGTCAAGGCTATAGATGATAAAACCCTTAAAGTAGATCTTGCAACGCCCACTGCGTTTTTCCTTGACTTATGTTCATTTGCCAGCTATGCACCTGTTGACAGCAAGGTTCAGGAAGCAAACAAGAACTGGGCCAATGAAGCAAATACGTATGTATCTAATGGCCCTTTTAAAATTACTGAATGGACTCATAAGAACAGAGTAGTAATTAAGAAAAATGAAAACTATTATGACAAAGATAAAATTAAATTGGATGAAATCGATTTTGCTATGATCGAAGATGAAGCTACCGCATGGCAGATGTATAAATCAGGTCAGCTTGATCTTGGATATACTCTTCCTGTGGATGTTGTAGCTCAGCTAAAGGCGCAGAAAAGTACCGAACTGCATATAGCTCCTGACCTTTCTTTCTATTACTATGAATTCAATAATACAAAGAAGCCGTTTACCAATTTGAAAATCCGACAGGCACTTTCAATGGCAATTGACCGTAAAACTATTGTTGAAAGTGTAACACAGGGGGGGCAGGCTCCTGCATATGGCGTAGTGCCTCCCGGTATTATTATGAACGGAAAGGATTATAGGGATATTACTCCCGATAAAAGTTACTTTACTGAAGATGTGGCAAAAGCAAAGCAGCTTCTGGCTGAAGGACTCAAGGAAGAAGGCTTGACAGGTTTAAAGTTTACTTTGCTTTATAATACACTTCCATCACACAAGAAGGTTGCAGAAGCCGTTCAGGATATGTGGAAAAAGAATCTGGGGGCAGACGTATCTTTGGAAAATGTAGAAATGAAGGTTAAACGAGACCGCGAAAAGAAATTCCAATATGATGTCTGCCGTTCCGGTTGGCAGGGAGATTATATTGACCCTATGACTTTTATGGATTTCTACACCTCGGCTAACCCACAAAATAATTCGGGTTTTAAAAATGCCGAATATGATGGATATATTAAACAAGCAAATGCTACCAATGATAATGCAAAACGACTGGTTCTTTTCCAGAAGGCAGAAAAGGTTTTGATGAGTCAAATGCCTATAATGCCGATTTACTATTTTACAAAACCTTATGCATTGAAACCGTATGTAAAAGGTGTATATGACATAGTTAACAGATATCCACAGCTGGAATTTGCAGATATCCAGAAATAAGAATACTTTTATCCATGGAAAAGCGGTATGTCTTTTATAAAAGATATATCGCTTTTTTTCTGCCAATTTTAAATAACTTTTCCAGTGATTTTAAAAGTTTTTTTTGTTAAACTCAATATAAAAAAGGTTTACATAAAGTATATTAGGAAGGTTTGTATATTATGGTGAGGTATGTTTTAAAACGTTTCATTATGGCGGTAATTACAATTTTGGTAGTAACTACTATTACCTTTTTTCTTATGCATGTTATACCAGGGGATCCATTTACCAAGGAAGGGAATATGCCGCCGGGTGTATATCAAAATCTGACGAAGTATTACCATCTTGATAAACCTTTGCTGGTTCAATATGGAATGTATTTAAAATCACTTGCTCATTTTGATTTTGGACCTTCTCTAAAGTCTGATGTAATTTCTGTGAATGATTACATTAAAAATGGTGCGCCTATTTCTTTTCATTTAGGTTTGCAGGCATTAGCAATTGCATTATTTTTTGGACTTATTTTAGGAGTTGTAGCATCTTTAAATCATAATAGGTGGCCGGACTTTTTATGCATGGTGATGGCTATTATTGGAATTTCTGTACCGAGTTTTATAATGGCTACTTTTTTAATTAATTATATAGCTGTTGATTTGGGAATACTTCCGGTTGCTCAATGGGGGACATGGCAGCAAACCATTTTACCTTCTATTTCGCTTGCTATGATGCCTATGGCTTTTGTTGCCCGATTGATGCGCTCGAGCATGCTGGAAGTTTTAGGGCAGGATTACATCAAAACTGCCAAAGCAAAAGGGCTGACTAAAAATGTGGTAATTGTTAAGCATGCCATCAGGAATGCGGTTTTACCTATAATTTCTGTTTTGGGTGTAATTGCTGCAAACCTTGTAACAGGAAGTTTTATTATTGAATATATTTTTGGAATTCCAGGTATCGGGGAAATGTTTGTAAAGGGAATCCAGAACCGCGATTACCCAGTTATTCTAGGGTCTTCCATATTCTATTGTGCAATATTGGTTATGTTAATGTTTATAGTGGATATTGCATATACGCTTATTGATCCTAGGATTAAGCTTACGGGAGGTACGAAGGATGCAATTTGATATGAACTTAAATAATGATTTGTTTAAACCTGTAAAGGATAATTTTAAGGATGCTGAATTGATTTCTCGCCCTGGCATCTCTTATTGGCCGGATGTATGGCGTCGTTTGAAGAGTAATAAGCTGGCAATAGCAGGCTTGATTACAATTATTCTTCTGGTGGTTCTGGCAGCTATTGGTCCATATTTAAATGGCTTCACATATTATACACAAAACTTTGATGTAAAAAATCTGCGTCCAAATGCTGTTCATTGGTTTGGAACCGATTCTGCAGGGCGTGATCTTTTTACCCGTACATGGTACGGTGCAAGATATTCTTTGTTCATCGGCTTAATGGCTGCACTTATAGATTTTGCCATTGGTGTTATATATGGAGGATTTTCAGGCTATAAAGGCGGACGAATCGATACCATTATGATGAGATTTGCTGAAGTAATATACAGTATTCCATATATGCTGGTTGTAATATTGCTTAGTGTCGTAATGGGACAAGGATTGTGGACTCTGATTATCGCAATGACAGTTACAGGTTGGCTTCAAATGGCACGACTTGTGCGTGGACAGGTTTTACAGCTTAAGGAATTTGAATATGTTCAAGCATCCAGAATTATGGGGGCAAGTACTGGTTGGATTTTACGAAAGCACCTTATTCCCAATACTATGGGTCCTATACTTGTTAACCTTACACTGACAGTACCAACTGCCATATTCGCTGAAGCTACACTAAGCTTCCTTGGACTGGGGATACCGCCTCCAATGGCAAGCTGGGGTACAATGGCCAGTGATGCTTTGGAAAGCTTGCTTGTAGGTAATGCTTATCAATTATTCATCCCAGCATTTTTTATCTCAATTACAATGTTGGCTTTTAATGTTCTGGGTGATGGGTTGAGGGATGCACTTGACCCCAGATTGCGTAAGTAGAAGAACGTTATATAAGATGAAGTAGAATAGGAGTTTATTTTTCAATGGAAAAACTATTGGAAGTAAAAGATTTATATATATCCTTTAAGACCTATGCAGGTGAAATACAGGCGGTCAGGGGTGTCAACTTTACGGTTGGTAAGGGTGAGGTTGTAGCTATTGTTGGGGAGTCGGGCTGCGGTAAAAGTGTAACCTCTCAGGGGATAATGCAAATTCTCCCGAAAACGACTACTATTTATAAGCAGGGCTCCATACTTTTTGATGGCGAAGAACTTCTTGGGAAAAAAGAATCCGAAATGTGCAGCATCAGAGGGAAAGATATCAGTATGATATTTCAGGATCCCATGACCTCATTAAATCCCACATTAAAAGTCGGGTATCAAATTGCAGAGGGAATCATTAAACATCATAAATTATCAAGGACGGATGCAAATAAACGTGTAGTAGAAATGCTCACGCTTGTCGGAGTAGCACAGCCGGCTAAGCGAGCAAGTCAATACCCCCATGAGTTTTCCGGCGGTATGCGGCAGAGGGCAATGATTTCCATGGCCTTGGCATGCAAACCCAAACTCTTAATTGCAGATGAGCCTACTACGGCTTTGGATGTTACAATCCAGGCTCAAATATTGGAACTGATGAAAGATATAAAAGATAAACTTGGCACATCCATTATACTGATAACACATGATTTGGGTGTTGTTGCAGAGATGTGTGACAGCGTTGTTGTTATGTATGCCGGACGGGTAGTAGAAACAGGCTCGGTAAATGAAATTTTTAAAAATCCTCAGCACCCATATACAATTGGTTTATTAAAATCGGTGCCTGGATTGAATATGGACAGAAAAAAACAGCTTTTTTCTATTATTGGTTCACCACCGGATCTGTTTAATCCACCCAAAGGCTGTCCATTTTTTGCACGGTGTAATTATGCTATGGAAATTTGCCGAAATCAGGATCCAAAGCTTTCAAATGTGGAAAATGGTTGTAATATAAACGGAACCCATTGTACGGCTTGCTGGCTGCAGCATCCAAAGTCAAATGTTAAAGTGGAGCTATAGGGGGGATTAATATAAATATGGTAACAAAGGAAAAACAATTTGGTACGGAGCAGAATGGTCAGTCTCCGATTATACAAATCATTGGCTTAAAGAAATATTTTAATATTAGCGGAAAAAGTCTCAAAGCTGTAGATAACTTGAGCTTAAATATATATCCGGGTGAAACAATCGGGTTGGTAGGTGAAAGCGGCTGTGGGAAATCCACAGCCGGTAAGACTATTCTTCGCATATATGAGCCTACTGCGGGAAAAGTATTGTTTGAGGGTAATGATATTATTAAGTATACACACACGGAAATGAAAAAAATTCGCCGGCAGATACAAATGATATTTCAGGATCCTTATGCCTGCCTCAATCCAAGGATGCCTGTCCAGGATATAATTGGAGAACCGCTGGATATTCATAAGATAAACACAGGTGCTGATCGGAAAAAACGTGTTGAGGAGTTATTAAAGCTTGTAGGATTAAATCCTGAGCATATGAATCGGTTTCCTCACGAGCTTAGCGGAGGCCAAAGGCAGAGAATCGGTATTGCCAGAGCTCTGGCAATGGAACCGAAATTTATTATTTGCGATGAACCAATATCATCTTTAGATGTATCAATTCAGGCGCAGGTAGTCAATTTATTAAAAGAGCTGCAAGCAAAACTGGGACTTACGTATTTATTTATATCTCACGATCTGTCTATGGTAAAGTATATTTCAGATCGGGTACTTGTAATGTATTTGGGAAACATGGCGGAATTGGCTTCAAGTGAAGAATTGTATGAAAATCCTCTTCACCCCTACACGAAAGCTCTTCTTTCAGCGGTTCCAATTCCAGATCCTGAAGTAAACAGAAGAGAAAGAACAATTTTAGATGGAGATGTGCCAAGTCCTATTAATCCTCCTGAGGGGTGCCCGTTTTGTACCAGATGCCCTAATGCTATGGAGAAGTGTAAGAAGGTTAAACCTGAGTTTAAAGAAATTTTACCAAATCATAAAGTTGCATGCCATTTATTTGAGTAGATTAAAATTATTAAGAAGGTCCGTACCTACCCGGGTATGGGCTTTTTTGCGCTTATATAAATTTAATTAAAAAGAAGAATTATTAGATTTGTTCTTTTTATAGTCGCTTCAGATTAGCAAATACAGATTTATATTGATATAATATGAATAAATAAGTGCAGCAATTTATAACAAAATTAGAGCAGCAAGTACTACTGTAATTACGGGGTAAAAGATGTCGATAAACTATATCCAGGACATGACGGAAGGAAGCGAAATAAAACTTCTGATAAAGTTTTCTCTGCCCATGCTTCTTGGTAATGTATTTCAACAATTCTATAATTTAATTGATTCGATCATTGTAGGCAAATATATTAGTTCCAATGCATTTGCGGCTGTAGGTGCTACAAATTCGGTTAATTTTCTGGCCTTTTCCATGTGCCTTGGGTTATCAATAGGAGTCGGTATTGTTATATCACAGTATTTCGGCGCCCGGAAGGAAGAAGAAGTAAAAAGGGCTATCGGTAATTCTGTTTATGTTATAGCAGTATCAGGGATAATTATGAGTGTATTGACTTCCTTATTAGCCCGTCCAATTCTTCAGCTGTTACACACACCTATTGAAATTCTGGATGATGCTACAACTTTTTTAAGAATAGTGTCAGGCGGCATGCTGGCTGTGGCGGCTTACAATGCTATAGCAGCAATACTAAGAGCTTTGGGAGATTCAAAGACGCCTTTGATTTTCCTGGGCTTATCTTGCATTATTAATGTTGGCTTGGACTTGTTATTTGTTTTAGTATTTCATTTTGGTGTAGAAGGAACAGCCTGTGCTACTGTAATCTCACAGGCTATCGCTGCTTTGGGATGTATCTTTTTTGCATTGATTAAAAATCCTTATTTTAAATTAAAAAAAGAGCATATGAAAGCGGATTGGACAATCATTGCCAAATGCATAAAAATAGGGATACCCATAGCAGTGCAGAACTCAGCGATTGCTGTATCATTAGTAGCTTTACAGTGGGTCACTAATGGTTTTGGAAGGGTGGCTGTCGGAGCTTATACGGCAGTCAGCAGAGTGGAACAGCTGATACAGCAGCCCTACAATTCTCTAGGTGCAGCAATGGCAACCTTTTCAGGGCAGAATATGGGAGCAGGCAAGCTTGACAGGGTGAAAAAGGGTTATCACAAAAGTATTCTGATAGTTGTGGTATTCAGCCTTTCGGCAATGCTTATAGCTCAGTTGGGCGGAAACGCTATTATGAGTATATTTGTTGATGATAAAGACATAATAACGCTCGGAGCAAAGGCTATCAGGATTACAAGCTGTATGTACTTTGCACTCGGCATGATTTATATTACAAGAGGACTGCTTAATGGTACGGGAGATGCTTTCTATGCCATGATAAATGGGTTTGTGGAAGTTGCCGGAAGAGTTGGATTTTCAAATGTTTTGGCCATTATTCCGGCGATTGGTGTTTGGAGTGTATGGATAACTACCGGATTAACTTGGTTTATTACGGCAGCTGCAAGTATTATAAGGTACCGGCAGGGCAAATGGAAGAATAAATCATTAGTCTACTCTGGAAATCTAAATGAAATGTGAGGTAAAATATTTTGAAAGAGCTTTTAAAGCTGCTATTTCCTCAGTGGCAAGGCTCGGGCATAGATAAGGATTTGTATTATGGAGCATTGGAAATCAAAGACACATTTTTGAATGAACAAAGCTTCGAGTATATTGATGTATCTATGGAAGAGGAGCTTGCGGTCAAAAATGGTATTTTAGGCTATGATTCTATAATCCTACAGCTAAAAAAGGCTATAGCTATAATATCTGATTATGGACCCAGAAGAATATTCACTATTGGTGGAGATTGCGGGATAGAGCTTGCTCCCATTTCATATTTGAATAATCTCTATAATGGCGATTTAGCAGTAATTTGGTTTGATGCACATGGAGATTTAAACACTCCGGCATTATCTCCAAGTAATAAATTTCATGGAATGCCGCTAAGATTTTTACTGGGTGATGGGGATAAGAGTATTACAGGAATGTGCTTATCAAGGTTAAATCCAAATCAGATGGTCCTTGCCGGGTGCAGAGAACTTGATCCACCTGAACAAGAATATATACATAGTAAAAATATTCGTGTTATACGGGCAGACAAATTAGAAAAACTTATTAAAATAGTAAGCACTATGGGATTTAATAACATATATATTCATTTGGATTTGGATGTTATTGATCCTGAATGCTTTCCTTCGGTCATGTGTCCTTCTGAAAAGGGAATTATGTTTCACAACCTTATGGTAATTTTGGAATTATTAAAGAAAGAAATTAACATTATCGGATTTAGTGTTGTAGAATACAAGAAAAGCTATGGTGCACATATTGGAAAATTAAGAGATATTATTAATTTTGGATGTAGTTTGTGATGGATTTAGTGGGGCTGTTAAATGAAGAATATACCTAATATCATATCTGTATCAAGAATTTTTGCATCAGTAATCCTATTCTTTACAATACCATATAGCCTGATATTCTGGATTTTATACTCAACATGCGGAGTAAGTGATATTGCTGATGGGTTTATTGCCAGAAAAATAAGTTGTGAAAGCAGGCTGGGAACAATACTTGACAGTGTTGCGGATATTGTTTTTGTAGGCGCTGCCATGGTGGTTATTCTTCCGACTTTATCAATACCCACAGGAATATTACTGTGGATAATTTTTATCGCAATTATCAAAATCATAACATTATTTGCTGGTTACTTTAAATACTATGCCTTTATGTCTCTTCATACATATTTAAATAAAGCAACGGGATTTATTCTGTTCTGTTTTCCATATCTGTACAATGTGATTAATACAAACCTGACAGCAGTTTTAGTGTGTACTGTTGCAAGTATATCAGCAGTGGAAGAACTTGTTATAGTCATGACCTCAAAAAAGTTATCAAGAAATATTAAGGGGTTATACATAAAATAAATAAGTATTTTTGTACAAATACCCGATATTCATGGTAAGGAAAGTAATTTCGGAGGTAAAACCATGAGTATATCACCTGTTTCAAATAACTCAAATTCATATTTAACACCAATAAATAATAATAATGAAGTAAAGCAGTTGGAAAAAGCCAAATCACAGATGCAGAACCAAATAACAACAATAAAAGAAAGTAAACTGGATGACAAGACAAAACAAGAAAAGGTTAAGGCATTACAAGAGCAGATATCACAAATTGATATGGAAATTCAGGCAAAGAAAGCTGAAAAGCTCAATGTGAACCAGAATAATGGACAGCAAAAATCCAACACCCAACCAATAGAGTCCGGTTATAAGTATGATATTAATCCTGAAGGCATGACTGATTTGATAAGTGCAAAGGCTACATATTCAAAAGCTCAAATTATGAACGGAGTAAAAAATCATTTGCACAGTGACGCCAGGATATTAAAAAAAGAGATTGAGACGGATGAATCAAGAAGTGCTTCGGGAAGTACAGCAAATGTCAAAAGGCAGGAGCTGGAGGAAATAGAATCAAGAGAAAAGATTTTAAGCAAAAAGACTGCTGAAACAAATAAAACTGTACAAAATCAAGTAGAAGAGGCATCGAGGCAGGCAAGCGAAAGCGAAAGCAATGATATTGACAATGCTAAAGCTGCAGATGAAAATGCTATTTATGGCAGCCTGAAACAAAATATAACTACAGAAGGCAGTTCTAAAGACGATAAATAGGTGTAGCAATGATGAATATTAGTGTTGTAGGGCAAAATAAAAATATTGCATATGTTCAAAGTGAAGATATTATTATTACAAACGTGCAATCGGCCTTGGATTTAATGGCAACTGTCAATTATGAGGCTGAATGCAGCCGTATAATAATAGATAAAGCTTCAGTTATTGAGGATTTTTTTAAGCTGAGTACTTGCATTGCAGGAGAAATACTTCAAAAGTTTATTAATTATGGTGTAAAAATCGCCATTGTTGGAGATTATTCAAGCTATACAAGCAAACCATTAAAGGACTTTATCTATGAGAGTAACAATGGCAAGGATATTTTCTTTGTTGCTTCCTTTGACGAAGCTGTCGGCAAATTAGGCAATGTCTAGGACATACCCTGAATATTAGAAGTTTAAGACAAATAAACGTTATACCAAATTGTATTCTCCATTTATCCTAACTATTGCACTGCCGCCAAAAGAAACCTGATCTTGGGCGTTCTCGTTTTTGCTGAATTCCAGTTTAACAATATTGGCGTTATCAAAAGTGTTGTTTTGTTCAATTGAAACTATATTACTTTTTAGCATGCTTTCCTTTAATAGATAGTAACCGAAAGCTGAGTTGCCTGAACCGGTTGCCGGATCTTCAAGGTAACCGAATGTTGGTGCAAAGACTCTTGTTCTATAAGCATTAGCTTCATCTGAAGTTTCATGTGAGAATACAGTAATTATATCGATTGCTTGACTAATGCAGAACTTTTTTAACTCTTCTAGGTCAGGGTTAATAGTAAGAATATGCTTTAACCGATTTATAGGAACAATTAAAGTATTGAGTCCTGCATTTATTATTGAAATAGGACTTTTGGTATCGATAATGTTTTCATCAACACCAAGGGCAGCGGCAATAGAAGCTACAACCGCAGTCACATCCGAAAAAACTGGCTGAGGTGCTGATATAAAAACGGCGTCTTCACTGGTTATCCTGTTTGAAACTCTGAGCCTCCCTTTGTTTGTATTGATATAAATGGTGTCCTTGCATAAAAGGTCTTTATCATTTTTAATCAGGTCATACATTATCGCAATAATTGCATGTCCGCAAAGGTCAACTTCTCTTTCAGAGGAATAGAACTTCAAATTGAAAGTATCATTGTCTATACGCGACAGGTAACCAACTTCATTAACAAAACCTTTTAATTCTTTTGCTACTTTCTGCATTTCCAGCACGGTAAGATGGTCAGGTGAATCCAAATAAATTGCTCCTGCCGGGTTACCCGATGATTTCCCTACAGCGAATGCATCTATTTTTTTGAACTTCAATATTTTCATATTACTAACCCCTCTTTAATTTACTTATAATAAGTCACGAGCCTTTATGAATGCCGATACTGATTTATCAATATCTTCAGGTGTTGTTGCCCAAGAACAGACACTTATTCTAATAGCAGGCTGATCTTGCCAGACTGTTCCTCCGCACCAACATTCTCCAGATATCTGAAGGTTTTTTAAAGTAGCTTTTGTTTTTTCGGGAGTGCCACACGATACAAGAATTTGATTAAAAACAACCGTATTCAATATATTGAAACCATTCGCAAGGAGCTTTTCTGAAAACTGTTCAGCAAGTTCGCACAAGCCATCTACAAGCTCTGCAACACCCTTACGCCCAAGAAACTTCATGGCTGCCCATAATTCTATAACCCTTGCACGTCTGGACATTTCCGGGGTATATAACATACCGTCTCTTTCATTACTATACTGTATGTATGAGCCAGAAGCCTGCATTGCTGAAATTAGGGATGTTCTGTTTTTACATAGAATAATACCGCAATCATAGGGCGCGTTTAAGGTTTTATGTGCATCTACAGACCATGAATCGGCTTTATACATCCCTTTTGTTAAGTGTTGCTTGGTGTGTGATGTAGCTGCCCAGAGACCGAAGGCTCCGTCTATATGGACCCAGGCACCGGCAGCATTTGCGATGCTGCAAATTTCATCGATTGGGTCATATGCTCCTGAATTTACATTTCCGGCTTGAAGTACAACCAAGGTTTTTTCATCAAGTTCAGGCATCATATCAGCAACAATACGCCCTTCACTATCTACCGGAACTCTTTCAATACATTCCCTGCCAAACCCTAATAGTGCCAAAGCTTTGAATACACTGGCATGGGCTTGTTCGCCTACTACAACTCTTAAATTTGGGGCTCCAAACAACCCTTTTTCATTCACATCCCAGTTTGACTTTTTCAAAAGTTCAGTGCGCCCTGCTGCCAGGCCACAAAGTATAGCAATGGATGAACCGCTTACAAATCCTGCAGATGTACCAGATGGAAGGCCGAAAAGGTCAACAAGCCAATTCTCACACACTTCTTCCAACTTTGAGGCGATAGGTGAGGTGGCCTGTAAAGCTGAATTCTGATCCCAGACGTCCGAAAGCCATTTTGCTGCAATTGAAACAGGTATTGCTCCACCGGTTACAAATCCAAAATACCTGCCTGCAGTTTGAGCAACAGTAGCTGGTGAGCCAAACTCATGAAGCATCTTTAGCACATCCGAAGGGTCAGACGTACAATCCGGCAAAGATTCATTGAATACCTTTAAACTCTTCAGTGCATCTTTTGATGGGAATACATTTCTGCTGAGGGCTGAATCCATATATTCATATGCGTATGCCCTGGCTTCTTCAAATAAATCTTTATTCGATATATGCTGCAGCATTTGATTTCTAATATCAAGGTTATCCATCGAAACACTTCCTTTTGCTGTTAATTGTACCCATTATACAATTGACATTGTATGCAGTCAATATTAGAATGTATGTAATACAATTTGGAAAGTGAGTACAATATGTGGAATTTAAAAACGCTTGATACAGATAAAGCGCTTTATATAGCGATAGCAGATGCTTTAGAACGGGATGTCCGTTCAGGGGTTTTAAAGCCTGGCCAGAAAATGCCTACCCACCGTGATTTGGCTGAAATTATAGGTGTAAATGTTACTACAGTAACAAGAGCTTATAAGGAAGCAGAGAGAAGAGGACTAATAGCCGGTACAGTAGGCAGGGGAACTTACATAACAGCAGATGCTGCAACAGATTCTTCATTGATGAAAATAGATGAAAGAACAAATAAAATAATTGAACTGGGTTTGGTGCTTCCGCTCTACAATAATGAAATTGACATTTCAATAGCAGTTGAAAAGCTGTTGAAGAAAAAACAATTAAACAGGTTCTTGAGATATACCGACCCTCTAGGGTTACTGGAGCATAGAGAGGCTGGTGCATATTGGGTTAAACGGTTTGGAATTAATGTTTCGGGTGAGGATGTTGTTATTTGTGCTGGGGCTCAGCATGCATTAAATTGCTGTTTAAGCTCGCTGTTTGAACCAGGCGACAGAATTGCTGCAGATTACCTCACTTATCCGGGTATAAAGGCCATTGCGAAAAATTTGGGAATAAAGCTGGAGCCTATATCTATGGACAAGTATGGTATGGTTCCTGAAAGCCTTGAAAATGCATGTCAAAGAAATAAGATTAAAGGCCTGTATCTTATGCCAAGCGTACAAAATCCTACAACTGCGAAAATGTCTTTGCAGCGAAGAAAAGAGATTGCCGATATTATAGAGCGCAGAGGCTTAATGCTTATTGAAGACGATATCTATAATTTTGCCGATCAAAACAAACTGCAGGCTATAACCACCCTGGTTCCACAAAACAGTGTATATATTGCAAGTGTTTCAAAAGCTTTTTATGCGGGATTAAGGGTTGCGTATGTTATAACTCCCAAACAGTTCAGAAATAGAATTGCCCAAGCAGTATTAAACACTATTTGGATGGTGCCGACTTTTAATGTTGAATTAATATCCGAATGTATAAGGGATGGTACGGCTGATCAAATAATCGCATTAAAACTGCAGGAAATATCGAAGCGTTTTGATATTGCCAAAGAGAGTTTATCCGGGCATTCTTTTTCAGGTACACCAACCAGCTTTTTTTTATGGCTCAATCTTCCGGAGCATTTAAATGCCAGAGAAATCGAATTTATTGGGCGGGAAAACGGCATTAATGTTATTTCTTCTGAAAAATTTGCAATAGGGGGAGATGCGGCACCTTCTGCAATTAGATTATCTTTATCAGGTGCAGAAACTATTGGTGAACTTAATGATGGTTTAAATATTTTAAATAATATTTTATCAAAGGAGTATGTTAAGCTGGACCCTATTTTATAAATCCAAAATGAACATCGGATACAACCAGTCAATTGTATCCGATGTTTTATCAGTGTTCTATCAAACTTACCAACGGAACTTCCATCTTGTAATCAGGACTGTCAAGATGATGAATGTTGGCAGAGCCTATCCTTCCGTTTACGTGGTCAATATAAATTCTTTTCCCGTCTAAAGTTACATTAGCCATAACAGGAGATGATGCTATTTCCTGAGCTCGTCTTACATCCATAATATATAAACCTCCGGTCTAAAATTTATATACATAGCTTTTACAATAGATTTCTGAAGTATTCCTGTTAATAATGACTAAGCGTATTTCATTAATTCCCAATGACTTTATAAACAAAGCCTTAGCCAGGCTTCTTTTTTTTGTCGGATTTTTTAAATCCTTTTCTTAATGCTAAAGTGATAAGAAGCAGTATAGGTAGGCCATACTGGATGGGAAGTGCAAATTGCTGCCAGGTTTTTTCCCTGTAATTAAGAAAAAGGATTCTGTCGCTGGCGATATAATATGTAAGTATGATAATTGCAACTCCGTAAATGTATGTAACTACTGACCTTGCCTTATCCTTTTTTATTCCTATAGTCTGAATGAGGGCTTTTATGGAACAGTATGTTAAAATGCCTGCCTGAACAAGCATACTCCAATACCATAGTGCTACCATGAAGGATTCAAATCTGTGAAGGTATTCGGTGATTTGGATAGAACGTACGAAATCCATACTTGCGATACGCATTAAAGCAACAACCTGGGGACCCATTACCATCAGTTCTACTATGAAATAAAAAAAATAGAATCCCCCGCCTATAAAAACCCCGGATGCGGCAGTACTCCAGGCCTTTTTCTTATTAAGCACCATTGGCAGAATCATGGCTATCATTAACTGATTAATTCCGGTAAATGAGTCTACGATGGTACTTGCCTTATATACTGATATAAAGCCCGAATTAAATAAAGGTGAAAGCCTGCTGAAATCCACTTCTGAAAGTGAAGCTAAAAGAACCAGAAGGTAAAACAGTATAGCGAGTGCAAAGCCAATAACACCTAGTCTTGCAATGACTGCTGGTCCTTTGAGGACAAGATAGATTACAACAATAACATGCAGTGACGTTACTACTAAAAAAGGCGTCTCAGGGAGCAGAAAATCTGTCAGGTGGTGAATGTACATTGATACCGTATTGGCTGATGCAATGAGAAAATAAACTGCTAAAATAAGACCAATTATTTTTCCGGGAATAGTCCACAAAAGCTCCTGGCTATATTCAACCACAGTTTTGTCAGGAAATTTTTTGCCAACATAAATAATAATTGAGACAAAAATCAATGTATTTATTATACTTATTGCTCCGCTTAACCACATGTCCCTACCAACCTGCCTTGCAAGCATACCGCTGGCATAATTTATTACTGTAGGCCACATGGTACAAACTAATAGCGCCCTGAATTGATTATTGTTAATTGTTGCTTTGCCGGAGCCCACCTTTGAGCACTCTCCTTTAGTGTGTATTTTCGGGTGTGGTCTGCTTGGGAACCAATGATTTTGCCAGTAATGACACCTCATGAATGCTCACTTTTACCTGTATATCAACTTTTGCACTCTTTAAAAGCTGGGTCCAGTTTTGAGATATCTTCTGCCATTCTTTCTTATTACTGCTCTGTAATGCCTGGCTGAAGTCGGCAAAGTCTGTGCCAAAGTTCTGCGCTGCTTTTACAGCTGCCTCTATATCCTCTTTAATAACTGATGCCAGTATATTTTCCAGGTCTTTAATTGCCTGTTTATTATTAAAATCGGTAGTACAAGCTTTCTCTGTAAGCTTTGCATCGGCAGTTGCCTGTATTGTAAATTCAGGTACTCCGTTATTTATACGTCCTTTAATTTTAGACTTACCCTTCTTGATTTCCATAGAAACGGGCAAGCCATCATAAGGACATTCCACAACCCTTAAAGACCCGCTTATCTTGTTTTTTAACCACAAAAGACCTCTGGCCTCATTTCCATCGAGCCACCCTACCATATTGCTGCTATTGAAAACGGATGCCCCTTCAAGCTTTATTGTCGGCTTGGAGTTTACCGTAGTAACAACAATTCTTGATGCTACTGGATCTAAATAAGGATCCAGGTATTCTTCAAGAAAATTTTTGAGCATCATACCATAGGCTTTCCCTGACAGGTTTACTTTGGAAATAAGCTTTTCAATATTCGAGGAAGGATCCTTTTCCATTGTAGGAACGATTTGAACTATTTTACCTGCTTCGCCCTCTGTTACTGCAATCCATGTACGTAAGCGCAGTTCCGGATTCCGGCTGAAAAAGTCAAATATTTCAAGAATGTTGCTCCTGGCCAGCTCCTCACCAATTATTATGACTTTAATATGAGACCAAAAGACACGCCGGGGCGACAATTCAGCCATGTTACGGACAGCTTCAAAAATGCTTTTACCATCGGCAGATATTATCCAAAAAGGTTTTTCTTTTTCAGTTGCGCCGGCACTGCCGGTAGAGGTTTTGCTATATACTTCAGGCTTTGCAATTTGGGCAGTCACTTTAAAGCCACTGTCCGACTTATCTAACGCAATACTCAATACAAAAGCTAATTCATTTATTTCACGTGCATTCCAACAGCCAGTCTGAAAGACAACAATTGCAATAACAAGTATAAGAGAGGCAAACCGCCGCATTAAAAAGCTCCTTCCTATTTGCTGTCATTTTGGTCGTTGTTTTTTTTGTCTGTACCTTTATTGGGCCTGGGCTTCATTCCGGGACGCATTCGCGCCATTCTTTTACCGGTTATAATTTTAGGACGATAAAGCATAGACCACCAGGGTTTTCTGACTATAGTGTCATTAAGCATATCCTTATCGACAGATATAAACGGGTCCAGATAGTTTACTCCAAAGGAACGCAGGCTGCATAAATGAATCATTATAAGGCTAAGCCCTGCCAGAATTCCAGGCAAGCCGAGAAAAGCCGCTACCGCCATCAAGGGGAAACGCAGAAACCGTCCTGACCCTGCTGCATTAAAAGCGGGTACTGCAAAGGAACTTATACCTGTCAGGGCAACAATTATAACCATTGCCTGAGAAACAATACCGGCCTGAACGGCTGCCTGTCCTATAACAAGACCTCCGACTATACTTACAGCCTGACCTGTCTGTTGAGGCAGCCTAAGGCCTGCTTCCCTGAGAATTTCAAATGTTGCTTCCATAATAATTGCCTCCCCGATGCTTGGAAAAGGAACACCTTCTCTGGAGGCTGCAAGTGAGAGGGCAAGGGGCGTAGGGATCATTTCCTGATGGTAGCTTGTCAAAGCGATGTAAAGTGCCGGTAGAATAACAGAAATAAAATAAGCTGCTATTCTAAAAATCCTTGTGAAAGATCCAATAAGATAACGTTCATAATAGTCGTCGGCTGACTGCATGAATTGTATGAAAACCGTTGGAACCATAAGTACAAATGGTGTGGTATCCACCAATATAGCAACGCGGCCTTCCAGAATAGATGCTGAAACCTTGTCGGGACGTTCGCTGTGTTCAATCATCGGAAAAGGAGAGTATGGGTTATCTTCAATCAATTCTTCAATATAGCCGCTTTCCAATATACCATCTATATCAATCCTATTCAGACGGTTTTTTACCTCGGTTATGACTTCTTCCTTAGCTATCCCGTTAAGGTAAACAACATATATGGCTGTTTTTGTTTTTTCTCCAGCCTGAAAAGAATCTACCCTTAAATCAAGACTTTTGATACGCCGCCTTATCAAGGCGATATTACTGTCAATGTTTTCTGTAAAGCCATCGCGAGGTCCTCTTACTACATTTTCAGTAATTGGCTGTGAAACCTGACGTTCCTTTCCTCCCTGGCATCCTATTGCAAGTACTTTTTCCACTCCGTCCAATAACAAAACGCAGTTCCCCGAAATCAATTCATTTGCGGCATTTTCCATGCTGGTTACTGCTTTAACTGAGATATTCGGCATTACATTTTGTTCAATTTGGCTAAAGAGGCTGTCAGCACTTTCTATATCCTTTAGTTGCGGGTTGGACATCAAACTTGTAAGGACTTGCTCATTAATAAGGTCGTTTTTCGATATGCCCTTCATAGCTATAATAGCTGCTTTTACTTGAATTACAGAAATAATGACAAACTCTCTGACAAGCATATCGCTTGCGTTTCCCATGATTTCTTTGATAGCTTCAATATTTTTATTTAAGACTTCAGATATGTTTTTTTGCTGCGTCTTTTGATCATTAGTCTTATAATCTTTCTCAACATCAGCCTGGCAATTTTCTTTACTTTTCTTTTTAAGATTTTTCATATATGAGCGTTATCCCCTCTACAGCTAAAATATACTCATAAAAAATAGTATACCGAGAATTTTTATCCTTATTCGATACTATAGTACAATGATGGTTCTAGACGAAAAGCAAGGTTTATAGAGGAAGAAATTCATGTATATCTTTATTAATACTTTTATTGGTATAATAAGATATTCATTTTATAATCATTGAAATGTAATATATCATTTGATGTGTGAAAGGAATTCGAATTAATGAATGCTTCATGGAAGAAAAATATATTCCTGTTTTTATTAAGCCAGACCCTTTCTCTTTTTGGGTCTTCTCTTGTACAATATGCAATAACCTGGTACATTACGCTTAATACCAAATCGGGGTTTATGATAACGATATCCATTATTTGCGGTTTTTTACCTACCTTTTTCCTATCACCGTTTGCGGGGGTATGGGCAGATAGATATAACAGGAAAATACTTATAATGTTATCGGATTCACTTACGGCAGTGTCCACACTTATATTGGCAATTCTCTTTTTAATGGGATACGATTCAATAGGCTTACTTTTTATTATGTCTGTTTTTAGATCCATTGGGGCAGGGATACAATTACCTGCTATTGGTGCATTCCTTCCGCAGATTGTACCTGAGGAACACCTTACAAAGGTAAATGGGCTCAATGGCAGCATTCAAGCTATAATAATGCTTTTATCACCTATGTTGAGCGGGTTGCTTCTTACTGTAGCTTCAGTAGAAATAATATTCTTTATTGATGTAATAACAGCAGCTGTTGCTGTTTCAGTAATGATGTTCCTACTGAAGGTGCCTGCACATTTGAGAGCCCAACAGACAAAAAAGACGGGTTACTTTGAAGATTTACGACAAGGGATTATTTACATACGAAATCATTCTTTTCTTAAATCTTTCATTATATTTTGTGTATTCTTTTTCTTTATGATATCACCAGTCGCTTTTTTAAGCCCTCTTCAAGTAACAAGGACCTTTGGTGGGGATGTGTGGAGATTGACAGCAATAGAGGTCGCATTTTCCATAGGAATGCTGCTTGGGGGTATACTTATAACATTTTGGGGCGGGTTTGCAAATAAAGTTTATACAATGATACTTTCTGGTTTTATAATTAGTCTTAGTACGATTGCTCTCGGAATTGTACCCAGCTTCTGGGTGTACCTTGCCATTATGGGTATTTCAGGCATTGCCATACCTTTTTTCAATACCCCATCCACTGTGTTACTTCAGGAAAAGGTTGAACCTGATTTCCTGGGACGTATATTTGGTGTTTTCACAATGATATCAAGCTCGATGATGCCTCTGGCAATGTTAGTTTTTGGACCGATTGCCGATGTTATCCGAATTGAGTGGCTTTTAATAGGAACCGGCATTTTTCTGTTTGTTCTAAGCTTTGTTATCACCAAGTCCAGAAGCCTCATAGAGGCAGGAAAGCCTAAAATAGAGGCAATACAAGAGGATTAAATTGTTAAGGTACTACCCGTAGGCATTTTGTTGATTCGCCAAGTGATTCAAATTCACATGAAAGCTTTTGACCTACATTACATTTATTATATATGGCTTGATCCACTTCAAGATTAAAGGTTCTGTCTTGTGAAGCCACAACAAAGAACATACGATTATCCTTAGTCATCTTTTTCTTTTTGAGCTCGGCATTATCTGTGAACTTTTTATACGGGTTAGACTGCTGGGCGGCATCAATTGAATCATAAATTTCCTCAATACCCCAGAAAGAGCTTTCAAGTTTCTGGCCCGAATTGCCGAAAATGCCCCAGAACTTGGGTTTGTATTGTTCGTAATAAGCAGCAAGCAGCCCAACTTCGGCAAGCTGGTTTTTCTTATTATAAAAGTCCGAAGAAACCTCAATCCAGGAGCTGTCATCAGTAAATAAAACTGGTTCGGATGAGTCTGGTTGTATTTTAAAATACATTTTTTCACCGTCTATTACTCTGTTTATGATGGTTCCCTTAATAACTCTAAGATCTTTTACATAATAATTTCTTGATATACTGTCATTGATAATTACAAACGTAATAATTAAAACAAAAAATGAAATACAGGCCCAGATAAGGATATTCTGTTTTCTATTCTTCTTGGGTTTTGAAGCATTCTTTTTGTTATTGGTACTAACAGTCTGTTTACTCATTCCGCACCTCGCAAAGCTAACTCTTAAAATATGTAGGGATATAGATTGCCCACTTGTCTGTGATTTTTCCGCCTGCCCTGGTATATATACCGCCGAATTTATCACCTATAATGTATGTTCCTATAACAGGGTAAACAGGTTCAACAACTGTTTTGACAGCTGTATTTATTCTTAATTCAATGCTTTGTATATCAACCCTTTGTTGAAATATATAGTCATTCGGGTTTTCTATGTGAAATCTGCCACTCAATCCAAACTGTATATCCTGGCCTTCCCTGCCAAAAAACTTTTTTGCACAAAAATCTCTGGTGTGCAGTTTAGCGGGAGATAGGGCAGTTCTGGGAATATATTTTCGGATAAGTGCCTTCTCCTCCTCTGTATAAAAACCCTTTTCTTCAAGCTCCCATATCAGTGCCATAAAGGCTTTGCTCTGGCTTATTAAGGTTGAAGGAGGATTGATGCTGGGAGTGTATTTACCCAGTGCTGCAATTATACCGTTAAAGCGCTCCTCACTGTCTAACCAGTCCAGAGGGTAATACCTGTATATTGCATCAAGTTCATTGCCGTAAAGAAACAGTTTCCCATCCCTGGATTCAAGTCCTGATACTTCGCCAATTACGAAGTTATACGGGAGATTCTTTATACAATCGAATAAGGCAGATGTATTATACCAGTCTTCATAATAGGTGGTTGAAACAATTCCTATATTCTTGCCTTTAAGTTTGTAATCGTCCAAAATCTTTCCAAATACTTCAGATATTCTAGCGGACATATCCTCGTTTGGGTTTAATTCATTGCAATCGCAGGCTTCTTTAATCATCTTGCAAAGTACAAGACTTTCAAGCATTCCGGCAGGAGTTTCCGAATTGAACTCCAGCAGCTTTAAGCAGCCTTTCGTATCAATAACCCAGTCAAACCTTCCTATAAAAACATTTTCATCAGTCTGCTGCTGTCTTACAAGGTTTATCAAGCTGTCGCTTATACCAAGAACAGGGCAAAATAGTTCTGAATTATTCATTACAAATTTAGTGGTTTTAAAAATCAGTTCGGACATTTTATTTGAAGCATATTTCAGTTCACTCTCAAGCTCATTGTCCAGAATAAGCGCATCTAGCGAAAAGGACTGCTGAATACCTGTATATCCACCTGTGAAACCGTGTTCAAACGCTGCTTTATTGTTTATATCCAGCCATATTTTATCCCTATCGGGACTTTCAAATTTCTTTACATATAAGCTTTTTTCCCTTAAACCGACGGGACTTATCCATACTACATCATCCCTTGATAAGTAGTCTGTGCTCCAGCGTACACAAGTGCCGCAATAAGCGCTGTCGGCAAGATATATACCAAAATTTCCGAAGGCATCGGTATTGCTGAAACCTAGTCCGTCAAATTTCAGTGTATTCTCTTTTCTTATGGGGCAGAATTCCTGTACAATAAATTTCTTATTGCTCTCAAGTATATATGAAATAGCCTCATCCCACTCTTGCACCGTCAGCATCCTTCCAATATATACATGTTCACTGTAACGGCCCAAAACTGGCTTAAGTACAAGCGAATCCTTGTTGCTTTTAATTTCTTCAATCAGTTCCGGGAAAAAAATTCTTGTGTATGGAACTGTTCTTCTTATCGTTTCAGTTTCTTCAGAACTCAGAAAAGGGTCATTACTTTTAACCATTTTCCAAAGTAGTGAAAAAAGGCTTTTTGCCTGACCTATAATTGCTCTGGGATCATTAACTATAAGAACATTACCCTGTTCATAAAGCTCAAGTATTTTATCAAAATTAGGGATTTCGTTTAAAAATTCAGTAGGGTATTGCCTGATAATTATATCTATCTCTTCCCCAAATACGGTTACTTTCCCGTTATTAACTTCGAAATTGTTTCCGCCTGCAAGAATAAATTCATATCCAAGCTCCTCAAGCATTGTCATGTAAAGAAAACCTAGATTGACTTCTTCATAGTGGCTTGGGTCTACCATTATTGCAATTCTTGGCTTTTTATCTTGTACATGGATGTCTTCTGAATGCTTTTTGAAACATTCCTTAAAAGTATTCTTAAAACTGCTGCTTGGGCTGCTTTCGGGTGAATTTATACATGACATAAGTATTTCTCTTTGGGCACAAGGCTTGTCATAGTTAAACTCACTAAAGAAAATTCCTCCACCTTCACGGCAAAATGCATCAAAACGCGCCCAAAAGAAAGGGGGAATGTTATTTTTTAACCCGAGTACCTTGTTTAACAAGCTGAATTCATCTATTTCTAACATCCGCTGTGACTTAATGAAGCGTTCTATAATTCTCCGGACAAGGTTATCAAGTACTTGTGCCGATTGTACCATTTGGCTGTGTAAGGTTTTATCAAGATAGTAAGGGTATGGTGAAAATATTTCTTGTTCTCTTGACGAGCTTACAAGGTAGTAATCGAACAATAATTTATCAGTTAAGCTGCGCTGCATGGAATACATATCAGCTACCTACACTGCCGGCTTTGCCGGAGGAATAAGAATGGCTTGAGGATACATTTCCATAGGATTTTCCCCACGAACTTTTGTTATAGGCCCCTCCGCTATAGAAAAAATAGCTTCCCCCATGCCCTCCACCAATGTAATAGGAATCGTCTTCTTCATCCTCCTCGTTATGGGCACAGCCTGTAAGAGCCGTACTCATGGTTAAGAAGACTGCAAGACCTAGTGCCGCTGCACGGCTTTTTTTAAGGACATGTCGTACCTGGGCTTGCTCATCTTCATTTGAATTTTTTAAGTTTTCATTATCGTTTTTTTCCATTAATGACCCCCGGAAAACCCATTTATATAAATCTTATTCAAATTTCTTTGTGTCAACGGCGAAACCGTTCTCTTTCAGGTATTTAAGATAATAAGCAACATCTTCCTTGATTTCGGTTTTATAAATATATATCAGCGATGAAAAACCTAGCTCCTTCAGCATTTCTACAGGAGGAAGGTCTTCCTCTCCAATCTCATACTGGTTGTTAAAATTATGCCGGAGCTGTTCAGGACTATAGTCCCCATAACGATTGCTGTCCAGAATAAAGCAGTACCCCTCGGGGGAGTAATCTTCGAAGCTGTCAGCATAATTGAGCAGGGTGCTGATATATTCCTTAGTACCTATAAGGCCGTTTGGGTGTAATATGCCATTAAAGGTGAGTATAGGCTGGATTGCTCTTTGCTTATATAACAAATATGCACCTTCAACAGCCTCGGCATCAGGTAAGTCCAGCACAAACAACATGCTTTTTTTATCACAGCCCTCAATACAATCCAGCAGGCCTGTGAGAGGATTTTCCACCTCATTAGTCGTTTCCGTTAATTCAAAATCAGTGTAATGCTTTAATGAAACAAAATTGGTGGAACGAAAAAAGTACCTGAATGAACCCGAGTTTTTATTCCAGTTTGTATAAGCCTTGTATAAATCTATTTCATGCAGCATTCTGCCCATATGTTTCAACCTTTTATGTTAGTATACGACTGCAAAAAGCTTCTCCATATTTATAATCTGGGTTAAGCCCTGCTCATCGATAATTTCTATAATATTGTTGTTCTTTAAACTTACAGAGCCCTTAAGTGTTGCGTCAGGTGTCTCATCAAGCCATGATTCGAAGTGAGTATATATGTAGATATCTTTAATAAACATTATTAAACCTCCGTTTAAGATATGCTTGCGCCGATTATAAAGCTGAAAGCCAAAGAGAATATAAAAGAGGTGAAACCAACCGCTTTATTGCCTTTTGCAATTTCCTCCGAAACATTCAGTTTGGGTGTCAAAAGCTCAAAGGCGAAATAAATTATTAACAGGGCCAGTGTACCAAGGCCTCCCCAGGCTATAGTCTCCAATAATTTATCATTGGAAGAAATGGCAAAGCGCATTATATTTGCAACTCCAAGAACAATACCTCCGAGTGAAAAGGCTACAGCAAGATTACCTTTGGTTATTTCCTCCCAAACCTTATATTTGGTTACCAAATCAAAAATGAATATGGCAACAAGCATAACTGCTGAGGTTACCAAAAAAAATAAGCCAGCATCAGAAATTCCAGACATCTTGACCCTCCCTAATAATTTTATTGGAACTATTATATCACAAGGCTACATATTTTTGACAAAATCTTTTAATTATACAAACGCCTAGGCACTCATAAAATTTTAATCAGCCATTATTGTGTGAAGTCGGAAATAGAGGATAAACTATGATAGAATTATATTAAAAAGTACACAATCTAGGGGTATTGTATGGAAAAGATCGCTTTATTGAAATGTAATGAATACGATGCTGATCAAGTTGAAAATAAACTCCGGGAAGGCTTCGAACTGTTAGGCGGGCAAGCCTTTTTAAGAAAGCTTATACCGGAGAACAGCAGTGTGCTACTCAAGCCCAATTTCCTAAGTGTTGTAGAAAAGGGTTCTCCCGTTATTACGCACTATGCGGTTTTTGAAGCTGTGGTACGTATTATAAAAGAGTACAGCAGTGATATAAGCTTTGGCGATTCACCGGGGTCAGACGATACAAGAAAAGCGGCTGAGAAGTCAGGATTAATGGAAGTGGCACAAAAATATGGAGTTAAGTTTGTAGATTTCAATGATGTAGTCCATGTGGAACTGCAAAACCCTCTTATGTATAAATACTGGGACATAGCCAGAGCCCCGTATGAGGCTGATGTGGTTATAACTCTGCCCAAGATCAAAACTCATATGATGATGTATTATACCGGAGCGGTTAAGAATCAGTTTGGGTGTATAGCAGGCCCCAAAAAGGCCGAATGGCATACAAAAATACCCAACCCTATAGACTTCAGTAAAATGCTATTGGATCTGAATACCGTGGTTAAAACAAGCTTTGCAATACTCGATGGGATAGTAGCAATGGAAGGAAATGGACCAAGAAACGGAACACCCAAACCAATGAACACAATTATAATGGGACAATCCCTAACTGCAGTTGATTCTGCTGCAGTAAGACTCATCGGCTATGACAACGTGCTTGCAGTACCGTTTTTAAAAGCTGCACATGATACCAAGTGGGGGACGGTACTTCCCGAGGAAATTGAGATTCTGGGTGAGAAACTGGAAAGCCTCAAAAGCAGGGATTTCAAACTTTCACGCAGTGCAAAACTTGTTAATACTCTAAGCCCCAGGCTCAATAATATCATTTCTTCACTGGCTGCGCCCGATCCGGTTGTAGATCCGGAAAAGTGTATAGGCTGTAAGAAGTGCGATGAGGTATGCCCTGAAAGGTCAAATGTAATATCCTTTGTGAAACGTAAAGGTAAAACAATACCCAGATGGAAATATAAGAACTGCATCCGCTGCTTCTGCTGTCAGGAGCTTTGTCCGAAGGGTGCGATAGTTACAAAAACCAAGCGGGCAAGCAGGCTCATTGGGATGAAATGATTAAGTGGCATGGTATTGAAAACCGTATCTTATTCCTTCAAAGATCAAAAGGGGGCGTTATAAAAACGTCCCCTTTTAAGTCTAATACTATTATTATTCATACATCTAGAAGATTTAGTTTAACTTAAAATCCTTACGAAATAAATTATCATAAATTGGAGCAAGTGGACTGAGGTCCTTGATGTTATTGCCCTTTAGATAAAGACCAGACAGGTTGGTTAACCCTTTAAGCGGTTTTACATCGGTGATTTTATTGTTTTCAATATTAAGGACCGTTAATGTCTTCAAACCTGCAAGGGGTGCAAGGTCACTGATGCTGTTGTTACCCAGTTGTATGTTTATAAGTTCTTTAAGATTACTAAGAAATCTAATATCAGTAATATTATTGGAACTTGCATAAAAATATTTTAAATTTTGCAATTCTTTCAGGTCTGAAATATTACGTACACGATTATATGTAATGTTTAATTCCTCCAGGGATGATAAGCTTGAAATACTTGAGATGTCACTTATTTTGTTATCCCCTATTTCTAAGCGCTTAAGATTTTTCAGTCCCGACAGCGGGCTGATATCACTTATACCGCATTGGCTTGCATAGAGTGATTCCAGGCTGCTTAAAGAATGCAAGGATTTAAGGTTGGTAATAGAATTGCCCGATATGTCCAACTCTTTTAAGTTGTTTAATTCTGTAAGAGCTGATATATTGCTTACTTTATTATAAGACAGGTCTAGGCTATTCAGTCCCTTTAATTCTGACAGTGGTTGTATATCGGCTATCTGGTTATCATTAAGGGTCAGTAATTTTAATTTTGTAAATTTTGAAATTGCACTGATATCTTTAAATTTACTACCGAATATACTCAGTGCCTCCAGCTCGGTCATGCCGGACAAATCATTGAGGTTATCTGTACTTAGGTCGCTGAGACACAATTCTTTTAAATGAGTTAAATTTGAAATGATTTTAGGATTAAAACTAGCCTTGTTTACGCCTATGCTTAATTTATTTAAGTCGGTCAAATTTGAAATAACCTTGAGACTGTCCATATCACTTACATTTGTGACGGTAAGCGACTGAAGGTCTGTAAGTTTACTTATAGGGCTAATATCAAACTGAAAAGACTTTAAACCCTTTTGATGGGTATTCCATTCTGCAAAATCAATAGATAACTCCTTCAGGTTAGGTAATTCCTCAATACCCTCAATACTTTTGAAGCCTTCTCCCGAATTCCTTATAGATAGGCTCTCAAGGCTTTTGCATAATTTCAAATCCTTCAAATCTGAAATCCCATCCATACTTTCTATAGTAAGCGATTTTAATTCTTTAAGTCCTTTAAATATCTCGAAATTCTTTACTTCATCCAACCGTAAGGATTCTAACTGCTGTATATCAGCCAATGGCTTAAGATCAAGATTCACAGTATTACCTTGAATGATAAGGTCCTTTAGTTTGGATAGCTTCTGCAAAGGAGAAATATCACGTACACTGCATTTCTCAAAATTTAGTGATTCAAGGTTTGTACAGGACTGTATCCCTTCAAGGTTATATACCTCAAGTAATTTTAAGTGTTTAAGCTCCCTGAGGTCCCCTTCCCGTATAACACTGCCAGCAGGCAGGTGGCTGTCTCTTGCAATACATTCAGCAAGCTTTTTATCGGGGAAATTAATTATTTTACCCTCTGCGGTTGAGGCTGCGGATGCTTTAGGAGTGTATGAAGCCTCTACTGATTTAACGGGGGTATTATTTAAAGGTGCTGCTTCTATAGGAACAGTTAGCCCTATTACACCTACGGCAGTAATTAATGCCAGAGCTGCCGCAGACCATTTATATGAATTCTTTTTAAATAAACATATCATATTGATTCTTCCTTCCATGTGTGATTTTTTATCTATTATACCTGCTGCCGTTGAAATACTACGCATTTGATTAATGTTTTTCAGAAGCTTTATTATTGTAAATCCATAGTCTGTATATTCGCCGGGCTTCAAATGCTGCAGTGCTGCTGCATCGCATGCTACTTCCATGTCATACTTCATTTTGCTGAAGGCAAGCCAGATAAGGGGATTGAACCAGTGCATTATTTTCAATAACGTAATAATGCAATTTACAGGTATATCCTGTCTCTTTACATGAGCTAATTCATGAAGTACTATGTATTTTATTTCATTCCTGCCAAGCTGGTCATTTATGTTCTGAGGGAATAACAGCCTTGGCTTTATAATTCCGTATACAGCCGGAACAGATACATCACTGGTTACTACAGCGGCAATATGCCTTTTAAATTGTAGAATACCTGTACATTCTGCAATTATTTCATCCAGAACAGTATTTCTTTCAGGGTGATTTTTGTTAATCTTTATCCAAAAGAGGATATCTCTTGATAGTATAAAAAACCCTGTAATCAGTGCTCCAAGAGACCACACAAGAATTATTACGGTACCCATAGGTATTTCCGCCGTCTTTTCTGAAGTATTTTCCGATTTTGGGGTTACAGATGCTGTAACATTGTCTGGCTTTTTGGAATTGAGTTCTTCGCTTGTAGATGGTACAATTGTTTTTAAGGTATTTTCTTTTTTTTCAAGGCCGGGATGGGGGAATGCGCGTTCCTCTGTAACGGTCTTTTCTAATGATAAATGCAATTTGCCTTCATCAGATGGAAATAGGTTAAAAATACTTGCATGACTATGCAGAGAAAATGGAACCAGCAATTTAATAAAAATCAGAAACCATATATAATACTGGCCTTTTGGTCCCAGTTTACTTTTGCAGATGGCCTTTATTGAAAGTATAATAAGCACAAGTATACCTGCTGTGGCTGAAGAATACAGGAGCCAATCAGTGAACATAGAAATTTTCATAATTACTCCTTTTGTTTCTTGTACTTTTCAAGCAAACTGTCCAGCCTGTTTATCTCATCCGGTGTCAGCTTCTCATCTTCAAGAAAACCTGCCATCAATGAGCTTAGTGAACCATCGTAAAGGCGTTTTAAGAATGTCTGTCTTTCTTCTTTAAGACAATTGGTTTCGGTTACCAGGGGATAATAGTGGTGGGTTCTTCCGACCTTCTGATAGCCTATAGCCTTTTTTTCAACAAGCCTTGAAATCAGAGTCTGGATTGTTGTTGGGCTCCAGTCCTTGCTTCCCGATAATTCATTTATAATATCTGATGAAGTACATTTCTGGTTTTTCCATAGTATTTTCATAACTGTCCATTCTGCATCAGTTATTTTTGGTGGTTTTTCCATGGCTAACCTCCTTTGTTTTTTATCTACAATTGTAGTTATGCTATTAATCTACACTTGTAGTTTGAAAAAGTCAAGTAGTTAGTGTGAAATAAAAAATAATATAAGATACACATCTTTCTGATAAAATGTATTTAGGAGATAAGCGATTAAGTTGATATAATTTGTTGGGGGAATAGTATGTATAACATTCTGGTAATTGAGGATGACGATTCACTTTGTTCTAATATAGGAAATCACCTGTCACGGTGGGGCTTTGAAACACAACGGATAAATGACTTTGAAAATGTCTTAAAGGAATTTATTGATATAAAACCTCATTTGGTGCTTATGGACATTAACCTACCTTACTTTGATGGGTTCTATTGGTGCAGGCAAATAAGGAATATATCCAAGACGCCTATAATCTTCCTTTCCTCGCGGGATTCAAACATGGATATCATTATGGCTGTCAATCAGGGTGCCGATGACTACGTTACAAAACCCTTTTCACCCGATATCCTGCTGGCAAAAATCCAGGCACTTCTAAGAAGAACCTATGATTACCAGAACGAAAAAAGAGATACCCTTGAATATAAAGGAATAATCCTGGATACAGAAAGCGGAACACTTTTATTTAAGGATAAAAAGCTTGAGCTGACTAAAAACGAATTTAAAATACTCGGCATGCTTATGAGAAACAAGGCAGTGCTTGTGTCGCGTGAAAAGCTTATGAAAGCTCTTTGGGATGAGGATTATTATGTTAATGAAAATACTTTAACCGTAAACATTAACCGTATAAGAAGCAAGCTCGCTGAAATTGGTATAGAAAACCTTATATCAACTCGTAAGGGAGAAGGATACATAATATTATGAATATTTTCTCATATATTAAGGCAAATAAGACCGTAGTGGGTTTAATAATCATTATAATACTGTCAGTTAATTTCGTTTTGCTATTAAATCCAGACTCTGGTAAGTTTACGGGAGACATAATTTATATTAATGTTCTTATTGCTGTATTTACTCTTATTTTCAGCATTAGCACCTATATAGGCTGGCGGGGGAAATACAAGTCGCTACGGGATGTCTTGAATTTAAAAGAAAATACAGATGGGTCAGTACCGCAGGATAATTCCTTCTATTCCCTGATGATAAGGGATCTCATAAATAACAAGAATGACAAAGCGGAATTGCAGGTTCGGGAGCTTAAGGAATCTATTGATGAATTGAATGATTACATAACCAAATGGGTGCATGAAATCAAAATTCCGGTATCGGTTTCTGAGTTAGTTCTTGAAAGGGCCGGTGATACAGCTACTACAAATGAAATTCGGACAGAAATTGAGAGAATAAAATTTCTTGTAAACCAGGTGCTCCATATAAGCAGGGCAACGAACTACAGTGAAGACCTTGCGGTTGGAAGTGTTGAACTTGACAGGACAGTTAAAAGCGCGGTTAAAAGGAATTCTACTTTGCTTATTTCCAAGAACATAGAAATTAACGTGTCAAATCTTGATTATGCAGTACTTTCGGATGAAAAATGGCTTTCTTACACTTTGGACCAGTTATTGAACAATTCATACAAATATGTGAACCACGGCGGTCTTATAGACATCAATGCATCATCTGATGAAAACGGCAATGTTAAGCTTGTTTTCAGAGACAATGGTGTAGGGATTCTTCCGAAGGATATAACACGTGTATTTGATAAAAGTTTTACCGGAAACAACGGTGCCAATATCTCCAAATCTACCGGCATGGGACTGTACATAACCAAAAAGATGCTGGACAAGCTGGGACATCGGATAGAAGTAACCTCTCAGCCTGGTGTCTATACTGAATTCACCATTACCTTTTATAGAATATCCGATTATACATCACTTCCCGATTAAGTGATTAATACTCACCTAACAAAAATGTAACATTGAAGCTGTGAAATGTAACATCTGTCGATGGCAGCCGGATAACGCGATATTTATAATGATGACATAGAGTTTAATGAAAAGGAAGTGTCATTAATGGATAGTATTATTCAAACACATCAGCTTAAAAAGGTATATGGCCAAAAAGGGGTACAGTTTGCCGCGCTTAAAGGTATTGATCTGGAGGTTGAAAAGGGAGAATTCTTAAGTATAATGGGGCCTTCAGGGTCTGGGAAAACAACTCTTCTGAATTTACTTTCGACAATTGACAAGCAGACCTCTGGAAGCATTTTTTTCAACGGAAGGGATTTATCAAAAATTCATACAAAGGATATTTCAAGGTTCAGAAGGGATAACATAGGGTTTATATTTCAGGACTATAACCTGCTGGATAACATGACAATACAGGACAATGTCGCTCTTCCGCTGGCTTTGAACAAGGTTTCCCACAATGATATAAAACAAAAGGTAGACAGATTGAGCAGGTTTTTCGGAATAGAAGAGCAGCTCAAAAAATATCCATATCAGCTTTCAGGCGGACAAAAGCAGAGAACAGCTGCAGCACGTGCATTGATTACTTCACCGGCTGTTGTGTTTGCAGACGAGCCGACAGGTGCACTTGACTCAAAGTCTGCAACCGAGCTTCTTAATTGCTTCGCAGATATGAATGAAAAGCTTGGAACAACTGTAATAATGGTAACACATGATGCATTTGCGGCAAGTTTCAGCAAAAGAGTACTGTTTTTGGCAGACGGTCAGATTCATGCAAAATTATATAAGGATACATCAAGAAAAGAGCTCTATCAAAGGATACTTTCTATGATGTCTTCGCTGAGCGGAGGTGACAGGAATGAGTGCTTTTAAGCTGGCCTTTTTTAATGTAAAAAACAACTTCAGACTGTTTAAATTCAATATCATTTGTATGGTTTTTTCCATAGCTGTTTTTTTAAACTTTTTTTCTTTGTTATTCAACCCTTCAATGAGTCTAGGAGGTTCGGACAAGGTTATCATAAATGCGACTCTTTACATGACATCCTTGATACTTATATTTTTCATATCGTTCTTTATACTTTATTCCAATTCATTTTTCCTAAAGCAAAGGAAAAGGGAAATAGGTATCTATACTTTCATGGGAGTTGATCATTCCAGAATTGCAGGCGTTTTTGCCATTGAACAAATAATTTTGGGAGTTATATCGCTTGTGTTTGGATTGTTTTTCGGAATTATCTTTCAAAAGGCTTTTCTTATGCTGTTAACCAAGGTTGCTGTTTTAAAATCCCAGGCAGTGTTTTTTATATCTATAAAAGCAATTATAATCACTTCTCTGGTATTCATTTTTATTTTTATATTCGCCGCAATTAAGGGATTTATCCGTATATCAAGAAGTACGCTTATTGAGCTTTTGAATTCCGAAAAACAGGAAGATAGGCTTTTAAAAACCAGATATTTTACAGGTATTGTTTCTGTTTTGCTCATTTTTGCAGGGTACTTATTCAGCAGGGATATTTTTAATGACACGTTTGTCATTAAGGGCACTGCTGCAATGTTCTGTATTATCTTGGGGACATTCCTGCTGTTCAGCTCATTTCTGTCGGTTGTGATTAAGCTTATGACAAGCAACAAAAGGGTTATGTATAAAGGGGTCAATATAATCAGTATTTCCAACATTGCCTATAGAATAAGGTATAATTACAGGACCCTTGCATGTATATCAATAATAGCCGCTGCTACTATAACATCCATAGGTGCTGCTTTCTCGGTACAGCATCTATTCAACAGCACCGTTAAAATTGCTTACCCTTACTCTTTTACCTATGTGTCGGACGACAATTCAGTTAAGTATAGAGTAATGGATACAATCAACACTTCAGGGCATAAGGTCTTGCTTGACGTCAGCATTAAGTACCTGCTTTATAAGGAACAAAATAATAGCCTTCAAAAGGTTTATCCTGTTATAAGGCTTTCAGATTATAAGAAAATTGTTCAAAGTCTTAACTCGGATGGCAAGGACACTTTCATACGAGAAGCTGGAAAATTGACGGATGGTTCGGCTCTTTCTACAATATCGGCTAATGATAGCGGGTTCAAGGACAATCAGTTGCTTGATATGTATGGTTCAAACATAAGAATTGTAAAGACGGAAAACACCCCTCTGCTTGGCGGCAGGTTTGAAAATAACACAATAATACTTACGGATAATGATTATAAAACTTTCAAGGTTAATTCTCTTAAGGCAGGAGGAAATGAAAAAGACTTTTATGGTATACTGGTAAGCGATCAGGCAAACTCACTTGTGTTATCAAATGAACTGAGCAAAATAAAAGGTCTTGAAAACAATTTGGATTCATATATCACCTATTATAATTCTTATAATGAGGTAAGTGGTATTGTAAGGTTTACGGGACTGTTCCTGGGGCTGGTGTTTATGCTTTCAACTGCAAGTATCATGTATATGAAGCTGATAAGTGATGCTATCGGAGACAGGAAAAAATATGAGGTTCTAATCAAGCTTGGATTGGGTGAAAATGAACTCCGGCGTGCAGTGTCAAAACAAGTGGGACTTAGCTATATGATTCCTCTTATAGTCGGATCTGTGTATGCGTTCATGGCGATAGGTGTTTTGCAGAAGTTCCTTAACAAATATCTCGAAATAAGCTTGTTGATACCGTTCTTGGCGGGCATCACTGTTTATGTATTCATTTATATATGCTTTTACATTATAACCACAAGAAAGTTTGTAAGCCTAGTAAAAGCATAATTAGGGCAATAATTGAACATTTAAAAGTCCATTGTTCAGACAATTGGACTTTTTTTATTGTATAATATACAGTTGTAAGGAAAAATATGCATAATAGAACAGTAATCTAATGTTAAGGAGTTGGTTAAATGGAAGGGATTGTGCTTAAAACAGGCAATCTGACCAAAAAGTACAATAATTATAATGCTGTAAATAATGTAAATATTACGGTTAAACAGGGAGATATTTATGGTCTTGTAGGTAAGAACGGAGCGGGTAAGACTACTCTTATCAGGATGATATGCGGGCTTTCCATGCCTACAAGCGGTCAAATTGAACTTTTCAACGAAACATCTGCACAAGGGCTTTCTGCCGCAAGGACAAGGACAGGCTGTATAATTGAGACACCAAGCTTTTTCCCCTATCTGTCTGCTAAAAAGAACCTTGAGTATTATAGAATACAAAGAGGGATTGAAGACAAGAAAATTGTTGATGATGCACTCAAATTCGTCGGCCTTGATAGTGTAGGCAAGAAGAACTTCAAGAACTTTTCACTCGGAATGAAGCAGCGTTTAGGGTTGGCTCTTGCACTTATGGCAAGCCCTGAGCTTCTTATACTTGACGAGCCTATAAACGGTCTTGATCCGACAGGAATTGTAGAGTTCAGAAACATTCTTTTAAAGCTGAATAAAGAAAGGAATACAACGATAATTATCTCAAGCCATATCTTAAGCGAGCTTTCCCAGATTGCAACCGTATATGGATTTATTAACAATGGCCAGCTGGTAGAACAAATATCAGCACAGGATTTATTGGATAAATGCACAAGCTCACTGCTTATGAAGGTTGATAATACGGATAAGGCCTGTGCAGTAATTAGGGAACAGCTGGGCTGCAGCAGGATGGAAGTTCTGGAGGATAATCAGATAAGGCTTTTTGAATTGCTGGATTCCCCTGAAATTGTAGTTGAAACACTTGTAAAAAATGGGGTAAAACTGTATATGATTAATCAGATGGGCTCAAACCTTGAGAACTATTTTATTGAACTGGTGGGAGGTGAGTACCATGCTTAATTATATTAGAGCGGAACTTTTCAGGAACTTTAACAGGTCATATATCTGGATATATTCCGGGCTGCTAGCACTGCTGGCGTTAATGGGCAATATCATAGTAAAACTGGAAGATGTCCCCAGAATGAACCTTGGGGTACTTTTTGATGCTTGTGTACAAATGATAGTAATTCCTGTGTTCCTTGTAATAGGAATGATAGATATGTCCACCTCCGAGGAGCAAAAGAACCTTACTCTTAAAAATGTTGTATCCTTTGGCGTTTCAAGGACTAAAATAGTTGTTTCAAAGCTTATAGTTTCGTCAGTGCTGTCACTGGTTTCCGCAATTATAATACTGGTAGTGTTTTTGGGAAGCGGCATACTGCTTTTCGGAGTGGGAAATGATACAAGTGCGATTCTTGATAATATAGTGAGGCTGGTTGCTGCTCTTCCGCTTTGGATAGGAGCGATCTCCATCGGGACTTTTCTGGCGTTCTTTTTCAACAACAGCACTGTTTTTTCCTTTGTATATGTCGGACTTTTTCTTGGACTGCCGCAGATCCTTGATTTACTTGCAACCTATGTATCCGATAAATTCCAACCGGTTTATGATATAATGCTGACAACACAGCTTACAAATCTTAAAGGAGAACTGGGAGATAACACTTTAATGAATTCCATACTTGCGGGTGTTATTTACATTGTTGTCTTTGCGGTTATAAGTATATTTTACATGAAGAAAAAGGAAATCAAATAGGATTATTATAAGACGTCTTCTTAAACTGCACTAATATGCAATATTAAAGAGGCGTCTTTGTTTTATTTAAAAAACATCTATAGGCATGTGGGAAATATTATCTTGTTATAAAAACATTCATAGCTTCTGCCGATAACTATACTGAAGATTTATTTTAAAGGTGGGAAATAAAATGGCCTATGTTAACAATACACAATTTATGACGGGAGGAGTAAGCTCCTCTGAAATAAGCCGGCAGAAGCAGGGTACTTCTCTCGAAGGAGCCTCTTTTGGCGATATAATGGCAGGGTTAATGTGCAATAGCACTGTGGATGAAAAAGCACAGGCTTCAAACCCGGTTGAAAGCTTCAGGAATATTATCAAAACGAAAATTGATCAGGTTGATTTAGATATGAAGGCTGAAACCCAAAAGAAGGTAGAGGCTGCGTTAGACTGGCTTTCAAACTACCTGGGTATACCTAAGGGATTACTGCTTAGCATCCTAAAGGATTTAAACATAGATCCGAAGGATATGGCTGATCCGGTAAAGCTGAAGGAGATAATTAAAAAAATAGCAAGTAAGTTCAAGCTGGATGAAAAACGGGAAAAAGAAATGACTATGGCACTTGAAGGGATTTTTGGTTTTGTTCTGAAATAATTATATATAATAACAAAATGGATGCCAGTATTGCAGCATCCATTTTTTAGTACTTACCAGTTTCTTATCCTGGCAAATACTGTTTTAAAATCTTTAAGACCTTCAGTAACTTCTATTCTTTTCCCATCCGTTTCGCCTGTCTTAACTTCTATTAGTTCCCAGTTATCTTCTTCAGGCCTCATCTCTTCCGGTTTTTTTCTTGATGCCCATACATACTTTTTTTCATCGTTACCATCCTCGATACATCTGCAGTCTACAACCCAGATACCGTCTTTGGGGGGGAGTTTTATCATAGCAGTATATTCTAAGCTATCCGATAAATCTAAGTTACTATCAGCATCCAATGCGGCTTCGATTGTGCAAGTATTGCTGTCGCCAATAGCATTGGTGTCCGGAAGACTTTTTACTTCTGCATTGTAGCTAACTGCTTGATCAATAGAAAGTCTAACTTTATAACCTGTTTTTATTTTAGACAGTTTTGATGTTTCAATTTCTATACTGGCTATTTTGCTGGTTGAATTGATTTTAGCATTACCGTAAACCGCAAGTCCTGAAATTCCTATTGTGATAGAACCGCCACTTGTAGGCTTTTCAATGCCTAGTGATGCAGGACTTGGTTTTCCACATGCTGTTAAGGAGATTGAGGTTATAAATAATATTAAAACAAGCAAAAAGTTGTTTCTTTTCATCTTTTACCACCCTTATAGGTTATTGTTGATTCCATTTTCAAAAGACTTTTGTTACTTTTGGATTTAGTTCTTTAGTTTAATAATCATTCAGCCAGATAACTATTATCAAGTTCAGAAGGCCTTAATACCCTTTCACCTGCTTTAAGGCCGCTAAGTATTTCAGTTCTTATGCCGTCCGTTTCACCTATTTTTACTTCTTTCAACTGCCAGTCCTGCTCTTGTATAAAATCCTCCTCTTTTTTTGTTGTTGCCCATACATACTTTTTGCCATTATTGCCTTCCTGAATACATCGGGTTTCCAGACACCATCGATTGTTTTCCGGAGGGAGGTCTATGGAAACTGTCTTGTTTCCTGACATTAATTTGTAGGAAGAATCAACATTCCTCTTGACATCTATCTCGACATTACATTTACCATTAATGTCTGCAGTTTCAGGATTGGGAAGACTTTTTACAGTACCAAATTTTCCCAGGGACATCAGGAAAGACACGCTATATCCAACTTTTATTTTTGGAAGGTCTTTCACATCAATTTGCATAATCCCTATCCTATTGTCATAATCATAGTTAAACTGGCCATATACACCCAATCCAAGCTCTTCATAAAATACTGTTCTGGAGTTTGGGGGTCTTTCAATACCCAATGACGCAGGACTTGGTTTCCCGCAGGCTGTTAAGCATGAAATAAACAAACAAATTGATATAAATAGCAAAAAATGTTTTGTTAATTTTCTCATAACAATTTATCCCCCTACTTAAAATAAATTACTTCCGGCTATTTAAAATAGTTTTTGCTAAGGTTACTTTCTTCGGCCGATAAATACAGTATGGAAACCATTAAGCCCTTCTGTAACTTCAATATTTTTACCATCTGTTTCACCAGTTTTAACCTCAATTAGCTCCCATGCAACAAAGTCGGATTCGATTTCTTCTGGATTTTTCTTTGTTGCCCATACATACTGTTTATCGTTATTACCTTCCGTAATGCACCTTTTGTCCACTAACCAGGCACCGTCTTTCGCAGGAAGGTTTATTGTAGCCTTCATCTCTATATTTTCTGAATTGCTTAAGTCGTCACCATCATACTTAATGGTAGCTTCAATTATACATGTAGTATCATTTCCAACGGTATTAGCATCGGGGATAATGCTTACTGTACCATCGAACCTGTTAATCGTACGATCAAGAAGAACAACGCTATCACCTATGTTGATTTTAGACAAATTACTGGTTTCGATTTCTATATGAGCAGTTTTATTGGCTGCATTGATTTTACCTGTGCCATAAACAGATAGCCCATAAAAACCTAATTCCATAAATCCACCTCCAGAGGGTCTTTCAATACCCAATGATGCAGAACTTGGTTTCCCGCAAGCTGTTAAGCATGATAGAAGCAAGCAAGTCGATATTACTAACAAAAAATGTTTTGTTAATTTTCTCATGACAATTTATTCTCCCTACTTATAAAAAATTACTTCCGGCTGTCTAAAATAGCTTTTGCTAGAGTTACCGTGTACGATTGATATATACGGTATGGAAGCCTTTAAGCCCTTCTGTAACTTCTATCATATTACCACTAGTTTCACCTGTTTTAACCTCTGCCAGCTCCCATTTTTCTTCATCTAATCCTATTTCCTCTGGAGTTTTCTTTGATGCCCATACATACTTTTTATCGTTATTACCTATTTCAATGCACCTTTTATCCACTAACCAGACGCCGTCTTTTGCAGGAAGATTTATTGTAGCTTCAAGTTCTATATTTTCTAAACTGTTTAAGTCGTCACCATCATATTCTATGGCAGCCTCAATTATACACGTAGTATCATTTTCAACGGTATTAGCATCGGGGATACGGCTTACTGCAGCGTCCAACCTGCTAATCGTGCGATTAAGAAGAATAACGCGATCACCAATTTTGATTTTAGACAGCTTAGATGATTCGATTTCTATCCGGGCAGTTTTATTAGCTGCATTGATTTTACCTGTGCCATAAACAGATAGCCCATAAAAACCTAATTCCATAAATCCACCTCCAGAGGGTCTTTCAATACCCAATGATGCAGAACTTGGTTTCCCGCATGCTGTTAAGCATGATAGAAACAAGCAAGCTGATATTATTAATGAAGAATATTTGCTAAATTTCCTCATATCAATTAATACCCTTTCTGAATAAAATAATGATTTGTTATTTTACACCCTTCATATTGCACTGATATGACTTTAAACATCTAATTCTGCCACCTTACTTCATGTTTCTTAATGCATAAAATATCGTTTTAAATCCTTTTAGACCTTCTGTAATTTCTATACTTTTACCATCGGTTTCGCCTGTCTTAACTTCTATTAGTTCAAAGCTGTCGACATTACCCTGTGTTTCCGCGGGACTCTTTTTAGATACCCATGCATATTTCTTTTCGTCATTACCATCCTCAATACATTCGCGGTACACAACCCAAATGCCGTCTTTTGCAGGTAGATCTATACGAGCAGAATATTCTGTATCATCCGATAGATCTAAGTCACTATCAGCATCCAGAGCAGCCTCGATCGTGCATGTACTGCTGTCACCTATGATATTTGTATCAGGAAGACCTTTAACCACACCATTGTAGCTAATTGCTGAATCAAGACGAAGGTAAACTCTATAACCTTCTTTAATGCTTGAAAGCTTTGATGTTTCAACTTCTATTCTGGCTATTCTACTGGCTGAATTGATTTTAGCATTACCGTAAACAGCGAGTCCTCTGAATTCTATTGGATCAAGACCGCCGGCTCCAGGTTTTTGAATACCCAGTGAAGCAGGACTTGGCTTTCCGCAGGCTGTTAGTGAGATTGAGGTTATAAACAATAATATAAAAAGCAAAAATTTATTTCTCTTCATCCTTTCACCACCCATATATGTTGTTGGCTGATTCTAATTTCAAAAGCCGTTATATTTCAAGTTGTTTAACTTCTTAGGCAATAATTAATCAAAATAACTATGGCTGGATTCATCAGAAGGCCTTAATACCCTTTCACCTGCTCTAAGGCCACTCAATATTTCCGTTCTTACGCCGTCGGTTTCACCTGTTTTTACCTCCTTTAGCTGCCAGTCCTGCTGTTGTATAAGATCCTCCGCTTTTTTTGTTGTTGCCCATACATACTTTTTACCATTATTGCCTTCCTGAATACATTTGGTTTCTAAACACCAATGATTGTTTTCCGGAGGGAGGTCTATGGCAACAGTCTTGTTTCCTGACATTAATTTGTAGTTATAACCAAGGACATCCCCTTTGACATCTACCTCGACAGCACATTTACCATTAATATCTGCAGTTTCAGCATTGGGGAGACTTTTCACGGTACCAAATTTCCCCAGAGACATCATGAAAGACACACTATATCCGGGTTTTACTTTTGGAAGGTCTTTCACGTCGATTTGCATAATCCCTATTTTATTGTCATAATCATAGTTAAACTGGCCATATACACCCAGCCCAAGCTCTTCATAGAATGCTGTTCCAGAGCTTAAGGGTCTTTGAATACCTAAGGATGCAGGACTTGGTTTCCCGCAGGCTGCTAGTATTGTTGCTATGAAACAAAATGTGGTAACTGATAAAAATACTTTTAACAGTTTCCTCATCTAAAACCACCCCCTATAATATAGAGTTGATCTTTGTTGCGCTCAGCCCCTTTGTTGGCGCCATCTACTTTTGTACAATATTTTCTGGCTGCCGCAGTACAATGCAATCATCTCCCATTTCAACCTTTATCATTTTATTGAATCCCATAGTCTCAAGGTAAGATTTAGGCAATTGAATCCTTCCTGCTTTGTCGAGTATCGCAAGTTCTTCCTGGGATTCTTCAGCTTCAAGCCGCATTCCGGCAGCAATTTCAGCCAGTTCATCTGCATAACTCTTCTTGCGGATGAATTCACTGCTTGTTCTTCCATCCCTTATTGCTACAACACGGTTAACTTTTTTTGATAACTCCCTGTCATGGGTGACTATTACAATTGTAAGACCCAGAGATGAGTTCAGTTCCCTGAATATATCCAATATGTGCGAAGCAGTTTTTGAATCAACAGCTCCTGTAGGCTCATCAGCAAGTAACAATTTTGGATTGTTGGCAAGGGCAATTGCAATAGCTACTCTTTGCTGTTCACCTCCGGATAGCTGACTTAAGTTACTGTTTTTTCTGTGTGTCATTCCAACAGCCTCAAGAAGCTCCAAAGCCCTTGTTTTATTGAATTTACCAGCAATCATCATTGGCAGCTCCACATTTTCAAGAGCCGTAAGATAGGGAATAAGGTTTCTTGCATTGTTTTGCCACACAAAACCAACGGTGTGTCTTTTATATTTAACCAGTTGCTTATTATCAAGTTTAAGAAGATCAATGCCATCAACGGATAGCCTACCTGTGGTCGGACGATCCAATCCTCCAAGCATATTCAGAAGAGTAGATTTGCCGCTGCCGCTGTTTCCTATAATGCACATTAGCTCTCCATCCTCAATAATAAGATCAAGTCCTTGAAGAGCTACAACTTCAATATCAGCATTTTTATAAATCTTAACAAGATCCTCACATTCAACCATAGAAAATTTACTCCTTTTCAGCAACAAACTATCCAGCTGTTTTTCTTCAAAGATATTATTGGCCCACAATCTCTCCATCCTGCAAAGAAAAGACACAGTCAGCAAGTTCGATTATATTGGGATCATGGGACGACATAACTACGGTTATACCTTCGGTTGAGACCAAATCCTTAAATATTTTTATTACCTGTAATCCCATATGTGTATCCAATTCAGCAGTCGGTTCATCAGCAAAAATTACTTTAGGCTTATGTGAAATGGCTCTTGCAATAGCCACCCTTTGCTGTTCGCCCCCGGAAAGCTCATGTACCCTGTGGTTCATACGCTTTTGCAAACCTACCAGTGAAAGACATTCTTCAACCCTTTTATGCCTGTTCTTTAGTGGGCTGCCTGCTATTCTGAGCCCAAGTTCTACGTTTTCATATGCGGACATAAGTGAAATCAAAGATACTGCCTGAAAAACAAACCCCATATTTCTTCGTCGTAGATCATCTCTTGACTTTTCTGAAATATCAGTGATGTTAATGTCATCAAAATAAATTGTTCCACCGTTTGGCCTGTCAAGAGCACCAAGCAAGTTTAAAAGAGTAGTTTTACCCGAACCGGATCTTCCTTTTAAAACAGTCAGTGTTCCGGGTTCTATCGAAATACTGATATCGTTAAGTACATGCAGGGTTTCTGACCCTGATTTAAAATACCTGTTTACTTTTTCAGATGTTATAATCGGCACAACCATTCCCCCAATAGATCAAGTACTAAATATAAGCTTTATTAGTTTAGAATTATACTCTGGCCTTCTTTGAGTCCGGATAATATTTCTACGTCCATTGCACTTTCTATTCCCGTCTCTACATTTACTTGCTTTTTATTTTCACCCTCCATTATCTGGACTGCTTTACCTCCAACAGTAGATCTTAATGCTTTTTTTGGTATGGCGATTACGTTAGTCTTGCTCTTAATAACGATTCCAAAATCAACGGTTTCTCCAAGTTTTGCATCTGCAGGCAGCTTCATAATATTTATTAAAGCTGTACTAATGTATTTTAACGGTCTGCCGCTGTCGGGGTAATCTACAGGTGCCATGGTAACAATACCTTCATATTTGTTTCCTTTGTAAGTTATTTCAGCTTTCATACCTGCCTTTATAATACTAAGATCTTCATCAGGAACCTGATAAGACAATTGAAAGCTTGAGGGATCAGAAACTGATACAATCCTTTTATAAGCCTCAACAATGTCTCCGACCTTTATCTCTTCATCCATGTATGTAATAATACCGTCATAGGGTGCTGTTAAAACAGCTTGGGACAGTTTCCTTTTCAGCCCATCAAGAGTTATTTTGGCATTATTAAGATCAATTTCAGTTAATTTTATGTTGTTCACCATATCACTCATTTCTTTAGGTGAGGGCTGATAATCCTTTGGAATAGACTCATATTTTTTTAATAAGGATTTCTGTGTATCAACTTGTAATTGAATCTTTTGAATTTCACTTTCCTGAAACTTAATATTGTCGGAAATATCATCTGTATAAAGTGCAATGAGAGTGTCGCCTTTTTTGACATTCTGACCTGATTTTATATTTATACTTTTTATTCTTGAGCCTGCTTCACTGAAAAAAAGGTCAGCTTTCCTGGTTGCCACTAGATTACCGGAACCTTTAGCTGTTTTAGTGACATCTTTTCTTCCAACCTTATAAAGTTCATACTGGTTTTTTTGGGCTTTAATATTTGGGGGAGGACCCATGGTTTCTTCTTCGTCGGAAAGAATGCCGCAGCTGCAAAAAGTTACTGAAATGGTAACCAGGCAAATAAGAAATAAAAGCCTTTGTAACAATTTTTTAGTCATATTGATCCCCTCTAATGTAAAAATAACCACGACTAATGCGTTAGTCATATTTAGACTAACGCATTAGTCGTGGTTTGTCAATAGATTTTAAGAATAATCATCTAATCTATATTTATTTCAGTGTAGTACTAAATACTCTGTTATACTTACTAAGCTGGGAGAAATATTGATCCAAACCTGTCCATACCGTATAATTTAGTAACTTCTATCAGTTTACTGTTGGATTCACCTGTTATAATTTCCTCTAACACCCAATTATTGTCATTGGGCCTGATTTCCTTAGGATGTTTGTAGGATACCCATGCGTATTGCTTTCCATTATTACCTTTTATAATGCACCCTATGGGTACTACAGCAAAACAATTTATTTCTGCATCAAATTCCAGATTGTTAAAGTCAATTCTAGAGGGTAGTTCCATATCTGCTTCAATTATACATGTGTTGCCTTTTATGTTTCTGATGTCGGGTATGTTTTTAATACTCCCTCCAAAATTTGCAATGGATACTGTATTGCCTTTTTTGATTTTAGATAACAAAGAGGTCTCAATTTCTATTTTAGCTGTTTTATCAGCTAAATTAATTGTGGCTTTTCCATAAACAGATGATCTTTCTGGTTGGTTTAACTGAAGTATACTACCGTTTCTAGGCCTGCTAATTCCAAGTGATTCGGCATCTTGTACTCCGTAATAGGTTGTAGCAGTAAGGTTATCATCACTTACACCTGATAGCAGTCCGGCAGAGTATTTATTTATTGCATCTAATAGTTCTGTGTTTCTTACTGCAATAAACTTTCCGTTTTTAAGGGTTTTATAGACTTGACCGTATTTTGAATCGGTTGAAAGATAATCAACCTTTCCGTCTTTATAGGTAATTTCAACGGTATAAAGCATATCATAAAAGAGTTCACTTTTTATCAGCGTCTTTTCCTTCGATTTTTTTGTTATAATGTCATAAAACATACGGCACTCTTTTTTATTACTTTTAGCGTTTAATACCTTTTCAACATATGTACCGCCTTCAATGTTATTAATATTAAAAAGTAATATATTTTTTGGATTATATATTGAAAGTGTAAAGTAATTTTGGTCCAGTGAATTATACGATTGAACAGGCAGGTTTTTGACGCGAATCAAATTGGGATCATTTTTATAGGATATTTTTATTGTCTGTATATTTCCAAATCTCTCATTCAGAATATTGTCATTCGCATTAGCACTTGTTATCAGAACAACTGTTAATGCGGCAAAAACCAGAACAGAGGAAATAGCCGAAATGATGGAATGCTTTTTAAATTTCGTAATGCTGTGTATCCTTTTTTTCAGGTTGCTTTCACCAAAAGCAGTAGCCTTGACATAATTTTTAGGAGCATTAATCATCTGTGCAGTTTCAACAAGCATCATTGCATATTTGTTTCGCATATTTTCATCAAATTCTTTTATAACGACTGAATCGCATGATACTTCGCAATCCTTGGCCATTAGTTTGAATGAAATCCAGACAAGAGGATTAAACCAGTGAATTGCCTGCAATATGTATGTCAAGACCCTTGTTGTGTGGTCATGCCGTTTTATATGTACAAGTTCATGCATAAGTATAATTTCAAGCTTTTGTTTATCCAATATCAGTGAATCGGGGATTACAATACAGGGGTCAAGTATCCCAAATGTAAAAGGGGATAAAAAGTGCTTTGAATATCTGACAGTGATTTTTTCCCTGATATCAGAATCATCTGTACAATTTCGCAGAAGTTCTGCAATATATTCCCGGTAAGGGCAGGGCACCTTTGTAGTACGCCTATAAATACGCCAATATGAAACAATTGCAGCTATGAGAAGTGCAATAACACCGCATAGCCAAATATAAGCACAAATGTCCAGCAAGTCAGTTGAATTCTTAGTTGCGGGAGTGCTTTTTTCTATGGTCTGCGGTGATTTGCTCTCTGTAACTGGTTCTAAAGGCTGATCTGTTATTTCGGTATTAAAATTGATATCAACCTGCGGTTTTGAAATACTCTCAGGGCTATAGTATGAAAAGTCAGTTGGAGTTTTGTAAATATTAAACAGGCTTAGGCTACTTGATAAAGAAAAAGGGACAAGCAGCTTTATTAGAAGGAGAAACCATAAAAAATAATGCCACCTTGCTGAAAAAATTTTTCCAGTCAGTTTTTTTACAATGATTATAGCTGCTGCAATCACTGCCCCGGTCAGGCTTAGTTGCAGTATGAAACAAAATATATCTTTTAGCATGGCTCAGACCTCTTCTATTATTACGCATTGCCTGAAGGAACAATTTGGACTAAAACCTTAGTCAAATATAGTTTAATATACCAGCTAAAATATGTCAATACATCTTAACCTTATTATTCTTCTCCAAGTTTTATTGCCTGGTTTGCTTTTATCCTTGATAAAATAAATCCTATAATTAACATACATGAAACAATCATAAAACCAACCATTATGTAAATTTCCATTCTGTCACCTTTATATGCAACTACCCTGAAAGGAGGTACCTGCGAATTAGCATCAAGTGATAATTGAAAGAAGGGTACAAATAGCTTGGTGGTTATAAGTCCTATAACTACGCCAATTATTGAGGCAACAGCAGAAATAATTATTTGTTCAAACAGAGCCATAAAAACAAGTCTTTTGAGCGGTAGCCCCATAGCCCTGAAGATACCAAACTGAAGAGTCCTTGATTTTATAGACAATATCCAGTATATGAGAAATCCTAAAAAACAAACCAGCCCGCTTATAATGAAGCCAAGTGTTAATGAACCGTTTATTGTAAGAGTATTGGGCTCATTTTTCTTATCCGAAATCTCCTGTATGGAATTGGTTATATTTGTTATAGGAAGTTTTTTCTTTTCTATGTCCTTATATACCTGCTCTACAGAAGCATCAGGTTTCAATTTAAGCCATATATCATAAGGCTTCACATGATATAGATCCTGCATGTAATCAAGGTTGGCGATAATCAGCTCAGGGCTGGTACCTTCCGGATTGAAGTCATTAGGCGCAAGAGGGTTCCATGAGGGCCAGTAGTCAATAATACCATATATGGTCAGGTTGCCAAGAGGATGATTTTTATCTTCGGGCCTTGCTACCTGGATTGTATCTCCGACTTTAAGCTCCATTGATTTACTAAGCTGTTTGGATATCAGGCATGCGTTCCTGTCAGAACTCAATAAACCAAGATAATAATAAAAGTTATATTTTAACAGGCCTTTCCTGAACCAGGCTGTTTTTGCAAAGTCATCTGTATCGATACCCATGATCTTTGCACTACCTGGCAATGATAGCTTGGATTTGACGCATATCCCATTCCAGTAAAAAACCCTTGCAGCGCTTTCTACACCATCTATTTTTTTGTAAGCACTAAAATTGGGTTCCAAAAACTGATAGAATGTATCATCTGGGTCATTTATAAGGTCTACAACGAAGGCGTTCCTTACCATATTTCTTGGCAGGATTGCCCCTGAGGAGTCGGCTTTTTGCCAGGTTGGACATACAACCAAATCACTTCCGTTTTTATACAATATTTTTTCTTCAAGGTTTCTGTTAATTGTCCTGTCTGCTGTTGCACTGAAAATTCCCATTGAAAGTGTCATTATTAAAAATATAATTAGAAAATGATAACTTCTCAATGAACGGCTTACCTGGTTTAACGGAATATGTATTTCTACTGGCCAGAATTTTCTGCCGGCCCAGTGTATAAGCCTTATAAAAATAGGATAAAACCTGATGAGGAATAATCCGAGGCCAATTATAAAAAGGATGGGGACAACAAAAAGCAGGGGATCTACGTTAAAATCCATGGCCGAAGCATTTGTGACCTGCATGTTTTCATTCCTGTTAACAAAGGTATAGTATCCATAACCGGACAAGCCAAGCAAAATAATATCCAGACAGCATTTTTCCCATAAAGTGAATCTTGATTTGCGTACAGAACTCTGTTTCAGGTTTACAATGCTTGTTTTGCTTGCTGAAAATGACGGAATAACCATCATTATTAATGAAAGCAGTACTGCCAGCATAGAATAAAGATAAGCAGTACCGGTTAAACTAACAGATAGTGCTTTTCTACTTGAGAACTCCAAAAAACCGCTTGAAAGTCCAACAAGTTTTACTAGTATCATTCCTATAAAAGGCCCTATTATCAAGGCAGCTAGCCCTAGTATAAGTCCTTGCGACAGATATATTAAAGGTATCTGAATACGGTTAATTCCACGCCCGCTTAAAACAGAAATTTCACTTTTTTCGCGTTCGATTATGAGCTTTGAAACCATGCATATATATAAGCATAGCATTATCAGTATGGGTATATATAAAGACAAAAGCATCTTGGACGTTCTTGTACTTTCTGACTTAAAGTTGCTTAGCTCTAAAAAACCCGGAGCATCAATGTATGAATTATTATCATATGAAAGGTCTTTTAATTCACTTGCAATAGTATTGTTTGCGCCGAACAAATAGTTTACTTTATCGAACTTTATTAAGTGATAGTCCAAAGCAAAGAACCATTTTGACTCAACAGCAAGGCGCGGCTGATTTGTCATAATCTGCTCCATTAGAGTTTCATCTATAACAAAGCATTTTGAAGCTGTTTCGGCTATTTTGAAATACCAGAATAAACTATCGGGATCTTTTTCCTTAAAAACGCCTACAGGCTTGATTTTAATGTTATCAACAGCAATGTTAGTAGGTTTTGCATCTTCTAATATCAGTTCTTTCCCCAGCGTTATATTCAAATTTTCTAATGCACGTTTTGAGACTAATACCTCATAAATACCATTTACAGGAGTTTTTGAAGGCATTTTACCATCCACAAGTGCGATATGTTTGCCTAAATCACTTACAGATAAAAGCTTTGTGTTTTTTTTCTCCAACTTATTATATTCATTGGTTACAACTGTTCTCTCACCTGTAGTATAGGTATGTAGTTTCATAAGTGCGGGAAGGTTTGTCAGATTTTCTGTATTTTTATCTATGTAAGTGTTCATTTTTCTTAATGAATCAAGGCGTTTACTATAGTAAGCAATTACATCTTTATTTTTATATGCATCCTCACCTCTCTTCTTAAGATCTGCAACTTTATCTTCAATCAAATATTCCCGTTGGTTAATAGATAATGTATAGCTTCCAGGGAAAACAGAATTCTTTTTTTGATAATCCTCAAGCTGTTTTATAGCAGACTTCTGCATAATAGCCTGTGTATAAATAGGTATACTGCTAAGCAGGGCTACAGCAAGTACCATACCTATAAGAAGGCATAAAGCCATGAATCTATTTTTAAAAATTTTTCTTATTACCATTATTATAAAAGACATATGTACCTCCATGGCCCCGGTAATAGTATCGGGTGCGTAAAAAGTTTTGAAGCAATTTATATGTGATAAAATTACTTTTTGTTGTACATTTGATTGTTTTCGTTTACAAAACAGTCAGACATGCATCAACTTTCAGATGCTAGATTCTATCATAATCGGACATAATCATAATCGGGTATAATTAAATCTTGTCCTTCCTTAAGTCCTGAAACTATTTCTACTTCATCCGGTGATTCAATACCAGTGACGACATCAACCCATTTTGGAATTTCTCCATCAAGAATTTGAACCCGTTTACCAGGAGCAACTAATTTTTTCGGAATTACAATTACATTTTTTTTACTTTCCTTTGTGATAATAAATTCAGCAGTATCTGTAAAGCTGGCATCGGCAGGAAGATTATTTATGCTTATTAACATCGAATTAGTCATATCCAATGTTTCAAAAGAATCATTCTGAGTTGCCACAACCTGGCCTTGATATTTTTTGCCTCTATATGTTATTTCCACCTTCATGCCTTTTTCTACCATGCTCATATCCGTCCTAAGTGTTTGAAAATATAAATAGAAACTATTAGTATCAGCAATAGTTATTATTGTTTTGCCTGCTTCGGCAAAATCACCGGGATTAACTGGGTCCATAAATGTTATTACCCCGGTTAAAGGGGCTGTGAGCATAGCCTCTGATTGTTTCCTATTAAGACTGCCCATTTTTAATTTTGCGTTTTCAAGATCCATTTCTTTTGCTTTTATTTTGTTCTTTATATCATCCAATTCTTTCTGTGCCGGCTGATAGTCCTTGGGAAGGGACATGTACTTATTAAGCAGGGCATTATTATCATCCAGTTGTAATTGTACTTTTTTAATAAGGTTTTCCTGTATCTTAATGAGGTCTGAAAGATTTCCGCTATCAAGGGTTATAAGAACATCACCCTTTTTGACCTTTTGACCTGTTTTTATATTAATGGTCTTTATTCTGACACCGGATTGGTTAAAACTCAAATTCTTAGTTATTATTGGAACAAAATTACCCATGTCTTTTATGGATTGTGTAATGTCCTTTCTAACAACTTTTCTTGTTTTGTAGTCTGTCTCCTGGACCTTTACAACCGGTGGGGCAAGGGTTTGTTCATCATCTGGAAGGATACTGCAGCTGCAAAGCATACCTGAAATTGTCATGCTGAAAATAATAGTAAATATTTTTCTTCTCATTTTTATATTCATAGATGTCCCCCTATAAACAAACAAGCGACTAATGGCTTAGTCATATTAAGACTAACGCATTAGTCGCTTGTTGTCAAGGGGAAACTACTAGTTTTACATTTTAACTTTTATAGTATAATACATGTTTGAATCTGTTGTACCTGTGATTGTACCTGTGGATTGAAATATTGTGTTTAAGGTTTCAGAAACAATAGATGGCAAAATTTCAGGGTTTGTACATTCAAGATAATTACCATTACCCAGTACCCTATATATCTTATTGCTTTTGGAATCAGAGGCTATAAAATCTGTATGTCCATCTTTATAATTGATTTCAATACTTAGATTCGGATTTTCAAAATTGTCACTATGTTTAAGTAAAGTCCTCCCTGTATTTTTTTTGAACATATCATAAAGCTTATCATAATATGATCTGCAAGCAGTTTCATCATTTGTTTTATTAAGATTTTTTTGGTAATAAACTGACTGCCCGACTGTATTGCTGTCTGCAAACATGTTTGAATATGAGTAATGTATCATTATTGGTTGATTTGAACCAATGCCTACTAAAGAACTACCTGGCGTACTTGTACCAATGTATTGTGAAAGCCATATACTTTGAACATTATCAAAGCTGTCAGACAAGATTTCAAGTTTTTTATCTGCAGCGCCAGTTATCAAAACTCCGGTTAATACTCCGAGTATTATTACTGCTGCTACAAACGAGGCAGTTGAGTGCTTTCTGAACCTTGTAATATTTATTATCCTTTTTTTAAGGTTACTTTGACTAAAAGCAGCTCGCGGTATAATACTTCTGCGTGTGTTACTCATCTGAGCAGTTTTTAAAAGCAGCATTGCATAGTTCTTACGCATTTCAGTATTGCTGCTCCGTATAACAGCAGAATCACAAGCGATTTCGCAGTCCCTTGACATTAACCTTAATGAAATCCATATTATTGGATTAAACCAGTGAATGGCCTGAAGTAAATAACATATAATTCTGACAATATGATCCTTATACTTCAAATGCGTTAGTTCATGTATGAGAATATATTTAAGGTTTTCCATATCAATTGAATTTAGTATATTACATGGGATTATTAAACTAGGTCTGAAGACCCCTATTATAAAAGGAGATGAATAATAATCTGATAACCTGACATTTATTTTTTTAATGAGTTTTTTATTGTTGTTTGTGCATTCTCTCAGCAGACTAAATATATACTCTTGCTGTTCAGGCAAAGGCTTTTTTGTGCGCACTAAGGTTTTACGGCAGGATAAGACAGCCATAAGCAGCATGACAAGAACACCCGCCAGCCAAATACAAGCGGCTGTTTCGGTCCAACCGAATGAATTCTGGTTATTGGAGTTATAGGGTTTAATATCCCTAACGTTGTTGGTTTGTGTACTTTCTAGGGGATGCGGTTCAGTTAATAAAGCATCAACAGACCTATTAAAAGTGTCGTGAGCACTGTTCTGATAACTTAGAAAATTCATCTTGTCCGAGGGGTTAATGAGATTAAAGAGGCTTACATTACTCGAAACTGTGAAAGGAATAAGCAATTTCACAAGAAGAAGAAACCATATAACATAATGCCACCTTGCTGAAAAAAGCTTTCCGGAAACCTTTTTTACTATAATTATAACAATAGCAATTATTGTTCCGGTAAGGCTTAAACGTAATGTAAAGTCAAGAAGGTTTGCAAGCATGATAGACCTCCATTGTTACTTATCCTGCATACGTTTTTCTATAAGCTTTTTCAACTCGGATATCTCTTTATCTGATACAGCTTCATTGTCAAGAAAGCTTGTGACAAGCATTTTTAATGATCCGCCGTACATCTTGCCCAGAAAAGACTGAGCCTCAGATACCCCTATTTCATCTCTGGTATATAAAGGAGTGCATATAAACCCTGGTTCTTCCCTTTTAACGACACCCTTTTCAACCAATCTGTTTATAAAGGTATAGGTTGTATTCCGGTTCCAATTATTACTTTCTTTCAATTCTGAAACAATTTCACTTGCCGATTGGGGAGACTGGTTCCACAATACTTCCAGAATCTTTAATTCCCCATCAGTTATTTTCGGGACTTCCTTTTTCATTTAATTCCACCGCCTTTGATAAAAGGACTAATATTTTAGTCATTACTAGATTAGTATATATTATTTGAAAAGTCAATAAGCATAAAAAAAAATTCACCTACATTAACTTACTGTAGTTTAGATATGAAAAAAGAGAGGGCCATTTTTGGAAGAGCACCCTCTCTTTGGATATAGCTGCTACTTAATTATAATGCCGGTGCGGCTGCGGTGCCTGTACTGTTTGAATTACTGGTACCGGTACCTGCTTCGTTTGACTGGTTTTGCATCATGCCCTTATGTCCTCTGCCGAAATCACCACGTTTTTCCATCATGCCTTTCTGGAAATCACCGCTTTGGATCTTTTGCATCATATTATCTATTGCAGCAGTTGCCTTGTCGCCCTGATCTTTGGTAATGGAACTGTTTGCAACCATTTTGTTTATAAGATCCTTTGCAACATCAGCCATTTTCTTTGAGTGATCTGTAAGTATTGTCTTCTGGTCTGCGGTCAGCTTTGAATAATCAATCCTGCAGAAACCCAGCCCCATGAAGTTCCTTTCGATGTTCAGATCACCGTTTGCTATAGCTGCGTCAATTGCAGCAGAAGCCTTATCACCCTGCTCCTTTGTAATTACGCTTGCTGAAACCAGTTTGGTTATTAGGTCTTTCTGAAGGCTTGCCATACTTTTTACAGAATCCATTATTACAGACTTCTGCGCATCTGTTAGCTTTGACAGATCGATACCGAAAAGGTTCTTTCCGTTGCGTTCACCAAATCCGCCACCTTTACCGCCAAACATGTTTTTACCGTATGTTCCGTTAGCAAGTTCATCGTCAATCTTCTTGATTGCCGCATCGCCCTGCTCTTTAGTCATTGTTCCGTTTGCTACAGCTTTATTGATATAATCCTTCTGGACTTGCGCCAGCTTTTTGGAGTAATCTTCAAAATCAGCTTTCTGCTGTGTTGTCATCTTTGAAGTATCAATTCCAAAGAACCCACGTACTGCCTTAGCGGCCGCTGAGTCTGAAGTTGCTGCAAAAACGGTAGCCGGAATTGACAGGGCTGCTACGATACCTATTGTTATTACTGCCTTTTTTCCTAGAATAAGAATCATCTCCTTTTTTACTGGTATGACCTTATTGTAGCTTGTCAATGTGTAGAATTAACGGTTAAAATTTTAATAAACTGTGAATTTTAATATTAATCCTTATTGAATTCTTTTATTACAAGAGTAGCGTTATGCCCTCCAAATCCAAAGGAATTGGACAGAGCATACTTTATCCTTGCACTTTTCCCTTCATTGGGGACATAATAAAGGTCGCATTCAGGGTCAGGTGTCCTGTAATTTATAGTCGGAGGGAGGAAACTATCTTTGATTGCTGATGCTGTAATAATAGTTTCAACTGCTCCGGCTGCTCCCAGAAGATGACCGGTCATTGATTTTGTAGAGCTTACTGCAAGCTGTTTTGCATGTTCTCCGAAAACACTTTTTATTGCAGCTGTTTCGTTCTTGTCATTCAGGCTTGTTGAAGTACCGTGAGCATTTATATATGCTACATCTTCAGGCTTTATACCTGCATCTTCCAAAGCGAGCTTCATACATCTTGCCGCACCTTCACCGCCTTCAGCGGGAGCAGTTACATGGAAAGCATCATTTGTACAGCCATAACCGGCTATTTCTGCTATAATGTTGGCCCCTCTTGCAAGTGCATGCTCAAGCGTCTCCAGAACAACAACCCCTGAACCTTCTCCGATTATGAAGCCATCCCTGTCAAGGTCAAAAGGTCTGCAAGCCGTTGTAGGGTCAAGGTTGGTAGTCATTGTTTTGTTAGCACAGAAACCTGCAAGCGCGAGCCTTGTAATAGGGGCTTCGGCTCCGCCTGCAATCATTACATCTGCGGCTCCGCGTTGAATTACCTTAAAAGCATCTCCAATTGCATTGCTTGAGGTGGCGCATGCTGATACAACAGTTTCATTAAAGCCTTTAGCACCGAACTTTATTGCCACAAGGCCCGAAGCCATATTAGGTATCATCATTGTTACAAAAAATGCACTAAGTCTTCCCGGACCTTTCTCATTAAGGACGTTGTGCTGATTTTCAAGTGTTTCTATACCGCCTATCCCCGAACCGATAATTACTCCGATACGATCCTTATCCTCAGCCTCAAAGTTAAGTCCTGACTGGTTAACAGCCTGCCCGGCGGCTGTCAGGGCGTATTGGGCATATCTGTCCATTCTTCTTGCTTCTTTTTTATCAATATATTTTTCCGGATCAAATTCCTTGATTTCTGCGCCAACCTTGGTTGGCAAATCAGATACGTCTATTCTTTCAATAGTACTAATCCCGCTTCTTCCGTTTTTCACTGACTGCCATAATTCATCTGCGCCAATTCCTGAAGATGTTACAGCACCCATTCCTGTAATTACTACTCGTCTATTCATACATACCTCCCATTGTTCAAAGGCTTTATTCAAGCCGGCTACAGGTTTTGCCCCATATTTACAATTTAAAGTGTAACATATATAATTGAATAAAAATGAACAAGTATTGCTTTTTATAAAGGATAGATATTTATGAAATACTTAAAGGAAACTATGGCAACATGTATAAATTTCGTAGAAAATAACCTGAATAATACAATATCTCTGGACGACATATCTATACAAACTGGTGTTTCCAAGTACTATCTTCACAGGATGTTCAAATCGCTCACCGGTGAGTCCATAATAGATTATTTCCAGTCCCGTAAGCTTACAGAAAGCATTAAGGAGTTGGTAAATACCAATAAACGTATTATAGATATTGCCATGGACTATGGATTCGACTATGAGCAATCTTATATAAGGGCATTCAGAAAAAGGTTCGGCTGTACACCGCTGAAGATCCGTTCGGAACAAATTTCCTTAAATATTACCGAGAAAATAAATATTAATGATATTTTATGCATAGATAACTCAATTACCTACAAACCAAGCTTTGTTTTCAGGCAGAAGTTTTATCTTGCGGGTGAAAGGCATCAGCTCCTTAGTAAATCAGGAGATAAAACCGCAAATAAATTCGGGTGTGACTTTTTTTACAACAATAGGGAGAGGATACAAAACTCCGTTAACCCTCATGTTTATTTTGGTTACACCGATTGGAGCAACAGCAACGAGGGCTTTGTATATTATATTCCTTCAATACAGGTTAGCGGCCTTGAATCAATCCCCGAAGGAATGACGGGAATTACTGTTCCGGCTAATAAATATGTTGTCTTCCGGTTTATAGGTTTTTTCAGACCTGATGAATTAAGCGGAAGACATGTAGGGAGACTGTTGGTACAGCTTTATTCCAAATGGATATACAGTTCAGGATATCGCTTTAATGGCAAATTCAGATTTGAATATATAGATACCTCCTTATGCAAGGATAACTATTGCGAGTTGTACGTCTACCAGCCAGTAATAGAGAAAGAGGGGCTTGTGGTTTAGGCTACCCTAACAAGGGAGCTGTCCGTAGGACTGAGGGGTAATTTCTTAGAAGATATGTTCGCTGATGAATAACAATTTAATAAACAGAACTTCAATAACGCCGGTATAAAAACCGGCGTTATTTGTGTGTTATAGGATAATTATTGGATGTAATATAAAGTCGAAAAAAGTAGAGAAAGGGTTGTTTTTGTTATATAATTAATATTTGTGGTATATAAAAAGTATGTAGAGATCAGTTGGGATAACTGATCTTTAATTTTCGCAGGGAAGGGGGGGTTATATTGCCGGCCTTACAGGGTTTTGTATTTTGGTATCCCTTGGTTATGAGTATAATTTGGGTAGTGGGCGGTATACTTTTCTATTTTAGAATTGAAAGAAAGCCTCCTCTCCCGCTCAAGGATACACCGATGGTCTCAATACTTGTACCATGTTTTAATGAAGAAAAGAATATAGAAGATACTATTAAATACCTCAGTGTCTTGAATTATCCCAATTATGAGGTAATTGCTATAAATGACGGAAGTAGGGACAGAACAGAAGCGATACTGGAGGAATTACTGGATATATACTCCGTTCTTAGAGTAATAAATCTCAAAGAAAACTCAGGGAAAGCTAATGCACTTTATTTGGGGTTGCTTGCAAGCCGGGGGGAAATAATTGTCGGTATAGATGCAGATGCGATTCTTGACCGGGATGCCTTAAGGTATATAGTTCCTCACTTTACTTTACATGGGATTGGTGAGAGAGTTGGTGCTGTTACAGGTAATCCAAGGGTCAGAAACCGCAGTTCGCTTCTTTCGAGAATCCAGCTTTGTGAATTTTCAAGTATTATTGGACTTATAAAACGTTCCCAAAGAATGCTTGGCAAGGTTATGACTGTATCGGGTGTTGTTGCAGCTTACCGTAAGGCAGCGCTTTTTGATTGCGGTTTATGGGACAGGGATACTATTACTGAGGATATAGGAGTTACATGGAAGCTGCAAAAACGCTTCTGGGATGTAAGATATGAGCCAAGGGTTATTTGCTGGATGCTGGTCCCCGAGACTTTAAGGGGCTTTTGGAAGCAGAGGGTGCGTTGGGCGCAGGGAGGTGTTGAGGCTCTTCTCAAGCACTGGAACATTTTTTTGGACTGGAGACAGAGACGCATCTATCTTGTATATTTAGAAGAATTGATAAGTGTGATATGGTCTTTTTGTTGGATGATATCAACTATATCGTTTTTAACACGGATCACGTTCGGAAATGCAAACATAGCTTCGGTGCTGTGGTCGGGATCATATCTTTCATTGATATGTATAGTACAGTTTCTTTTTGCCATGCTTATAGACAGCAGATATGATGTGCATTTGATAAAGTATTATATATGGGCGGTCTGGTATCCGGTTTTTTATTGGTACTTTAATGCTTTTGTAATTATGAAAGCACTGCCGAGAGCCTTTTCTAACCGAAGGAAAAATAAATTTGCAGTTTGGGAAAGCCCAGACAGAGGATTGGGGGTATAGTACATGATAACTGATGAGAATATAATTATAGACGGCAGGCAGAAACTTTCTTCAAAGGTATTTGAACTGATAATTACTCTTATCGGCTGGATTTATTTTATCCTATTTCTGTCAAGTATTCTAATATCTTTAGGACTGTGGGCTATAAAAGGACAAGTGGCAGCTGTTTTTTCCGGGGGTAGAAGCGTTGTCTCGGTACTGCAATTACTTCTAATTACTGCAGCAGTTATTGTTTTTAGCTTGACGCTTATATTAACATGGCGTAGGTATAATCTGAAACGCTTTGGAAGCCTTAGACGAAGGAGTCATCCAAAAGCCTTTGATGCAAATTCAGTTGCAGAATATTTTGAGATTCCGGTAGAAAGAGTTGAAGAATATCAGAAATCAAGGCTTATAGTGTTTGATAAAACTATAGTATAAAATCTTACAAACCTGCAATCGCAGGCTTTTTCTTTGTAAAAAAATAAATACAAAAAATACAATTATTTAGATTGACATTGGACAATAATGTCACTATAATTAGGTAGTATAATAATTTAATATGAAAACAGTTATGAAAGTTAACTAATTGATTGGGGTGAAATAATGGAAACCGAAGTTAATCCGATAGCAAAGAAGCTATTGGAGTCATTTATCAGATTCAGAAGGATGAATGTTAATTTTGGCGGAGTTGACGGTTTAACGCCAAGGGAAATACTTGTCCTGCTGTGCATACATGATAAAATGAGCAAAAACCCTCAAGGAGTAAAGGTGTCCGATATAAGCAACCAGCTTAATGTTGCGTCGCCTACAATTACACAAATGCTCAATAACCTTGTGGACAGAGGGTTTGTTCAAAGAAATACCGACAAAAATGACAGACGTGCTGTGAGAATAGTTCCTACAGATAAAGGAATGGAGGCTTTGCACAAATCATACAAAGTACTTCAAAACTTTTTCGACGGATTGGTAAAGCATCTTGGAGAGGATAAAAGCGATGAACTTGCTGAACTTCTAGCCAGTGTCTATACTTACGTGAATATAGTTAAAAATAATTGACCCAGCAATAACATTGTGACAGGAGTGATTTAATGTTAAGATTATTCAAATTTTTAAAGCCCTATAAGGTATCTATAGCTTTTATTCTTGGGCTTGTGTTTTTACAAACTATAGCTGATTTATATCTTCCGACACTTATGTCGGATATTATAAACAAAGGTATTATGAACCATGATGTCAACTATATCTGGAAAACCGGCGGAATCATGCTTCTTGTTGCAGGCGGAGGGGTAATATGCTCAATTATAGCAAGTTACCTTTCATCAAAAGCAGCTATGGGACTTGGTACAATAATCCGTAACAAGGTATTTAACAGAGTGGAAAGCTACTCTCTTAATGAGTTTGATAAAATAGGCACTTCCACTTTGATTACAAGAACAACAAACGACATAGTTCAAGTACAGACTGTAACAGTCATGATTTTAAGAATGATGATAGGCGCCCCTATGATGATGATAGGTGGTATCATTCTTGCAATGGGGCAGGATAAGCCGCTTACTCTTGTACTCGCGGTTGCAATTCCGGTTCTTATAGGTGTTATAGTCTTGGCTGCAAAAAAGGTTATTCCCCTGTTTAAAAGTGTACAGAAAAAAATAGATAAAATTAATCTTATACTCCGCGAAAATCTCACGGGTATAAGGGTTGTACGTGCATTTAACAGAATTGATCAGGAGCAGGAACGTTTTGAAAATGCAAATGAGGATCTTACAAAAACATATATCAAAGTTAACAGGATTCTTGCATTTATGATGCCTGTGGTAATGCTTGTAATGAGCCTTACCCAGCTTGCAGTTCTTTGGTTCGGAGGTCTGCGCATCAGCGCTGGAAGCATGGACATAGGTACGCTTTCAGCTTTCACACAGTATGTATTTATGATAATGTTCTCAATGATAATGGTTACTATGATGTTTATTATGGTGCCACGTGCACAGGCAGCTGCTGTAAGAATAAATGAGGTGCTTGATACTGTTTCAGAAATCAATGATCCTGATAAGACCAGAAATGCAGACGGTGAAAGAGGTTATGTTGAATTTAAGGATGTTGCATTCAGCTATCATGGAGCAGAACAGCCTGCCATCAGTAATATTTCATTTAGTGCAAAGCCTGGAGAAATAACGGCAATAATAGGCGGTACCGGCTCGGGAAAATCCACGCTGATTAACCTGATACCCCGTTTCTATGATGTTGAGAACGGAAGCATTCTGATAGACGGCGTGGATGTAAGGGAAATGTCTCAGCAAAGTCTCCGCGCAAAAGTTGGATTTGTACCTCAGAAGGCAGTCCTGTTCTCAGGTACAATTACTGAGAACATCAGATACGGTAAGGATGATGCAACTGAAGAAGAAGTAAGGCGTGCAGCAGAGATTGCACAGGCCAGCGAATTTATTGCCGACATGAAAGATGGGTTTGATACTGAAATTGCGCAGGGTGGTACTAATGTTTCTGGTGGTCAGAAGCAAAGGCTTTCTATTGCCCGGGCACTTGTCAGGAGACCTGAGATATATATTTTTGATGATAGTTTCTCGGCACTTGATTTTAAAACAGATGCAAAGCTGCGTGCAGCATTAAAAAAGGAAATAGCAGATGCAACTGTAATAATAGTAGCTCAAAGGGTTGGAACGGTTATGGACGCAGACAGGATCATAGTTTTGGATGATGGTCAGGTTGCAGGAATGGGAACGCATAAGGAGCTTATGAATACCTGTGAGGTTTATCGCGAGATTGTTTCTTCACAGCTGTCAGAGGAGGAGATAGCATGAGCGCAGAACATAAAAGCAGTCAAAGACGAAAGCAAGGTGCCCCCATGGGCGGTCCTCCAATGGGGATGCCTGTAGAAAAAGCAAAAAACTTTAAGGGTGCCTTAAAAAGGCTTGCCAATTATTTAAAGCCTCAGAAGACAAGGTTATTAATAGTATTAATATTTGCAATAGCAAGTATGTGCTTTACCGTATATTCACCAAAGGTTAGTGCGAAAGCGATAAATAAGCTGAGTGACGCCTGGATGGCCAAATCATCAGTAAGTCAAATGGCTGAAGGACAGAAAAATATAAAGCAGGGGTTGGAAGCACAGGCTAAAATGATGGAGCAAGCGAAGACTGATCCTAAGGTACTTCAGGAACTTCAAAACCAGCAGCCTGCAAATCCTAAAATGATAGAGTGGTCACAGAAGTTTATGAAGCTTCCTATGCTGGACACTCTTACAGATGCGAACCAAAAAGCGGATGTCTGGATGCAGCTGGTTGAACTTACCAAGCAGATGCCTCCTGAAATGGCTGAGCGTATGACTAAAAACTCAACTGATAAGGCTCCGTCGGTACAACAGAATGATGCAAGTACAAAAAACATGGAAGCTATGAAAAAAATGCTTTCCGATAAGGATCAGCTGAAAAAGGTTTCTGATGCAATAAGAGAGACAAATGGAAAGTATGATTTTGAATACATTGGATATATAGTAATTTTATTGATTGGTATGTACCTTCTAAGCTCGGCATTTATGTTTGTAATGCAGTTTGTAATGTCAACAGTTGCTCAGAGGACTACCTACAACATGCGTAAGCAGGTAAATACAAAGCTTAACCTACTTCCTTTGAAATATTTTGACTCCAGAACACATGGTGAAGTACTCAGCCGTGTTACGAACGATATAGACACAATTGCCCAAACCCTGCAGCAGAGTTTGACTCAATTGATAACATCACTTATTCAGATAATTGGCTACATCATAATGATGCTTACCATTGACCCGATATTGACACTTATCGTACTTGCAACATTACCGCTTTACATTGTTGCTACTGCTACTATCGCAAAGAAGTCACAAAAGCACTTTGCTGCCCAGCAGAAAGCTCTCGGTGAGCTCAGCGGACATGTTGAGGAAATGTATACAGGGCATAAGATAATTAAAGCATTCGGACGTGAGAAAGATTCGATAGAAACATTCTCAGCTATTAATGATAAGCTTTATGATGCGGGCTGGAGAGCACAGTTCGTTTCTGGTGTAATGTTCCCGGTAATGAATTTCATAAGCAACCTTGGTTATGTAATAATATGTGTTGTAGGTGGTTTATGGATTACTAAAAACCGCCTGAATATAGGAGATATGATTGCTTTTATACAGTATTCAAGGTCATTCACAATGCCGATAGTTCAGACTGCAAATATTGCAAACATTATTCAATCAACTGTTGCCTGTGCGGAGCGTGTATTTGAAATTCTTGACGAACAGGAAGAAATACCTGATAAAGAGCCTTCAAAGATGTTAGAAGCTCCAAAGGGAGAGGTAAGGTTTGAAAATGTAGATTTCAGCTATAAGGAAACTGAACCGCTTATTGAAAATATGAATCTTGATGTTAAACAGGGCAGCACCATTGCGATTGTTGGTCCGACAGGTGCTGGAAAGACAACATTAGTTAACCTGCTGATGCGTTTCTATGAAATAAACAAAGGTAAAATTACTATTGATGGTGTGGATATAAAAGATTTTAAACGCGGCGATCTGCGTAAAATGTTTGGAATGGTTCTACAGGACACATGGCTGTTCAACGGGACAATAAGAGACAATATAGCTTACGGTCGTGAAGGCGCAACTGAGGACGAAATACGTAGTGCTGCAAAAGCTGCACATGCAGACCGCTTCATAAGGACTCTTCCTGAAGGGTATAACACAGTCCTTAACGAAGAGGCTTCCAATATCTCACAAGGTCAGAAACAGCTGCTTACCATAGCTAGAGCAATACTGGCAGATCCATCAATACTTATACTTGATGAGGCAACCAGCAGTGTTGATACCAGAACTGAAGTGCTTATACAAAAGGCAATGGCAAACTTAATGAAGGGCAGAACAAGCTTTGTTATAGCACATAGGCTTTCAACAATAAGAGATGCGGAACTGATACTTGTTATGAACCGTGGTACTATCATAGAAATGGGTAATCATAAGGAACTGCTTGAAAAGGACGGCTTCTATGCAGACCTTTACAACAGCCAGTTTACCGGTGCAAACCTGGAAGAGGCTGTAGTATAAGTAAATAGACAAGTAAACAAGTTAAAACGCATACCGGCTTTATATGGCTGGTATGCGTTTTTTATTTTTTTTCAAGGGTAGTATCTTTTAAGATACATTTTCAGCAAATTTCATTATCGCAAGCAGGTCCTGTACATCCCCAGAAAAGAAGTAAGAATACAAGAATAAAGAATAAAAGTGTAGGGTTAGCAAAAATGCCTCCAATAAATGGTCTTCCGTCTGCCATTAGAATACCTCCCTATGTTTTTATACTAATACCAGTTCTTCTAATATATTATGTGAACGCTGCAAAATTGTGATAAAGGATAAGCTAAATTATCATCTCAAAAATATGAACAAATGTATCTTTAAAACTGTTAAGTAAATTACATAATATGCCGAGAATAATAGAGGCATTATTTAACACGCATTCTAGAACCTTCTAAGTTTACATAACATTCCAGAAATGGTGAAAAGTGAAAAAATCAATGGAGATGATAAACAAATGAAAACAGAAACTATTTTTATTAAAGAAGACAAGTGTACAGGATGCAACAAATGTGTAAGGGATTGTCCTATATTTGCAGCCAATACCACGTTTACAGACAGCAATGGTAAACTGAAGGTAAATGTAAACAGCAAATACTGTATAAAATGTGGTAAATGCATTGAAGTCTGCGAACATAATGCACGTGATTATTCGGATGATACCGAAGAATTTTTCGAAGATCTAAGGAAAGGCTTGAAAATATCTATAATAGCGGCCCCAGCCACAAGAATCAGCTTTTCAAACTATACAAATCTTTTTGGTTATCTTAAAAGTCTCGGAGTAAATCTTATATATGATGTTTCCTTTGGTGCTGACATTACCACCTGGGCATATTTAAAAGCTATAAAATCAAACGGACTTAAATCAGTAGTGGCACAGCCGTGCCCCGCTATTGTAAATTATGTTGAAATGTACAGGCCTGAACTTATAAACAACTTGGCACCTGTCCACAGTCCAATGCTTTGCACTGCAGTTTATATGAAAAAATACATGAACATAAATGAAAATATAGCATTCTTGTCACCCTGCATAGGTAAGACCTGTGAAATTGATGATCCTAACACCAGGGGTTTTGTTAAATATAATGTTACATTTAAGAAGCTAAAAGAATACATACAAAAGCAGAATATCAACCTTAATGCTTATCCCGGTACTGAGTTTATGGACATAGGCTGCGGATTGGGTTTCCTGTTCAGCAGACCTGGAGGATTGGCCGAGAATGTAAGGGAAGTTGCCGGTAATGTCTGGATACGCCAGATTGAAGGGCAGAACAAGATTTACCCATACCTTGACGAATACTCCACAAGAGTCAATAGAAATAAGGATATTCCCTTGCTTGTTGATGCACTCAATTGCGAACATGGCTGTAATATAGGCACAGGTACATGTAAAGATACTGAAATTGACGATATTGATTACAATTTCAATAAAATGAAAGAAAATAAACTGAAGGAAAAATCCAAGGGAATCAAGAGCAAAGAGAAGAGTCTTTTTGATTACTTTGATAAGAAACTTGATTTGAAGGACTTCATGAGGGATTATAACAGAAACGCCTATATAAATGATATAAAAGAGCCTAATCAATATGAGTATGAAGAAATATTTACAAAGATGCATAAAAATACTCAGGAATCAAGAAAGATTGACTGTTCTGCATGTGGCTACAAATCCTGTTCAAGTATGGCAAAGGCAATCAATAACGGTTTTAATGTAATCCAGAATTGTATTGATTTTAACAGGCAGGAAGTAAAAATAGAAAATCGTGAGCTTCAGGAAAAGACAGATGAAATAAATAGTGCAATGGAAGAAATAAAAGTTTCACATAAAATTAAGGAAGAGGAAGCTGAAAAACTTAACCAGCACATAAACAGTGTTCTCCATGCAATATATGAACTTACCGAAGGAAATCAGGGAAGCTGCATGGAAATCCAGAGTATTTCCTCACTGATATCAAATGTGGTTGATATGTCCAGTAAGCTTAAGGACAGCACTGATAACATGTTTAAAATGGTTAACAGCTTCTCTCAGGTAAGTGACGAAATAATCGGGATAGCGGAGCAGACAAACCTGCTTTCGTTAAATGCAGCAATAGAAGCTGCAAGAGCCGGCGAAGAGGGCAGAGGCTTTTCTGTTGTAGCTGAAGAAATCAGAAAGCTTGCAGCAGATTCAAAGAATGCAGCAATCTCGACCAAAACAGACCGTGATAGTATGTTTGAACAGATGGATATTCTGGTGCATGTAGCTGATGAACTCAGAGAAAAGATGGAAGAGGTTAACGGGTCAATATTGAATATTTCTGCTACCGCTCAGGAAATAACAGCAAAGAGCCAGGAGATATCGGCAACTGTTTCTCAGATTACCAATGAATAGTAAAATTTTTGATAAATTAAAAAGGTAGATTCAAAACAAAAATTAGGGTACAATATATATAGAAAATTAAATATTGCTAGTACAGGAAAAGGGAAGCAGGTTAAAAGCCTGCGCGGTCCCGCCGCTGTAAAAGCTTGTTCTGCTTGATATACCACTGGGAAACCGGGAAGGTAAGCGGAGCGATAATGCTTGAGCCAGAAGACCTGCCTGTATTTTACACCGGTACTCTACGAGAGATAGGGGGTGTTCTTAAGTTGTTAAAATACAACTATAATGAATATTTTGAAACCTCTTGACTTTAGTTCGGGAGGTTTTGTTTTTTCCCGTCAAAAGCCAAAAGGTTGGAGGTAAAGTGTATGAAAGGATTAATCCATATTTACACTGGAGGCGGCAAGGGGAAAACCACAGCTGCCATAGGACTTGGAATTAGAGCTTATGGACGAGGCTTCAAGGTTCTTATGGTCCAGTTCATGAAGGGTATGATGACAGGGGAGATAAAAACCCTGCAGATGCTTGAACAGGGTTTTGTTTTAAAAAGAGGGACTGAAATTAAAAAATTTACCTGGCAGATGAGTGCAGAGGAACTTGATGAGCTTTCAAAAGCTGAGCAAAAAATGTTTGAAGATACCATTTCAGAGGTATCAGAGAGTGAATACCAGATGCTTATTCTTGATGAAATAATAAATTCAGTTTCTTGCGGGCTTATTCCATCTCAGAAGGTTTTAGACTTTCTTAAAAACAAACCTGAAGAGCTTGAAGTTGTTTTGACGGGAAGAAATGCTCCGAAAGAGCTGCTTGATGCAGCAGACTATGTAACTGAAATGAAGGAAGTTAAGCATCCCTTTAACAAAGGGATCCCGGCTAGAAAAGGAATAGAAAGTTAATTAAAAAGGAGATTAATTATCAATGAAAAGAATTTTATCATTATTTATAGTTCTAATTTTGGTTGCAGGCATTTTTACTGCTTGTGGTTCAAATTCAGCCGGCAGTTCGGAACAACAATCCAAAAAGTCTGCCAAGACTACAGATATGACCGCAAGTGGAGATTTCCCAATGACAGTCACAGATGATGCGGGTTCAAAAATAACTCTTCAAAGTAAGCCACAAAATATTATATCACTTACCCTTGGTACTGATGAAATGCTGCTTAAGCTTGTTGATAAGAGCAGGATAAAGGCTGTTACATACTTGGCGGATGATAAAGGTATATCCAATATATCTGAAGAGGTTAAGAGCATTTCTAATAAGCTTGATAGCGATAATGCAGAAAAAGTTATTGCGCTTCAACCAGACCTTGTTATTGTAGCAGATTATACAAAAAAGGAGTTTGTACAGCAGCTGTTAGATGCCAAATTAACTGTATTTAAGGTACGTACACCTAATAGTATTGATGAAGTAAAAAGGGTCATTACCAACCTCGCTCAGCTTACAGGTGAAAAAGCTAAGGGTACTGAACTGAACTCATGGATTGACGATAAGCTCAAGGCTGTATCGGACAAGCTTAGTGCATTAAAACCCGAACAGAAGCTGAGCATTATGGATTATACCGAAATGGGCAGCACCAGTGGCAAGGGCACCAATTTTGATGATATTGTAACAAGAGCAGGACTTATAAATGTTGCCTCAAAAGCAGGTTTGGAAGGCTGGCCGCAGTTATCCAAGGAAAAGATAGTGACTTTTGATCCCGACATTATTGTGGTGCCATCATGGACATACGATAAAAATAACAGTACTGAAAAAATAATTGAAAAAATTAAGGGAGACAAGTCTTTAGCATCACTTAAGGCAATTAAAAACAACAGAATAATTACTTCTAATTATCTGCACATGAGCAGTGTTTCACAAAACATGGCACTTGCGGTGGAAGATATGGCAAAAGCAGCATATCCGGATTTGTTCAAATAGAGAGCTGTAACCTGAAAGGTATCATATGAGGATAAATAAAGCAGACAAAAAAGCAAAACCCAGTCTAAGGGTTGTTATACCTGTTTTGGCAGTGATACTTGTTGTATCTGTTATTGCTGCAACTGCCATAGGTGCGGTTAATATTCCGTTTTTCAGGACATTTAAAATAATACTGAAAAACCTTGGATTGTTAAGTGACCAAAGCATTCCTCAAAGCCAGGATTCAATCATATTTTTAGTAAGGCTTCCGAGGGTTATTGTCGCTTTGCTTGTAGGAGCGGCGCTTTCAGCTTCAGGTGCTGTAATGCAGGGTATGTTCCGAAATCCGATGGCAGACCCGGGTATTATCGGGGTATCAAGTGGTGCAAGTCTTGGAGCGGTAACAGCAATTTTTCTTGGCCTTTCGGCTCAAAGTATTTACTATATGCCTTTGTTTTCAACTGTAGGAGCACTTCTCGCAGCTTTCATAATTTTTATTTTGGCTTCAAAGGGCGGAAAGGTTCCCGTGCTGACATTGATTCTTTCGGGTATTGCGGTAAGCACATTCCTAAGTGCGATAACCTCTGTAATATTAACGTATATAAATGATTACCAGGTAAGATCCTTTATCTTCTGGACAATGGGAGGCCTTTCGGACAGGAGATGGGAGCACGCAGGTCTGGTTGTCATTCCTATAACCATATGTGTTGTAATTATGTGCATATTCGCCAGAGATCTCAATGTAATGATGCTTGGCGAGGAAGAAGCACAGTCTGTTGGACTGAATACTTCAAGGGTAAGGAAACTTCTGTTATTGGTTGCATCGCTGACTACTGCCATGGCAGTATGCGTCAGCGGAACAATAAGCTTTGTAGGACTTATCGTTCCGCATATAATGCGGCTTATTGTAGGCCCTGACCATAGAATACTCATTCCTGCAAGTGCTCTTGGAGGAGCTATCTTCCTCATAATTTGTGATCTTATTTCAAGGGTTGTTCTCCTTCCTAGGGAAATAGGCGTTGGAATTGTAACCTCACTTGTGGGGGCTCCTTATTTCCTATTCCTGCTGATTAGGGCCAGAAAGGGAGGCGGAGCTGTTATATGAGCAATGTTTTAGAGATAAAGGAACTTTCCTTTGAAATTGATGATAGAAGAATACTTCAAAACATAAATTTAAATATAGCCAAGGGGGAATTTGTAGGGCTAATCGGCCCCAATGGAGCAGGAAAAACGACACTTCTCAAGTGTATTAACGGAATTAACCGTTATAATGGTTCCATTGAAATTCAAGGGCTGATGCCCGGGAAGACAAAACCCAGAGATATTGCGCAAAGGGTTTCTCTAATGCATCAGAATACAGGGATTTCTTTTCCTTTCCCATCGTTGGATATTGTTTTGATGGGGAGGTATCCTTATATCAAAAGGATGCACGGTGAAAAAAGCAGGGATTTTGCAGCTGCAAGAAAATACATGGATTTTACCGATACCCTCATGTTTGAAAATAAGCCTGTAACTGAGCTTTCGGGAGGGGAAAGGCAGAGGGTGCTTTTTGCAAAGGTGCTTGCCCAGGAAGCAGACATAGTACTTTTGGATGAGCCTACAGCCAGTCTTGATATAACTCATCAGGAACATATTTTTAAATATTCGAAGGAGCTTGCTGGAAACGGGAATACCGTTATTGCAGCAATACACGATTTAAAGATTGCGGCTAAATACTGCAGCCGGCTTGTTCTTATGAAGGACGGGTGTATTGTGGCAGACGGAACTCCCGAAGAAGTACTGACAAGAGAAAACATATCAAAGGTTTTTGGAATTAATGCATTTGTTTATAGAAACAGGATTACCGGGCTGCTGGATTTTCACATATACAGGAACGAAGGCAGCCATGAGGGTAAAAAGGTTCATATTATAGGCGGCGGGGGATCAGCTTCCCTTATTATCAGGCAGCTTTTTGAAGAAGGCTTTAGTATTTCAGCGGGTGTTTTTGCAGCAGAGGACAGTGACAGGCAAAGTGCTGAAATCTTTGGAGCTGAGTACATTGCTACAAGGCCATTTTGTGACATGAGCGAGGAACTACTTCAAAAGAATATTGAAGCGATAAAAAGATCTGATGTTACAATACTATGCAATATGCCTTTTGGGAAACAAAACCTGAAAAACCTTCAAGCTGCAGAGCAAGCAGATAATCTGATAATAATAGAGGATGATCCGCCTGAGGCAAGGGACTTCACTGGCGGTCCGGCACTGGAGATTTACAGAAGGATTCGTGAAAAAGCGATAGTTACTTCAACTTCAAGGCTGCATGAGGTTATATAGAAAAAATCAAACCAGTTAAGATAAAAAGCTCAAGGGCTAGAGCCCCTGAGCTTTTACTTATATTTAAACTATTTCATAAAGCTTACGATTATGTTTGCAATTCCTATGTAAAGTGCACATTGGCCTATTGCTGCACCGATACTGTTCTGCTCATAGATTTCCTTCCAGAAATTCACCCTTACAATTTTGGAGAACAGCCATTTGAAGAGTATTGAGAACACTCCCATAAGAACGAGTCCTACGGCTGATACTATTATCAGATCAAGGAAAACAAAGTCACCCTGTACCTGTATTGCATTATCCAATATTATTTCAATAGCGAATATGAAGCCAAGAAAACCTACTCCGGCTGCAACATTGTTGTCTACGAAAATTTCACTGATAAGTGAGGTCTTGCGTCTTAAAATCAGGCAGTATACAATGAATGCCACAAGTGAGAAAACAAGAATCGATGACATTCTAAGCAGTGAAGTAACCATATCATCGGTTGATGTAAAGTCCAGGAACTTTATAAAGCTTACAAAAATAAGTGAAAATGCTATTGAGAACAGCGATGCCGAAACATTCTTCTGAACATAGATTTCTTTATTGAGGCTTATTTTACCGCCTTCATCAGAAAGCTTGATTGATTTTACAAAGGCTCCTGTGAAAAGCCTGAGTATGGTAAAGATTAATATATATATGACTGCATAGCCCAGACAAATAAGCAAATCTGTAAATATATTATCACTGGCGGAACCTGTTATTGCATTGGCAGCGAGATATAGCGTAGGGAAAATAAAAGCACCAATAAATTCAAACCATGCAGCTATATTGTCCTTTTCAAACAATGAGTCGTGAAGGTTTATTTTCCTGAGTATTACATAGCGATAAAGCAGCCAGCCCAGCACAAAGCTTACGAGTACTACTGAAGCTGTAAATAAAGCGTTGTTGCATGTAAATTTTAAAAGCGAGGTTACATCCATTTTTACTTCCTCCTCTTATATATTTGAATAAATTTTAATCTTCTGATGACTGATAAAACTTAAAGAATATGTCTTCCAGCATTTCACCCCTGAATATCCTGAACATGCCGTTTTCCTTCCACATTTCGATGTTGAGATATTCCATTATTCCGTCACGGTCCCGTTCATAATCCCAGGTAGTTATGCCGACTGTCTTTTCAATTTGGTCGGATTCTATATCAAAAACCTTTGCCGAACCATAAGTTCCGTCAAGCCTGTCTTCACTGTCAGGGAGAGTACTTCTTCTGTATTCGATATCGTCTGGTGTGGTTAGATAAAGCTGGCCTACTACTTCAAGGAAATCCTCGGAAAATGGCACAGTGTCTATCATATTATAAAGGTAAGCTTCAAACTGACCATTTTCTATCGGGAATACCTCAAACACATATTCACTGTCATCAACCTTTGAATATATAACATATCTTGATGACTGGACATTTCCGAAATTGAATTCAATAATTTTCTTAAATCTGAACATTCCGGAGTTTTTAAGCTCACCAATGTTAAATTCTATAATAGAGCTCTTTGTTACCTTTAAAGGGTTATATACCTTGTCGGTAGGCTTATCCTTGCCTTCAAACCATTTAAACATATATACCTCCTGCCCATTTATACAATCAATATATCCTGCTTCGAGCCGGGCGTTTGTATTTAGGTCTTGCAACTTTCTTGATAATTATAATCATAACAACGATTACTCCTATTATAATTATGAAAGTCAATATTACACTTCCGGCACTGCTTGTGTGCTTGTTTGAAAGATACATTGAATCAAGGTGCTTTTGCTGGTAATCATCCGAGAACTGTAAATCATAATCCACATCCGGGTCGATATAATCCGGGTTTCTGGCTATATTCTGAGCAGTCATTGCATTCATTGCCTGCTCTCTTTGGGCAAACTCTGTAGCTTCAAAGTATTCTCTGTAAGCTGCTATTTCAAGCCAATGATGGTACCAGAAAAGATCGGAGGCTCTCATTAAAAACCACATGTCCCAAGGTCCTACGAAAGCTGAACCGTACGATAATGGCCCACCAAAGTAGAATGTGTTTACATGCATCCTTATTGGCCTTGAGTCATAATAGGATATTCTCTGCGGTCTTGAGCGCAGTGAGTCTTCGAAATTCATTCTGTTGCTGAAATTGTAATTCCTGTTCATTGAAGCATCATAAGCCTTCTTCTGACTGTCGTTAAGGTTCTGGCTATACTTCTTGTAGTTCATTTTTGAGGTTTGCTGCTTGTAATAATCATTCATGTATTTTGTTTTTGCAGTACTACTTTTTGAACTTGAAGAGTATGACCCCGGGTTACTCCTTGAAGAGCTTGAAGATGATGACGATGAACTGCTCTTTGAGGATGAAGATGAACCGCTGTAACCACTGCTGCTTTTTGAAGAACTTGAGCTTGAGCTCTTTGATGAAGATGAAGATGAACTCTTATAGCTCCTGGAGGATGATGAACTCTTATAACCGTGCGATGATGAAGAACGGCCGCCTTTTGCAAAAACTGTACCGGTTTGTGCAAATATAAAGACGAATACTAATAAAATGGCTAATACTTTCCGTCTCAAAATTAAAACCCCCTAATAATATAGAAACACATTTATATTATTCTTTTACGTATACTTTTACTGCTTTGTTTATAACCCTTACCGAAATGGGAAGCTCGGGACCTTTCTCCCCGTCAACCGTCATCGGTATTTCATTATCTGTGTTAACTACGCAGGTTTTTGCCTGAAGTATCTTGATGTACTTGCTGTTTATTGTTTCATTCGCAAGGAATTTGAAGAAGGTCCCGACTAGGTCTATGTGTTTGCAGTTTTTAACAATGAAGATATCCATAAGACCATCAGACAAATCCGCTTCCTTTATAAGATTGGAGAAACCTGCACCGTGTTTGCCGTTCAATATCAGAAACAGCAGAGCGTCTTCATGTATTTTTTTATGTTCAGTCTGCATTTCAAGCTTAAAAGGTTTAATATTGGTAAGTTCACTGAGGCCTTTTAAATAATAGGCCAGAGGACCGAAATTCTTCTTTAGCTCACTGTTGGTGCTGTAGGACACACTTACAAAAAGTCCTCCTGCACAGGTGCTTAGGAAATAGCCGTTTTCATTAACAACTCCAACGTCAATTTCCATTGTTTTGCCTTCAAGAATAACATCAAGGCAAGCTTCAAGCTTATTGGGAAGATCCAGGCTTCTTGCAAGGTCATTACATGTTCCGCATGGAAGTATCCCTATAGGGATTTTTATATTATTCTTAAGCAAAATACTAACTACGCTGTTTAATGTACCATCACCGCCTGCTGCAACTATGAGGGAATATTCATTTTCACACAAAACCTCAGGAAGGTTTTCCCATCCTTCCGAGCTTAACCTGTATGGCTGAAGAAGAATCCCCCTCTCCTGAAAACGCCCTATGATATAGTTAAGCTTATGCGGCATGTTGTGACTACCGGATATCGTATTATAAACCAAAATTGCCTTTTGCATCATTAACCTCCGACTGCTTTGTAAATTCTCGTATTTTATAAACCGGCAGGTATAACTATGTTAAGCCCTCCGGGTATTATCTCAAAAAATGCTTCTTTAGTTCTGAATACTTCGCCGTCAATATTCAGCGAAACGGGTTCATTGCTTTTGAATCGTACCTTTTTGCCTTTAAAAAAGTGAACGCCTTCTATACCAGAGTGTCTTCCTTTAATAAACTTGGGAAAAAACTTCAGTATTCGAAGCCTTGTCATTTTTTCTGCTAAAAAGACATCAAAAACGCCGTCATCAAGGATGGCTTCTGGTGCGGCAAGCATTCCTCCCCCGTAGTACCTTCCGTTGGCGACAGCAGCAAGCAGGGAATTCATTTCAATATGCTTTTCATCAATACTTATGTTGAAGCTATAACTTTTATTAAATAAAAGGGTATATAAAACACCCAGTATATATGCAAATTTACCACTTATAAGGGGCAGCTTTTTAAATTTCCCTGTGTTGTAAACAACTTCAGCATCAAAGCCTATAGAAGATATATTTGCATAAAACTTATCATTCACTTTGGCAAGGTCAATAATCTGTTTTGTACCGTTAACTGTACGTTCAATTATGTTTTCCAAATTCACATTACTAATAATGCTTTTGATAAAATCATTGCCTGAACCGCAGGGAATAACTGCAAGTTCGCTTTCTGTACCTGCCATACCGTTTAAGATTTCATTTAGTGTTCCGTCCCCACCCATGGAATAGACCCTATGGAATTCCTTATCAACATGCTCCCGTACAATTTCAGTGGCATGTCCAGGTCTTTCGGTGGTTTTTATAGTGTAATCCCCGGTTCTGTCTTGAAAGGCTCTTTCTATTTCCGGAATAAGTTTTAATGCTTTCCCTTTACCTGCCGCAGGATTAACTATAAATAAGTGTTTCATTTTGACCTCTGTTTTCCTATAAATTAACACTGGAATTAAGTCTTATTATAATAATTGTTAAAGTAAGATGTCAAATATCGGTATTTACTGCTTTCTGCCTACAAATTCTTTGACAAAGGGTATAAACTGTTTTGCCAAATCCTTATCAATAAGCTTGTCTTTTTCCACCCATTCAAAAACATCATGTTCATCACTGAGAATAACCGCTTGTGTTTCCGCAATGCCTTCCATTATGAGATATGCAATTTTTTTATCTGGGGTCTCTGATTGGGCTGTTCCTGCAACACCTGAGATTACAATGTCGAGGCCTGTTTCTTCTTTCACTTCACGAAGTAAAGCGGATTCAAAGCTTTCACACGGCTCAATCTTGCCTCCTGGCATCTCCCATTTACCTGTATTTGATTTGCATGAAGGTGATCTCCTGATTAATAGATATTGTCCATATTTATTGTTTATCATTATTTTGACTGACAGTGCAAAGGGTTTTGAAGACAATGAAAAACCTCCTTGAGAGTACGTTATATATTCGCCGAATTAAGACTTATTATATCATAAATTATTAGTATGTTTAATCAACATACATCATTAAATTTAACCTGGATTTTATATGTTTTGACTAAAAAATGAAGTTGTTATCAGCAATTAAAAGTATAGGTGTGTTTATTATTGATTTACTAATTATTGCAGGAATATGGAAATTAAATGTATAATTTTAATGTAAATATATTCAAGGGAGAAGGTGCTATATGAAATATAAATCAGCTGATTATACATATCAGCTTAATAACCCAATTATTTCAGAAAATATCGAAAAATCAAAAAGAGAAAGAATATTTCATTATACCAATCTCGATGCATTATTAAGTATTCTAAGGAACAAATACTTGAAGTTTAACAGAATAGATAATGTAAATGATCAGACAGAAAAGCTGTTTATAAACGATCAGGAAATAATAAATCAGGTATTCCTCAGCTGCTTTACTCATAGGAAATCAGAATATATACCGCATTGGTTTATGTATAGCAAGGATGTTTATGGGGTAAGGCTTGCTATCTATAAAAAAATGGATTGTTTAACTGCTGATTGCCTTATTGATTATGATAAACCGGTACTTGCATTTAAAAATGGTGAAAAGATAGATGAACTTTCCGCAATTGATAATTCAACAATGTTTCACAGTAGTATTGATTTTAAGTCAATAGATGTTATTTATGATGAGAAATTTGCAAAGGATAACCCAATAATCCAGAAGAGAAATGACGGTGGCTATATTATAGATTTGACTACTCTAGGAACGGTTAAATCAGATGCATGGAAATTTGAAGATGAAACACGTATGATTGCACAGCTAAGATTCCTTGACGACGATGTTACTTTAAATGAATATGACTATTTGCTGGTTCCGATACATTTTGGAAATGTCGATAAAATCGAGGTTACATGCGGCCCATGGATGACTGATACCCTTAAAGAAGTAGTAAAAGATATTTGTATAACTTATTTAAGAGGAATTAAGTTTGAAGTAAGGAATAGCAGGTTTGATAAGATTATAAGGAGATAGAGCAGGCAATTACACCGAAGGTCTTAACCTACGGCGTAATAAGCCTTCCTCCTACTTTTCCAACAACACATACGACTTAGGATAAAACCCAAACTGTTGATAGAACTTTAGCACGCTGTCATTGCCATGTGCAACAACAATCTTTATATCCACCGCATTATTTTCTCTGAGCCATTGCAGTCCATGCTCCATAAGCACCTTTCCTATACCGCTACCGCGGTATTTATCTTCTATATAAATTGAATCAATTTCTCCGGTATTATCCGCTTCAATTGAACTGACTACATAACCAATATCCCGGCCCAACTCGGAATCATGAGCAATATATATGTCAAGCTTGCCGTTTTCAGACTTTCTCCTTAATTCCTCTGTACGATGTTGAAAGGTTATGTTTTCAAAACTATGAGAAAAATATGTAGACACCGATTGGTGGTGGTCCCTTTGCTTTTCCCATAGGAGTTTTATTGCATCCAACCCGGATGCGTCCATTTGTTTGTATTCAATCTTCATTTGTTTCTTCCTCCTTATATTCAAGTATGTCTCCCGGCTGACATTTCAGTTCCCTGCATATTGCTTCCAGTGTATTAAACCTGACTCCCTTTACCTTTCCGTTTTTTAAAAGTGAAAGATTTACAATGGATAAATCTATTTTCTCGGCCAGCTCATTTAGTGATATCTTCCTGTCTGCCATCATTCGGTCAAGTCTCATAATTATCGCCATAGTCAGACACCTCACACAATAGAATCATTGTCCTGCTGCAGTTTGAAGCCGTAGCTGAAAAACTGTGCAATACAAAGGATTATAACGCCGATAAGCAAAGGCCATACAGGGATTGATAACTTTGAGTACAATTTTACACTTTCTGACCCTGTAAGTATCAACTTCGAGAGCCATGCGCTCATTATACACTCTATTCCAAATTCGGCAAGAGCATATGCAAAGAAGGAATATCCGATATATCTTATACGTTTTATATTTTCAAAAATGAAAGGAGTTTTATTTTCTCTGGTAGACTGAAGTATCTTCCGAAATTGATAAAAAGAAAATATCAGAAGCACCCAGAAAAGTATCATCAAACTTATTGTCTCAACACTTAATGCTGAAACCGGGCCGCTTATATTATCATCATTGATACTCACTTCAACCCCAGGTGCAGAAAAAACATATCCTGATTTAGTTCCTTCAGGACTAGATATGGACGTTATTGCAAGAAAAGAAATTATTAGGCTTCCGAGTATAATTATTAAAATAAAAATTACTCTTATGATACTTTCATACCTATCAATGTTTATGGATGTTTTTCTAGATTCCATTATAGTTACCTCCTAAACTCTTTATAGGAACATATTAACATATACATTAACATTAATCAATAACAATTTAAAATAAAACATAAAATATTATTAGTTTTACATAAATTATTTAATAAATGCAATACATACTCTTTGTGAAAAAGATAACCCTCGACTTCCTGAAAGGTGCATGATATAATGATTATAGGAATAATTTGTTAATTTTTTTATTACCTTCCAGTTCAAATCGGCATAGTGTAATTTTACAAGCTACATAACTTGAATTACAGCCTTGACACCTGAATAATCCGGGATTAAAGCCGCTTTTTTTCAGCCGAGAATGTTTTAATAACCCGTTAACAGGAGGTAAGAGCATATGAATGACTTTGCGGAACACAGAAAATACCAAAGATGTGAAAGCAAGATATGCAAGGTTGAGATGAGCACAAACGGTCTGGAATGGGATTGGGTGGAACTCCGGGATATTTCCGCCGGGGGTTTGAAATTTGTAAGTGAAACGACATACCCGTTTGGCTCAAAGGTCCAATTTGACTTATACGTTTATAGCGCATGTTCCGAATTTAACATGAAGCTGCAGGGCGGAATCATAAGGTATGAGCGGCAAAAAGGTATCAATATGTATGCAGTTGCCTTTGATTCAATGGATAAGTGCAAAAGAGTACAGCTCGATGAGATAGTAAAATCAAAAATAACAGTCGAAGAAAATAACAAATGTGCACATGAAGACGGAGCATATTCATTTTTATTCCTTCCGCGTGTCAGAACATCAAAAATCAAAATGCTTAGGTAAGGCTTCCTTTTAAAGGGGGCCCTTGTTGTTTTTAATACACTTAAGAATATAGATAAAATCCTCCTGTAATGGTAAAATAACATGCAGGAGGATTTTATGTTTAAAATAGGCACTGTTGAGATAGATAACAATATAATTCTTGCACCAATGGCGGGTGTAACCGATTTGCCCTTCAGGGTTTTATGCAGGGAGCAGGGCTGCGGGCTTGTATATACTGAAATGGTAAGTGCCAAAGGAATGCATTATAATGATGAAAAAACTTCTAAGCTTACTGAACTTGCAGAGGGTGAAAAGCCTGCCAGTGTACAGATATTCGGCAGTGATCCATATATTATGGCAAACATAGCTTACAAGCTCAACAAATCCGATGCAAGCTTTATTGATATAAATATGGGATGTCCTACGCCAAAGATAACTAAAAACGGTGAGGGAAGCGCACTTATGAAAAACCCCGAACTTGTAGGCCGCATTGTAAAAGAAGTTTCGGGTGCGTCTGCAAAACCGGTAACAGTTAAGATAAGAAAAGGCTGGGATGATAACAGCGTCAATGCTGTTCAAATAGCTCAGATAGCTGTGGAAAACGGAGCAAAAGCTGTTGCGGTTCATGGAAGGACACGGGAACAGTTTTACAGTGGCAAGGCAGACTGGGAAATTATCAGGAAGGTCAAAGAGGCAGTTCCCATCCCGGTTATAGGTAATGGAGATATATTCAAACCGCAGGATGCCGCAGACATGCTTAAAGCTACAGGTTGTGATGCGGTAATGATAGGCCGCGGTGCGCAGGGTAATCCGTGGATATTCCGAAACACACAACACTTCCTTGAGCATGGTGAATTACTTTCTGATCCGGGACCTGAAGAAAAAATTCAGACTATAATCCGTCATGCAAACATGCTGATTGAGCTAAAAGGAGAACGTACTGGAGTGCTTGAAATGAGAAAGCATGTTGCATGGTATATAAAAGGGATGCGAAATGCCACAAGGATAAAGGAAAAGGTTTTTGCAGCAAGTACCCGGGATGAGATTATGAACCTGTTGTACGAGTATGTGAAAACTGAAAATACATGAAAGAGGGTGCTTATAGTGCAGGGTGAGGAAAAAGGACAAATCAATAATTTACAGGGAAAGACACCATTCCTGTCTGAAGTTGAAATGACAGAACTTGTTCTTCCCAATGATACCAACCTGCTTGGAAATCTTCTTGGCGGAAGACTTATGCATTGGGTGGACCTTGCAGGTGCTATGGCTGCTTCAAGGCATTCAAACAGAATAGTTGCAACAGTCGCACTTGACAGCCTTGATTTCAGACACCCGGCAAGAATGGGTGAGTTGGTTAGGCTTAAGGCAAAGCTTACATGGACAGGTAAGACCTCCATGGAGGTACTTGTAAAGGCTTATGCAGAGAATATGAAATCAGGTAACGTGATAATGACAAACAAGGCTTACCTTACCTTTGTTGCGCTTGATGACAGTGGAAAGCCTACGCTGGTTCCGCCGCTGTTACCTGAGACGGATATTGAAAAGAATGACTATATGGAAGCTGAGATAAGACGACAGCAAAGGTTGGAAAGAAAGAGAAATGATTTAAACTGGTAACTTGTATATAAGGTTAAACCTTGAATAAAACATGGAAATACTTTAGAACAGGTTTTATTAATGTTATGTGATTTTGCACAAATCAGACATGGCTGTTATAATCATTTTTAAATCAATATATTATGACGTTTTACGGGGAAAGTTTTAATGAGATTTTTACGTGGCAAATTACTTATAATTGGTATTTCGTTATTGACAGTGCTGTGTATTGCTGCAGTTTATATTGCGGTAAATATTACTGTAACTATGCTGTCAAAGCAGGATCAGCTTGTCAAGGGACAGTCGTCTGGGCAGTCGGTTGCTGCTAATCAGAATAAGAAGCTCATAAACATAGACAATGCAAAGGAAGCTGGTTTTTATTTCAACGGTCAAAAGATTAAAGGAGCCAGTGCATTTGTTGCCGGTAAAAATCAATATTTTGTACCTTTTGATGTCATTATGGATTCACTTGGCATAAAATATAGCTATTTCAGCTCTGATGATATTTTTGAAACGGTTATTGATAAAAAGAAACTGACTATTAAGCTTTACAAGGAAAGCTTCATATATAATGGAAAGGAAATTATGCTTCCAGCATGTCCTGTCCCATCAAAGCAGCATGTTTTTGTTCCAATAGACCTTCTTGCTGCTGTTCCGGGGTTTAAAACCTATGAATATGATGATGATACCATTGCTTTTGTTAATTATTATACCAACTATGAAAACGGTGTTGAAAGCAAAATAAAGGTTCTGAGGCAGGATGGCGGTTACGCCCAGGTCTCTGACATTTTAAATAAGAAACAATTCTGGGATAGGAAAGGGAGCTTTTCACAAAATGAAAAATTTTATGTTTCCTCCAAAGGGAACACGAGCATAGTCAAATCAGACGACAAAGTTTATATTGTAAGTACAGGAAAAAAGGTAAGCCCTTATATAGTTAATATCAATCCGAATGCAACACTGTCGGTTGATGGGAGATACCTGTACTGGGTAGATATGAATCAGAACAACTCATATATTTATGACATAGAGAATGACTATGTAAAAAGTATAGGTAACTACTTTTCAAGAATAAACCCCGAGGACGCGGATAAAGATATTCTCAATGGAGGCGTATTACTGGATTACAGGGATGGCAGCTATTATAAAAGGGTTTCTCTTACCAATGAGGAACAAAGCAGCAATTACACCTTTATAGAACGAGGGGGAAGAGTAGTTCTGAAAGGTAACGTAATTTTTTCTCCTGACAGGAAAAGGGTAATACATTATAAAAAAGGCTATGGTTATTATGCAGCAGGGGCCGATGGTTCTTACACAGAGTACATTGGCGACGGAACGCAGGCAGCATGGATAACCAATAACAAAATACTTTTGAAGACTGAAAGCGGTTCTAAGCTTTTTGCTGGTGATGGCAGTTATCAGGGTATAGTAGGCAATGATTGGCGAATGCTGGGTAATACTGCGTCCGGCGATATATTTTATACAGACGGTACTAGTGTATTTTGCGAAACCAATGGTTCCGACAAAAGGATAATGCCACTTCCTCAAAACTCTAAATATATTTACAGTGTCTCACCAAAAGGCCCTTATGTATTTGTTTTTGATGATCCATCAAATAGTGTTGTTTATATGAACGAAACCGTTTCTGTAAAATTGGGAAGTAGCAGCCTTCTTACCAAAAAATCTTCAGCAACTGATTTTACTTTGGATTACTCAGACTGCATACAGGCTTCACCTGATAAGGCTTTTTATAGCATTCTTCAAATGGAAAACGGTTTTATATCGGTTAACCTCATCGATAAAGATGGAAAGAACATGAGAAAAATAGTTCTTAACGGTAAAGCCAAAGATGCACAGGTATCTGTAAAATGGCTGTCTAACAGGAAGATGCTTGTTTACACCTCCAAGGAAGGTTGGATTGTGGATTTCAGCAAGGACCCAAGAGTATGGGGATGGACTGAAACCACTAGTTGCAATATACGCGGCGTGATTGTACCCTAATGGGTTACTAATGCTTTGTCTTATTATTTAGGCATAACTTGGCAAGTCCTCTAGTATTTATAATCAGAGTATATTTGCCGGGGTGTGTAATGACAAAGAGGTCTTTTGTCGGCGGTGCTATAATACTGATGTTTGCCGGGTTTATTGTCAGAATCCTGGGGTTTGTCTACAGGATTTATTTATCTAACCTCATTGGGGCCGAAGGAATGGGTGTTTTTCAGCTTATTGCCCCTGTCTATACCTTGATTGTTCTTACATTGACTTCTGGAATTTCAATAGCTGTTTCAAGAATGGTTGCCTCTGAACTGGCAAAAGGCAATTATATCAATATCCACAGGATAACTAAGTGCGCCTTTCTTGTTATTATGGCAGTTGGTCTTTTCATATCGGTATTGATGTATTTCAACATAGATTTCATAGCAAATAAAATATTAAAGGATCCAAGAACACATTATTCACTGCTGATGCTAATATTATGTATACCGGCTGTTGCAGCAGCATCGGCGTACAAAGGCTATTTTTACGGTATGCAGGATGTTGTTCCTACGGCAATATCGCAAATAGTTGAGCAGTTTGTACGGATAGGGCTTGTAATAGGTGCAGCATCCTTCTTTCTCAAGCTTGGATTGGAATACGCATGCGCGCTTGCAACTATTGGAATGGCGCTTGGAGAAATTGCCAATATGCTTGTGCTCTATATTGTCTACAAATATAGAAAGCGCAAGGCAAGGAATTTGTCCAGGAAAGGCTTTGTCAGGAAACGATTAATAATACTTGAAATGCTTAAGGTCTCTGTCCCGGTTTCTTTCAACCGGTTTATAACCTCCGCAATGTCGGCAGTAGAGTATATACTTATACCAAGAAGGCTTATGGCCGGAGGGCTGGTATACCATGAAAGCATAGAGATTTACGGGAGACTGACAGGTATGGCAATGCCGCTTATTTTTTTCCCTTCGCTGGTAACCTCCTCACTGGCAACAACCCTTGTACCGGCTATTTCAGAGGCCATATCTTTGAAGGATTTCAGGTCTGTCAATTATAGAATATCCAAGTCTATACAGTACACGTTTATATTGGGCTTTATATTTACTGCCATGTTTATGACCTTTCCGAACGAAATCGGCAACCTCCTCTACAGCAGGGAAAACATCGGCCCAATGCTTTATATAATGTCGTTTACCTGTATTTTCATATACCTGCAGCAAACCCTTCTTGGTGTACTGAATGGTCTTGGAAAACAAGTAGTTACCTTAAGAAATTCGGTAATAGGTTCGGTTATAAGAATAGGTTTCGTATACTATTTTGTACCATTCTACGGGATAAAAGGGTATATGTGGGGAGTAATAATCAGTACGGTCCTTGTCTGCAGTATGAACCTTTATTCTGTTATTAAAGCAACCAGTATGGCGCTAGACGTAGGCAGCTGGATTATAAGGCCGGGATTTGCAGGAATAATAATGTATTTCACAGGGCGTTACATATACAGCTTCTTCACTATTTTCAACCTGCCGCAGGCTTATACTGTGCTTGCCACAATAATAGGCTATGTATTGATTGCATTGGGTCTGATGGTGGTTGTAGGAGCAATGGATAGAAAGGAAATCTTTAATTTAATCGGATTTAAAAGGAGGAGAAATATCGAGAAATAATAAGATATAATGCAATAATCAAACTTAATTGAATTATTATAATCAAGTAGGTCAGAGAAAGTCAAAAACGGATTTTGAAAGAGTAATTGTACCTGTGGTATATTAAGGTCAAGGAAAGTCAAGGACAAAATAATAAATATTCGGAGGTGCAAATTTATGTTTTCACTTACACCATATAACAGAAAAAATAATGGATTAGAAAGAAAAAAGGATGACTGGGGAATGAGAAGTATTTTTGACAGTTTCTTTGATGACAACATTTTTCCCGGATTCTTTTCGGTAGAACATCCAATGAAGGCTGATATCCGCGATACAGGAAAGGAATACATTGTAGACGTTGAAATTCCGGGCGCAAAAAAGGAAGACATCAAGCTGGATTTAAGGGATGATGTGCTTACAGTATCAATTGAAAGAAATGAAGAAGTCAATGAGGAAAGAGACAGCTTCATCAGGAAGGAAAGAAGGTATGGCTCCTACAGCAGAAGCTTCGGCGTTGAAAATGTAAATCAGGATGCAGTAACTGCAAAATACAATGACGGAATTCTTACAATCAATCTTCCCAAGAATGAAACTGAGAAAAGAAACACCCGTTCAATTGAAATAAATTAAGAAGGTTCAAGGTTTAGCTCTGATACAGTAGTATCAGGGCTTTTGCTTGTGTAACAAAGAAAACCACTTGCTAAGCAAGTGGAAGAGAAAAGGCTTATGCCGTTGAGTAAAAAAACACTCCTATGTTAGGATAAATGCAGGTCTAGCCAACCGCAAATAAATAGCATAGGAGGTGTCTTATGAAAGACACAAGTAGTTTAGCTCATACTACATGGAATTGCAAGTATCATATTGTATTTGCCCCAAAATATCGTAGACAGGTGATATATGGCAAAATAAAAAATGATATAGGAAAGATAGTAAGGAAATTATGTGAATGGAAGGGTGTAACAATATTAGAAGCAGAAGCATGTCCAGACCATATACATATATTAGTTGAAATACCCCCAAAAATAAGTGTATCTAGTTTCATGGGATATCTAAAAGGCAAAAGCAGCCTAATGATATTCGATCAACATGCAAACATGAAATATAAATATGGGAATAGGGAATTTTGGTGTAGAGGATATTATGTAGATACAGTCGGAAAGAATAAAAAGGCGATAGTAGAATATATAAGAAATCAACTACAAGAAGATTTGGCATACGAACAAATGTGTATAAAAGAATTAGTGGACCCGTTTACGGGTGAGCCAGTTAAAAAAAGCAAAAAATAAACCGCTTTAGCGGTAGCTTGAAATGTATTGCAGTTGGCAGACTATTCGGAGGGCTTTCAGCCCTGCCAGTAACATGCCCTTATAGGGCAAGAACAAACCGCCGGCTAAGCCGGCGGTTATGATTATGTAAGAATAAACATTCTTGAATTAATTTACATTTATTAGTAAACTTAATATATAAGTATATATAGGGGGCATCATAATGCAGAAATTTGAATATAAGATAATACGCATAAAAGGTACCGGTGAAAGTGCCATAAGAACATTAAATGAATTGGGACAACAGGGGTGGGAATTAGTACAGGTTGTCTGGGGCTCATGGCATTATTTCAAACGTCAGAGTGAATAATTGAGGTGGATAATTTGTTGAAAGTTAAAACTGCTTTAATTATAACTGTTTTTTGCCTTACTTTATCTGGCTGCAGCAATTCCAGTGAGAAAACTTATAATAAAGATATATCTGCTTATCCTAGTACTGCTATGGCCGGAGATGTGCTATACATAGCTGACGGATATAAGGATAAATTAGCTGAAATGGGACTGACAGAAGTGGTTGCAAAGCCATATTTCCACAGCCCTTTTATAACCATTGCCAAAGATAAATCAGGTAAAGAGTATGCAGTTTTGTTTTATAAGGAAGGAAAGGTTGATAAAAGGGAATTGCCTGTTACATATGAAGAAATAATAAATGTACTTGAACATAAAAGCTATCCTGTAATTAAAAAAATTAACATAGAAAACATCAATATATTTGAAATCAATAGAGAGTTGTTTTGGTGCTTCTCGGAAGAAAAGACCGTATATCTTAATGCCTTTGGTAAGGAAGAAGACCCGTTTAAGAAAACATCTAAAGAATAGGCATGCTGGTATACGGCTTTTGCTCGGTGCCTAGTTTACCGGCAATGCTGCATAGCGTTTCTATTCCTTTACTTATCTGCTTACTGTCCACCGCCGCAAAACTTAAACGTATATTGTTGGATTTTTGTGTTGAATTAGAGCCGTAGAATATCCTTCCGGGGGCGAAAACTACACCATTAGATGCACATTGCAGCAGCAGTGTATTAACGGGAAATCCGTAAGGCAGGTTAAGCCAGACGTTAAGCCCGCCACCGGGCCTTGTATAGGTGATTCCCTTTGGAAGGCTGCTGTCCAAACACTTTACCAGTTCTATATAGCGCTTTTTATATGTGTCATACATAAAGTCCATGTGCCTGTTCCAGAAACCCTTTCTTATATAAACATCAAAAGCGCGCTGGATAAGTCCCGAGGTAGATATATCTGTGGTATGCTTTGCTTCAAGTATATTGGATTTGAGTGTATGCGGAACAACCATGAATCCAAGCCTCAAGCCCGGCATAAATATCTTTGAAAAGCTTTTGATATAAATAACCCTGTCATTTTTATCAAGCTTCTTAAGAGGGCTGAGATTCCTGTTTTCAAAATCAAGGTCCTCTACATAACCATCTTCTATAATGTACGCATTATATTTTTCAGCCAGTTCAAGCAGAATTTTTCTATTTTCATTAGTGTAAGAAAACCCGGTAGGGTTCTGAAATGAAGGAATGCTGTAAATCAACCTGGGTCTGTACTTCTTCAGATGATACTCCATTATGTTCATATTTGGGCCGCCGTCTTCCATTGCAATGTCTATTACTTCGGCACCCCTTGATCTAAATACGGCTACAGCACCTTTATATGTAGGACTTTCAGCAATAACACAATCACCCTGCTTTAAAAGGGCTTTAGATATAATGTCTATTCCCTGCTGTGCCCCTGATATAACCTGTATGCTTTCGGTATTGTCACAGCGTATGTGGCTTTTTACTATATCAAAAATACCTTCAAGCAAAGGTAAATAGCCCTGGCTTTCCTGATATGCGAAGGCGTTTCCCTTATCCCTTTCAAGGACTTCATCAAGAGCGGTCTTAAAATCATCCACCGGGAACAAGTCAGAGTCAGGGGTTGCACTGGCAAAATTGATTGTATTCTCGTCAACCTTTACCTGACCGCCATTTATTATTGCAATATCTTCATTTATATATAATTCATCAGAAATCATTTCAGCACCTGGGGACTTTATAATCTCCGGTCTTGGGACATTATTTTCAACATAAATTCCACTGCCCGGCTTTGAATAGCACAAACCTTTTTCTTCTAGCTGCCTGTATGCTGAAACTACTGTTATCTGATTTATGGAAAGGCTTTTTGACAGCTCACGCACTGAAGGAAGCCTTAAACCAGATGTCAGTATGCCTTCGGTTATCATTTGCTGAAGCTTTTCCTGCAGCTGAACATATAATGGGGTTTTTATGTCTTTGTCCAAGGTTATCGAATTAAATATATCGAGCATAATTTATCCGCCTTTTTCTTTAAAAACTGTATCGATACAATGATATCAAAACAACAGAAATATGTAAAGAAAAGGCTTATTTCATGTGGTCTATTAACCCATGAAAAGTTCACAAATTATTAATAATTTATATATAATTTTTAAACAAATTAGAGTTATATTTATTAAAAAGAACAACTAAATAATGAAAACAAACGGGCAGTGTCTACCCCTCTGTTTAAAAAATGCCCGTATGTATATATAGAGGCTGTGCCAAAAAAGCACAGCCTCAATTAATTTTGTCCTTATGGCATAATTAAAAATCTAATGGTATAATCAGTACAGCATAATTGATAAAAAAGACAGGGGGCGGGGGCTAATGGAAACAGGCTTGAAAGAAAAAACCGAATTTACACTGGACAGAAAGGCTTTTACAGGACGCTCACTGCCGCAAATGATGTCGGAAGGCTTTAAACTTGTAAGAGGTTTGTTTTTCAGGTTCAGGACAAGGGATTGCGGAAAGCTGCTGCGAGTTGAAAAAGGTGTAAGAGTGCTTAAAAGGAATGCCGCAATTGATATAGGCCGCAAGGTTCAGATTTACAGGCATGTCAAACTGAGTGCCTGGGGAAATGAGTGCTTTTCGGAAATACTTATAGGTAATGAGACGTCTATTGGAGACAGAACAGAGATCCATGCAGGCAAAATGGTTGAAATTGGCTCGGGCTGCAATATTGCCTGGGATGTATGCATAATGGACAGGGACTATCATAAGTTCAACAGCCCGACAGAAATTATAGAGCCTGTTAAAATAGGGGACAATGTCTGGATAGGGTGTAATTCAATTGTGCTAAAAGGTGTGACTATAGGTAACGGCGCAGTAGTGGCAGCCGGAAGCGTAGTTACAAAGGATGTACCGTCTGGGGCGCTTGTTGGAGGCAATCCTGCAAGGATTTTGAAGGAAGATATATACTGGATACCGTAAAGTTATTGCGCCGGTTTAATTTTATTTAAAGAGCAGAATGTTCCGGGATTTAGACTCTGTAAATTCAGCTCGGGCAAATTCAAACTCGACTAATAATTATGAATTGATTTTAGGAAATTATTAGTCTCAGACAGTGAATTTGCTGTCCTCGCTCGGATTAACAGACTCTACAATTCCTCCACATATGTCTTTCAATAAAATTAAACCAGCACAAATTTTATTAATTTGTGTAATATCAAGGAGAACTTTAATACATGAAAAGCACTGCAAAAACCGTTGGACTTGTAATGGTCATAATGCTTTTTTCAAGGTTTATGGCTTTTATAATGACAATGGTTTATACCAATTTCTTTGGTGTTGAAAGTAATGAAATAAATATTTACAATTACGCAATAACTTTGCCCAATACAATATTCACAATTCTTGGGACTGCAATTACAATTGCTGTAATACCTACTTTTGCAGGCTTTTTGGGAACGAATGAAAAGGGAAGGGCATTTAAATTTGCAAACAATATTACCAGCCTCTCAGTAATTGCCACAATTATATTATCACTTATAGGAATAGCAGTTTCTCCGCTTATTATAAGCCTTACAAAATTTAAAACAGATGGATATAGCTTTGCGGTTCTTGCCTTGTGTATAATGTTCCCGGTCATGATTTTTTATGCACTGAATTATATTTTCCAGGGTCTGCTCCAGTCACTCGGAAGGTTTGCGGCTCCGGCTGCAGTAAGCATTCCGAGCAGTTTGATTGTAATTTTATATGTGTTTATAGCAGGAAACAAATTTGGGGTTACAGGACTTTTGATTGCAACATTTATTGGCCTTGCTTCTCAGGCAATTGTACTTATACCGCCTCTTTACAAAACTGAATACAGGTTTAAACCATCTTTTAATTTCAGGGATGAAGATGTAAAAAAGGCTCTAAAGCTTATTCCGCCTGTATTAATAGGAACTTCGGCATATCAGATAAATCTTTTCTTTAATATAACCGTTACTGCAAACTTCAAGAACACTGTAACAATTATGTATTTCGTGCAGTATACAGTACTTTATTCAATTCTTGCGCTTGTCTATTCACTAACCGCAGTTATTTACCCCAAGTTGACCATGATGGCTGCAAGGGGTGAAATGGAAGGCTTTAATACACACCTCCAAAAGGCCTTAAAATCGGTTGTGTTTTTCCTTATACCTGCTGCAGCGGGCTTTATAGCAGTAAGGTACCAGTTGATGAACTTTCTTATGGGCTGGGGTAATAAGATCACTCCTGACAATATATCGCTTTCAAGTGACATTCTTGCCTTTTATGCCTTCAGTGTATTGGGTATAGGAATAAAGGAGGTTATGGACAGGGCATTCTATTCGCTTAAAGATACGGTAAGACCTGCAATCAACGGTGTTATAATAATGGCTGTAAATATAGGTGCAAGCCTGATACTTATTCAAGTAATGGGAGTTCTGGGCATTCCCCTTGCATACTCTATTTCCGCCATAACCGGTGCAGTTGTCATCATGCTGATGATGAAGAAAAAAGTAAAGACCTTTAATATGAATAGTTTTTTAGTTACAATTGTAAAAATACTTGTATCAAGTGCTATAATGTTTGCAGCAGTAATAGGTATAAATCATTTGTTTGAAGGTATAAGCCTGGGTGGAAATATCATTGAAAAGGGAATGAAGCTTATTGTTCCAGTTGCCGCCGGAGGTGCTGTTTACTTTATCTGCACTTATGCCTTGAAGGTTGAAGAAGCTTACGGTATGCTCAATACAGTAAAAAGAAGATTAATAAAAAAACCGGCTCAAACCGGGGACAAGCAGGAGGATATATGAGAATAGGGAAAAATATATGTCTGATGCTTTATTACATAGTGGGTCGTCACCTTCCGGGATCGGACAGGCCTTACAGCCTTGGTTCCAAACATATCAGGGGATTCCTTTGCAGGAGGATTTTCAGCAGTGCCGGGAAATCAATAAATATTGAACATGGTGTTTTTTTTGGAAATGGAGATAATATTGCAATAGGTGACTTTTCAGGAATAGGACTGGACTGCAAGGTTTCAGGGCCACTTAAGATAGGAAGCAATGTAATGATGGGACCTGAAGTAATGATCTATACCCGAAACCATAATTATTCAAGGACGGATATCCCAATGATAAAGCAGGGAGATTCCGAACCAAAGGCTGTAGAAATAGGAAATGATGTTTGGATAGCATCAAGGGTAATAATCCTTCCGGGTGTCAAGATAGGGGAAGGTGCAATTATCGGAGCCGGATCGGTTGTTACAAAGGATGTTCCGCCATATGCAATTGCTGCAGGAAACCCGGCAAAGGTTCTGAAATTCAGAGAAGGTAAAGATAAAGGAGAATCAGTACTGTAATGCTCAAAGTTTTGCAATTGGTTTATAATTGGGGCCTTGGCGGGTATGAAAATTACCTGACCAACCTGGTGGAAAAACTGCATAACAAGGAGTGCAAGTTCTATTTAGCTTATTCCGAAAGGCTTCCTATGCCGGAACTTGTTAAATCTCTGGGAATTGAAACCTTTGAAATACCTATGAAGAGCCCCTATGACGTATCAGCTGCCAGAAAGGTGAAAAAGCTTTGCAAAGACCTGTCCATAGACGCAGTTCAGACGCATTTCATAAGAGAACGTTACATAGCTGCTATGTCTGGATTATTGGGCAATAAGGCAAGGCTGATATATACAAGCCATGTTGTAGTCCCAAAAAGCTCTGTCTTAAGGCTGACAAACAGGATAGTGTCCTCCTTTGAAGATAAAATCATAGCAATTTCTTATGCCGGCAGGGATCAAATGCTTGAAGAAGGACTTAACCCTAAAAAAATCAAGGTAATTCATCATGGGGTAGATATATCCTATTGGGCCGAAAAGGCTCAGTCAACTATCAGAAATGAATTGGGAATAGGAGAGGATGAATTCCTGATAGCCACTACAGGTAGGTTCAGTCCCGAAAAGGGCCATTCTTTTCTTATTGAAGCTGTCAGACAGTTCAAGGATTCGGCAGGAAGTCTTGCAGACAAATGCAAATTCCTGATTGCAGGAGACGGGGAGCTTCTGGAGGACTGCAAAGACCTGGCAAAAAAAATTGGTGTTTCAGACATTGTTATATTCACGGGTTTTCGGACTGATATAAGGAATATCCTTCAGGGCAGTAACCTTTATGTATCACCATCAAAGGAGGAAGCACTGGGTATATCAATAATTGAGGCTATTGCTACAGGCCTCCCGGTTATTTCTACAGATGTTGGCGGAACATCAGAGGTAATAAACGAGGAAAACGGTTGCGGGATTCTTGTCAGGTATGGAGATACTACAGGACTTGCAGACTGTATACTCAAGCTCATAAAGGATGCCGGAGAATATGGACGGCTGAAGGAAAATGCACTGAGAACTTCAAGAGAGAAATTTAACCTTGATAATACAATCAGGGAAACTTATAATCTATATAAAGGTTAAGGCAAGTAAAGCCTATTCTATAAATATTTAGCAAAATGAACTGAAAGGTGTGTAAATCATGATAATTGATAATAAGGGTAAGCTGTTTGGCAAAATAAGCGTTATTGACATAGTAATAGTACTGGTAGTAGTGCTGGCGGTTGCTTTTGTGGGATACAAGTTTGTAAAATCCGGAACCACAAACACCGTTTTTAATAAGGCCCAGGATGTAAAGATAACTTTCTATGTTGAAGAAACAAATGACTTTGCAGCAGCCAGCATTAATGTAGGCGATAATGTTGTAGATTTTATTCAAAGTACTACTGTAGGCCATGTAACAAAGGTTGAAAAGGCTCCTTCGGTTGCTTTCAGCCCCTCTGCGGACGGCAGGCTGGTAAAGGCAACAAAAGAAGGCTATGCTTCAGTTAAGGTTACAGTAGAAGGCAAAGGAATACTTGGAAGCAACGGGCTTACAATATCGGGAAATGACTACCTCATAGGTCAGAACTACAATATAAAAGTTGGCAGGGTACAGTTTGAAAAGGCCAGAGTTAGTGATGTCGGTAAAAAGGGGTAATAAATTTTGTACTATAATAGTGTTATCTTGAACTTTCTTTATATAATTGTAAAAAAAATAAGAGACCTTTATTATAATAGCTTTACCGCAAGGGTAATGGACAGAGTGGGGCGTTTTTTTAAAAAACTGTTTACTAACAGCGCAATATGGAACTTTGTAAAAAAAGATGATTATTTTTCAAAGAATTGGACTGACAGTATCTTTTACAAGGCGATAAATATTGTTGTGAATGGTTTTGTTATCCTGGGGAGCAGGCTTTGCAGAAGGTTTGAAAACCTCTTGGCAGCAAGCCTTCTTTTAAAGCTTGTTAAATATATTACTGGTAAATTTCACATTATTATGGGGTTGGCTTTACTTGGAATGGTAATCATCAGAGATGAAAGCTGGCACAACTCATACAGCTCTATTATTATAGTTGCTTTAACAGCTCTGTATTTTATAGGCTTGTGTCTAAGAAACGAAAGATTCAGGGTTGGTAGCATAGATTTTGTACTGGCTATTTTTATGGTTTTGGTAATATTGGCAGAGGTGTTTTCCATATCACCTTCGCAAAGCTTGGAATCATTTATATTCTACGCAACATGTTTCCTTATAGTTATTCTTATTATAAGCTCGGTAAAAACACCCTCGGATCTCAATCTTCTAATAGTGTTAATGCTTGTAGGAGTTACAATTACAGGTCTTATTTCCATATGGCAGTACATGTCCGGCAGTATTAAGGTAAATCCTTCACAAACCGATATCAACTTTTCTTATGGGTTGAAAAGAATACCTTCCACTTTTGGGAATCCAAATGTTTATGCAATATTCCTGATAATTATGCTTCCGTTTTTCTACAGTGCGGTATTGAATGCCAAAACCCTTATGAGAAAGCTTCTTTTAATTGCAATGGCCGTACCGCCGCTTGTTGCATTAGTCCTTACAGGTACTCGTTCAGCATGGCTTGCTGTTATAATTTCATTATTCATAGTTGTTTTCTTCAAGAACAGAAAGCTCATTCCTGTTTTCCTGCTGCTTGGATTAATGTCCATTCCGCTTTTACCCGCGTCTATAACTAACAGGATTATGACTCTCACAAATATAAGTAATGACACCTCTACGCAGTACAGGTTAAAAATATACGAATCTGTAATGCACGTTATAAAAGACTTCTGGTTTTCGGGCCTCGGGCTTGGCAGTGATGTTTTTCAAAAAGCCTATAACAGGTATTATAAATTTACTGGCCAGGGCGTAATAGCTCATGCACATAACCTTTACCTGCAAATATGGCTTGAAATGGGAATTATGGGCCTACTCTCATTTGTTTGGTTTACTCTGAGAATGATCAAGAAAAGCATTAAGGCCATATTTAGTGATGCGGACAAAGCTGTTAAGAATATTTTAATAGCGGGCCTGGCAGGAATAATCGGTGTTTTGTTTATGGCTTTGGCAGAGTACATATGGTTTTATCCGAGAGTTATGTTCATTTTCTGGGCAGTTGTAGGAATAATGCTTGCTGCTTTAGGTATGCTTTCAATCCACAAGGAGAAAAAAGTTGAATAGGGCTTTGAAACATATCTCATGGGTGTGTCTTCTGATATGTATTTTGTCACTATTTCCCGGGATATATAGCAGGGTTTCGGCTGAACAGAAGAATAAAAACGTAATAATTGCAGCTGACTATGAAGAGTTTGCTTACCGTGCACAACAGTCAGGTTTGTCTCGGGAGCATGTTATAAATTCCTTTAGGGATAATGGAATTGACAGTTTAATAGTAAAAACATCCGTTCAAAGTACCAATAAATTTAAAGAACTTGACGGTAAAGGGTTTAAGCTCATTCCGTATCTTAATGAAGGCAAGGATGGTGTAAAAAGTGATTTGTCACTTTTAAGCAGCCTTGTTAATCAGTTCAATATAAAATATTTATTTCTAGATGGCTCTTATACAAAGAGCCTTTCGTATTATGAAGTACTTTCAGATATAATAAACAAGAATAATATGGTTGCAGGTGTATTTGAAGCAGCTGAAGGACCAGGTATTACAGGCCAGAATAATATTGAAGGCTTGTTTGAAAAAACAGATTATTCCATAAGCAGAATATATATGGTGCCTGATAATGATCTCAGTGTCTTAAACACAGATGAGCTTTATTTCAGATATCTTAGGGCTATTGTAGACAGAAATATAAGATTAATTTACTTAAGACCCCTTAAATCTGAAGGCTCCGGAATTAATGAAACTCTTAATGCAGCAGAAAGGCTGAAAGAATATATTTCTTTGCATGGCTATAAGGTAGGCTCAGACATTAATAATCTTGATATAAAAACTTTGCCTCTTGAAAACGTTACAACACCTGTCGGATTAATGTTCGCCGTATTTCTGCTTGTACTTTATCTTATGGAACCAAAGGCAAAAGGTTTATATACAGCTATAGCCATAATAATTTCTCTTGCAATTGGAATATTGGTTTATGCGTATCAATCAGGAACTGGGGGCATCACAGCTTTTCTTTCAGCATTGGTATTCCCCTCTTTGGCTATAACAGTCATGATAAAATTATTAAAAGAATATTCAGAGAAGCCCTTCCTTCATCGTTTACTGACAAGCCTTCCCGCATTTCTGCTTATAAATGTAGCGGGGGTTTGTCTGATAATTGCTTCGTTTTCGGATATCCGTTATATAATGGGTTTATCAAACTTTCCCGGGCCGGGGGTGGCCATGGCATACTCCGTTCCGCTTTTAGCTGCATTTGTAGCTTATTGCAAATACTTTAAGAAATTTAAAACTCTTTTATCTGATATCAAGGAATTCATATCAAAACATGGAGTTGCCGTTAGCTCTTTACTTTTTGTTTGTGTAATTCTCGCCCTTTATTATTATTTGGGCAGGAGCGGAAACGGCCTTGGAACAGGTGCATCCAAAATAGAAATCCACTTAAGAGAAGCTTTGGAGCAGTTTTTAACAGTAAGGCCAAGGTTTAAGGAAATTTTGGTGGGGTACCCTGCGTTTGTGCTGCTTGTTCTATTAATAAAAAAATACGGCAATAAGCTTATGATTTTGCCGCTTGTTATCGCAACAGTCATTTCAGGAGTTTCGCTTACAAACAGCTTTTGCCATTCCTATACACCTGTCTGCATATCCTTTCTGCGCGGGCTTTACGGTATGCTTATAGGCCTGGCGCTCGGATTCGTCATATATCTTGGTTTAATGATTCTTGAAAAGTTTAAACCCATTAGAAGAATTAAAAACAATAATTTCTAACACTTGTTAACTGTAAAATTAATGCCGATAAATTAAATGTAGAAATTTGTTTTCGGATTGGGGTGCCGTCATGTTCGGATTTCTTAAAAAGAAACAGAAAAAATTTGATACAAAGGTTTTAAGAAAAAACGATATTTCAATTCTTATTCTCGATGAACGATGGAACAGCCTTTTTGGGGCTGCAGACAAGTCACCTGATATTATTAAATGTGAAGAAAACCTTAAGGATCTGCTCAAGGAGCAGGCTCGTATAAGCGCTGAATCAAAGGAGATCGCAGCTCATAAAAAGGTTTGCATGGACAGGATTCTTGAGCTTACTACCGAGGTTTTCGACCATGGAAATGAAAGCGCTAAAAATGAAATGCAGGAGTGCGAAAAAGAAATCAAGAGGATAAATGAGAGATTGGCGAAAATAGAAGAAGAACAGGATAACATACCCGGTAAGCTTAAGGAAGCAAACCTGAGACTCCTTGAAAATACAGTAAATATAGTATATTTTAATATTAGAGCCAATCAGAAAAGGGTGGAAGAACTGGAGAGGATTATTGAACAGGAAAGACAAAGTCTTAAGGAGCACATAGATGAGAGGGAGTCGCTCTCTCAGAATGACACTGATATATACAGCTATTTTCACGACCTTCTGGGGGCTGAAGAACTCGAAAAGCTTGACAAGGAGTTCTTCAAGTAAATTAATTACTCATGATGGTTTTACTTTATTACTAGAACTGGCATGTTCCGCGGTCTAGGTACTGTAAATTCAGCTCGGGCAAATTCAAACTCGTGAATGATTTGAACGATTTTAAGGTAATCATTCGCTCAAACAGTGAATTTGCTATCCTCGCTCAGATTAACAGTATCTACAACCTCTCCACATATGTTCTATCCATAAAGTAAAACCATCATTATAAGCTAAAACCAGTATGAATATATAAGACTATTATTTAATTTAGAGTTTGGAGGCTTTAATGAAACTTGCTACATCAGCCCAGATGCACGAGATAGATGCCAGAACCATTAATGAAACAGGGATTCCCGGAATTGTACTGATGGAAAACGCAGCCTTAAGGGTGGTCATGGAAATTGAAAAGTCCCTGGTTAGCCTTAAGGACAGGCGAATAACCGTATTTGCAGGAAAAGGCAATAATGGTGGAGATGCTTTTGCTGTTGCAAGGCATCTTTTTAATAACGGCTCAAAGGTCAAAGTATATACCTTTGCAGATATAACTCAATTAACAGGGGATTCCGGGATAAATTATAAGGCAATGCTCAATACCGGGGTGGAATGTATTCAGGTAAAGGACGACAGCAGGGATGAGGAAATAGAAGCTCAAATAGCCGATGTAGATATTATTGTCGACGGAATGCTGGGAACCGGAATAAAGGGTGAGGTAAGAGGTGTGGCTCGCAACCTTATTGAACTTATAAATAAAAGCGGACGGCCTGTCGTAGCTATTGATGTCCCTTCTGGCCTTGACAGTGACACAGGCAGGGTTTCAGGCACATGTATAAAAGCTGCTAAAACAGTCACATTCGGACTTCTGAAAACGGGTCTTACTGTATACCCTGGTAAGGAATACTGCGGTGAGGTTATTCTTGCCGATATAGGAATACCTTCAAACATAACGGAAAGTATTAATATTAATGTGCATACTATAGATGAAGAATTTGCTGCTTCACTTATCCCCAGAAGAAAAAAAGATTCAAATAAAGGCAGTTACGGCAGAGTCCTTGTAATAGGCTGTTCCACAGGGATGACTGGTGCAGGCTGCATGGCGGCGGGTGCAGCTCTGAGGTCTGGTGCCGGGTTGGTTTACCTGGGTGTACCCAGAAGCCTTGCAGCGGTTTGCAGTACAATGTTCCATGAGCCTATTATTCTGCCTTTTGAAGATGAAGAAAAGGGTTATTTTTTACCGGGCTGCCTCGAAGCACTAAAAGCCAGGATTGAAGGTTGCAGTGCGGTTGCCTTGGGACCCGGAATGTCTTTAAACGAAGATACTGTTAATCTTGTGCACAACATCATAGAATATATTGATAAGCCCTTTGTAATTGATGCGGACGGACTTAACGCCGTTGCAAAGGACATTTCAATTTTAAAGAAGTTGAAAGCACCTGTGGTAATAACTCCTCATCCGGGTGAGATGGCGAGGCTTGCAGGTATAACAATCGAGCAAGTACAGAATAATAGAATAGAAATTGCAAGGGAATTTGCTTGTAAATGGAATACTGTAACAGTGCTCAAAGGTGCTGCAACAGTAGTGGCATCCCCGGATGGTATTATATACATAAATACAACCGGTAACCCGGGAATGGCGACAGCAGGTGCCGGAGATGTGCTTACCGGCTTGATTACAGGGCTGATGGCACAAGGTGCCAAGGCCTTGGATGCAGCTCTGGCTGGTGTATATTTACATGGACTTGCAGGCGATATACAGGCTAAAATTATAGGAGAACACGGGCTGACTGCCGGTGATATCCTTAATGAGATTCCATATGCCATTAAAAGCATTATCAAGAATTCTAAAAATAATTAAGGAGGTAACCGTATGAAAGCCAAAGAAATTATGTCCAAAGATGTAGTTGTTGTTAATACGGAAACTACAATTGAAGAAATCGCGCACATATTTGTAGATAAAAATATCAGTGGTTTGCCTGTAGTAGATGCTGATAATAAGGTGGTTGGAATTGTTACCGAAAAAGATATCCTTTATAAGGATATAGAACCCCGTTTCCCTCCTGTTGTAGAACTTCTGGGAGGATTGGTTTTTTTAGGCGGCAAGCACTACAACGATGAACTTAAAAAGCTGGTAGCTACAAAAGCAAAAGATATTATGAAAAAGCATGTTATAACCGTTAGCGAAGATACCGATGTTACAAAAGTTGCTGAACTTATGATTGAAAAGGGTATTAACAGGATTCCTGTAGTAAGCGGCGGAAAACTTGCAGGAATTATAAGCCGCTCTGATTTGGTTAAGTTCATTGCCGAATCAATGTAAATTACCTTTCAATCAATATAAAGCCATAGAATAAATGGCTAGGAGCAGATTTGTTCCAACTTCGGGGGGATTCATAATGGATTATAATTTTAACAGGGCATGGGCTGAGGTCAATCTCGACAATATAGCTCATAATGTAAAAGAGATTCGAAGAATTACAAATAAAAATACTGAAATAATGGGTGTTGTTAAGGCAGACGCGTATGGACACGGTGTTATGGAAGTAACAAACACGCTTTTGAATAATGGTGTTACACGTCTTGCTGTTTCAATGCTGGACGAAGCCATTCAGTTAAGAAAAAGCGGTATCAAGGTTCCTATCCTGATTTTAAGCTATACCGACCCGAGGAGGGCCGATGAAATAGTCAATTATGATGTGACTCAGACGGTTTTCAGCCATGATCTGGCACAAGCTTTATCAGATGCATCTTTAAGAAACAAAAAGAATGTAAAAATTCATATAAAGATAGATACAGGAATGACCAGGGTTGGATTTATGCCCGGCTACAGTGCGGTTAAAAATGTTACTGAGATAGGCAAGTTACCAGGCTTGATTATTGAAGGTTTGTTTACACATTTTGCTTCGGCAGATGAGACAGACAGAAGTTATACCAATATGCAGTTTGAAAGATTTATGAGCATATGCAGTGAGCTAAACCGAATAGGTTTGTACATACCGGTTAAACATGCCGCAAACAGTGCAGGTATAATAGAGTATCCTGAGATGCACTTGGACATGGTAAGACCGGGAATTATCCTTTACGGGCTTTATCCTTCGAATGAAGTAAACAGGGACAAGATAGATTTAAAACCTGCCATGTCGCTGAAGGCTAATGTGATACTTGTTAAGGACGTTGAAATAAATACATGTATAAGCTATGGCAGAATATTTACAACTAAAAGGGAAAGTAAAATTGCGACTATACCAATAGGTTATGCAGACGGCTATTCAAGACTTCTTAACGGTAAGGCCAGAGTTCTTATAAATGGTGAGTTTGCACCTGTTGTCGGTAAGATATGTATGGACCAATGCATGGTTGATGTTACAGACATGAAAAATCCTGTACATGTTGGTGACGAGGTTGTGCTGTTTGGAAAACAGAGTAATTGTGAAATGTCTGTTGATGAACTTGCAGCAAGTATAGGGACAATAAACTATGAAATTACCTGCATTGTCGGTAAGAGAATCCCCAGGGTATACCTACAGGGAGGACAGGTCAGCAATGTCTTGAACTATCTTATTTAGTAGTTTGGCATATGTTGCTTTAATGTTTTTCAGAGCGGCAGATACCTGCAATTTTGCCTTTGAGATTGCATATAATGAAGAATAAGATTGGGGCTTTTAATTTTATTTTATGCTTTTTTTGTGGGGTGTTCATAACTTTAGCGGTTCCTTAAATAAATTTGGTTCCGAAATTATGAAGTGGGGGTTATATTTTTGGCACAATTAAAGAAAATATTAATAAGCCTTCCTGATAATTTACTCAAGGAAGTAGATAATATCGTATCAATGGAGAACACTAACAGGAGTGAATTTGTCCGTGAAGCGATGAAGGTGTATATAGGCCAGAAGAAAAGAATTGAAATGAGTGACAGGATGAAAAAAGGTTATCAGGAAATGGCTGAAATAAACGCAAAACTTGCAGAAATATTCTTTGAAGCGGATGAGGAACAGCAGCAAAAGTATGAAGAAAGGCTCGGGGAGTTGGAAAAATAGTGGTAATAAAACGCGGAGATATATTCTATGCAGACCTTAGCCCTGTTATAGGTTCTGAACAGGGGGGAGTAAGGCCGGTATTGATTGTTCAGAATGATATAGGCAATAAGTATAGCCCTACAGTGATTGCCGCTGCAATAACTTCACAGATTAACAAGGCGAAGCTGCCGACCCATATTGAAATAAGTGCTCAGGAATATGGGCTTTTAAAAGATTCTGTCATATTGCTTGAACAAATACGGACAATTGATAAAAAAAGGCTGAGGGAGAAAATAGGGCACCTTGACGATGAACTTATGGATATGGTCAATGAGGCTTTAAATGTGAGCTTCGGCCTTGGAGTTACATAAGACGGAAGGTTTTTGTGAGAAAACCTTTCTTTTATTTTTAACATAATCAGATAGTAAATTTAGCTATATTGATTAAACATGTCTGCCTTAACCTAATCCAAATTCCGGTTACAATTAAAAGCTTTGAAAGGTATACTTTTTTATGCCTTTAATAAATAGCTCTTTTATGCCGATATAATATTTAGCGTAAAAGCTGTTTTTTATTGTTAAATACATGGAGGAAAAATGAAAAAGGAATCCATATTTAAATTAGTGTTAATATTAGTCGTATTCTTCCTTGTGTATCAATTTGGAGTGCGTCCCATATTCAGCAGCGATTACTCATTTAAGGACAGGAAGCAGAATGCCTGGGCTAAGGACAAGCTTCCAAAATTGGAGAATACTTATGATGTAATAGTGTTGGGCAGTGATCCTGAAGGTATTGCTGCTGCCATATCAGCTGCAAGGATAGGCGCAAACACTCTGATCATCACCGAGGACAATAACCTTGGCGGTTATGTGAGCAAGGATTTCTATACTGATTTTTATATAAGCAAAAATTCAAAGGGGATTGGTGTCAACAGGGGCCTGGTTCTAGAATTTATGAGCAGGCTTGGGAGCGACACCAGTCTTGATAATTATACAAAAACAATGACTGATCTTGTAAAGGATGAGAGTCGTATTGAGGTAGTATATAACGCAAAGCTGGAGAAGACGGTTATTGAGAATAGAAAGCTAAAGAGCATAGCTGTTAACATCAACGGTAAAACAACGACTTATAACGGTAGCATATTCATAGATTCCACCCGGGAAGGAAAGCTTCTCGAAAGCTGCGGAGTGCCTTTCTACTACGGTTCAGGTGATTTAAATCTTCCACAGAGCTTTCAGCCTGCAAAGCTTAATTTTGAAATGGAAGGCGTTAAGTGGTCTGATGTAAAAACGGTTCTCAGCACCAAAAGCAAGGAATTCTATGAGGCGCTCGGAAAGTACAAGACATCGGATGTAAATTTAAGAATAAATGACTTCAATGTTTATGATGAAGGGAATGGAAAAATTGTTGTTAAGGGCTTAGAAGCCTTTGGAACAGACTTTTCAAACTCGTCCAGGACACAGGAAATATACAACGTTGCGGTTAAAGAGTCAAAGGACCTTGCGGAATATTTAAGCAAAACCTTCAAGGTGTTTAAAAATGCAAAATTCATTAAAGCTGCAGAAGCCTTTTTAATGCCTGAATACAAACATTTTAAGGGACATTACACATTAACCGTTAATGATGTACTTACAAATAAGGATTTCCCGGATAAAATTGCGATAGGGGCGGCTCCTGTTTATGGAGGAAAGCTTGCCGACAAAAGTCCAGAGTATATTATAGGAAAACCTGATCAATATGGAATTCCGCTAGGATGCATAATAGCCGACAATATAGACAATCTGCTTATGACAGGGGGAAAGGCTTCCTATTCCTCATTAGCTTCAAGCAGTGCAGGCGAATTTGATGCAAGTATAGCTACTGGGGAAGCTGCAGGAGTTGTTGCGGTGTATTCCTCCTACAAAAATGTTTTGCCGTCAGACATATCAAATGACAGCAAGCTTGTTAAGGAATTGGGACAATTCCTAAGAAGACAGGGTGTAAGCATTCCGGAGATAAAATCCAAGGACGTAAACGCTTCAAGCTGGGTATATAGCTCGGTTAAAAACCTTAGAAGCCTTGGCCTTATTGCCGGAGGAGATGAAAACAACTACAGATACAATAAGGAAGCCACTTCGCAGGACCTTGCAATGATGCTGCTTAATGGTGTTTACAGAATTGATGCTTCGCAGTATACTCTTGAGTTTGATTCAAGGCTCCGTCCGTTTTTTACAGACGATAAACTTACGAAAGATATTGCAGGCAAAATACTTACAGCATTAAATTCAGTTGAAATAGATCTTCCAGGTGCGTATGAGAAGGCGTGTGACCTAGGTTATATAGACAGCAAGGTTAAAGCAAAGATAGAAAGCGCTAAAAGAGATGTGTTAACCTTGGATGAAGCGTATTATCTTGCTGACTTCAACATAAGGGAGTATACCGGGAAAATGATAGAGTAGTTTTATGAAAATTCATTTACTGCAGCTTAAATATTTTTTCTTATATGAAGCTTTATCGACAGAATTCTTAGTATAAACCTTGGCAGATCAAGCATTCTCTTGTATCTCCAGGGTTCTTTGCAAAGTCTGTAAAACCATTCAAGACCGTGCTTCCTGTAAAATTCAGGGGCCAGCTTTACCGTCCCTGCAAAAACATCCAGACTTCCTCCTATTCCGATACAAACCTTTACCTTAAGTTCACTCTTATGTTTGTCTATCCACTTTTCCTGTTTTGGAGCACCGAGTGCAACAAGAAGAACATTTGCGCCGGAAGCATTTATTTGTTCTACTATTTCGGCTTCATCAGCCTCTGAAAAGTAACCGTTCCTGTAACCTTTTATATCTATATTTCCATAGGCTGAACATATATTTTCACCTGCAGTTTCCGCTACTCCCGGCTTGCTGCCGAACAGGAAAAAGCTTATATCGTTTTCGGGTGAGACTTTAAAAAGATTTTTAACAAGATCTATACCTGATACCTTTTCGGGAAGCCCGAGTTTTAGAATTTTTGAAGCAAGTACGACACCGGCTCCGTCAGCTACAGTCATATTCGAATTCTTTAATATATTCTTAAGTTGTTCATCACGGTGTGCTGCCATGATTATCTCGGAATTGGGGGTATATACAGCGTGATTTATGTCTTCTTTAAGAAAACCAAGTGTAATATCAACAGCCTGCTGCATAGTTATTGAATCTATCGGAACCCCTAAAATCTCTACAGTTTTTCTCATTTGTCCTCCTCAATAAGCTGAACGGCAATTTTTGCATTAAGAAGAGCCTTTTCCTTTAGCTCGGGAGTGATTTCTGCAAGCTCTTCTTTTATCTTATCCCTGTTATTCCATACATTATCAACGACTTCCTTCAGCTTATCGTACCTGAGTTCGCTAACATGGCCTGCCATTGTGTTTTCAAACTGGTTAACATGTCTTAAAAAGCCTTCTATTTTATTTTCATACTCAAGCCCTACGAAAGGAACTCCCGCTATTGCCGCAAATATCAAGGCATGAAGCCTCATTCCCACAAGCATGTCCATTTTCATAGTAATAGCAACCATTTGAGCAACGGTGTATTTGTTTTTAAATACATATGCACTTTCCTTCATAAGCGAAACAACCTCTTCCGCCACAATTGCATCAGCCGGATGGTGCATTGGCACAAATACACATTTGAGGTTATAATTCTGCGTTATATAGTCTGCTGTTTTGGCTATTACTTCCTTGTAATTCTTATGCATGCCCCATCGTCTTATTGAAAAGCAGGCATACGGTCCTTCATATGAATAACCTTCGTTCTTGAAAATAGTTTCAACGTCTACATCCGTGGGTAATTCCAAAGCCATTGCAGGGTCGGAGGTTACCTGGTATTTCGGTTTGGTAATGTTCATAGCTTCAAGCTCGGATGTTGATGCACTTTCTCTTAAAGTAATGTAGTCTACCTTGTTTAGTACGTGACGGGTAAGCTTCCGGTTAATTCCCCTTATAACCGGACCTATACCGTTGGCGTAAAGCATCACCCTTGTGTGCATTTTTTTTGCAAGCCAGATGGTTCCAAGGTAGTAAATAAGAGATCGTGTACTTTTTATATCCTGTATAAGGCTACCACCGCCGTTTATAAACAATTTGGAGTTTTTCAATGCGCGAATGAACCTTATCAGGCTGAGACGTTCGATTGAATCTACCAGGAACGCTTTTTTTGTAGCCATTGCATTTCTGGAGATTACCAGCAGCCTTATATTTTCATTATAAAGACCAAGATCCTTTATTAAAGCCGTCAATATGGCATCGTCGCCCAGGTTGCCTGAGCCGTAGTAGCCTGAGATTATAGCGTCAAAGTAGTATTTCCTGTTAAGGTGCTTTTTACGTCTTTCAGGTGACTCAAAAAATAGTACCTTTTCATATATTTCTATCTGCCTTGCGCACATGCTTTCAATAGAAAAGAACTTACGGGCTTTTTCATAGATTTTTTCTCCGAATTTGCGTCTTAAATCCGAGTTTCCTGAAAGTTCGATTATATATTCTGCCAGCTTCTTAAAATCACCGGAATTGAACAGGTACCCATTAGAGTTATTTTCTATAAGGTCCGATATGCCTCCTACATCGCTGCTGATGGTTGCTTTTTTGAGAAGTGCACCCTCCAGAATGGAATAGGGGAAGCTCTCGCTTATTGAGGTAAGAACATTTATATCCATGTTGCTCATAAACTCGTAAGGATCATCTACCCACCCTGCAAAATAAACATTGTTGCCAATTCCGAGCTGAGAAACCTTTTTTTCAAGGGCAGCACGGTCTTCACCGTCACCGCCTATAATAAATTTTATTGAAGGATTTTTTGAAACAACCTCATTGGCTGCGGCTATAAAAGTATCAATTCCTTTTACAGGGTATAGCCTTGCAAGGATGCCTACTGCAATATCGCCTTCTTTAAGGTTTAAAGCATATTTTTTAATAAAGGCCTCCTTGGAATAGGTGGGTATCTTTCTGTCAAAGCTGATGCCATTATAAACAGTAAAGATTTTTGAGGGAGAGAACTCTCTCTCAATCAGCATTTTTTTAAAGTTTTCTGAAACGCCTACATAATAATCTATATGACGTAGTGCGAATGAATTAATCAGACCGAAGGTATACTGCTTTGTTTTACTTTCAAGATAGTCAAGTCTGTAATCACTGTGGACGGTTGTAACCGTGGGGATTCCGGTAAAGTATTTTACTATTATCGCTATCATGTTTGCTTTTGCTCCATGGGAGTGAATAGCTTCGAACTTACCTTCCCTTGCGATACGGATTACCCTTTTAACGTCTGATACTATATTACCTGTTTTAACTACCTCTATATCTATTCCCATTTCCTTGGCTTCATCCGAAAACATGCCAGGTCTGAGACTTATTATTTTAACATCTATGTGCTTGCCTAATTCCTTAACGAGCGATAGGACATGTACCCTTGCTCCGCCAACATCTCCGCCCCCGATAAGATGAAGAATTTTCATCTGTGCACCTGCCTTTTTATAATTCGAGCCTTTATATTTTCCAAAGGACTACGTTTACAATTATATATAAAGTAGTATAAAAAATAAAGTCAGTGAAATCATTTATATATACAGCTGGAAAATAACCGGTTAATATATTTTTAAGCTTTGGCAGAGTATATAATATATTATATTGTTTCATGTAAATTACGCTGATATAATATAATAGTTAGTAAAGCTGCATATTTTATGTAATCTCTTAAGGAGGTACAGTTTATGGTTAGTGAGTCCAATTTTGTGGTAAGAAAGTCAGGAAGAAAAGATGAAAGCTACTATATAGATTACCTTGGAGTTTATAAAATAAATGATTTAGCCAGGATAGTCGGCATAAAGGCTTCAGCTGTAAAAGAAAAGTTTCTGAACAATAATGCGGTTTATGATGAGGCACTTGAGGTGTATTACTTTAACAGCATGGACAGCGCTAAAAATACCATAGCTGAAATCATGAAGGATGTTAAGTCTGATGTAAAAGGCAGGGTTGTACACTTGACCGAGGCTGAAATTGAGTATATCCGCAAAGCCTTGATAAATGAAGGCACAAATGTCATGCATGTAAGCAATAAAGTCAAGGATGCCATATTTAAAAAGCTTAATGAGAATTAGGAGAATTTGCATAATTATTTCCTATAAACATAGCTGTATTAACTGTTGTAAACAATACTGATTTGTTATATTATAGTTTATTGTAGAGAAGCCGGCACAATGTCGTGCACAGTTCTGTTTGAATTCATTTGATATTACAATTTTCTATATAAAGAGAAGTAAAACATTAAAAAAGGTAAATATTAAAGGGGGAAATTTTATGTCAATTTCATTTAAGAAATTGAGTGCAGCGCTGGCCATGATTATGATTATGGCATTTACATTAAGCGCTTGCGGAACAAAGGCTAAAGCATGGGATGGAAAGGTTTTAAGGATTGGTGTTGATGATTCCTACCCTCCAATGGAGTTCAGGGATGATAAAAACAAGCTTGTAGGTTTTGATGTAGACCTTGCAGAAGCAATTGCACAAAAGCTGGGAGTAAAGACTGAATATACTCCTATTATATTTGATGGAATATTTGCAGCGCTCGATACGAATAAATACGATATAATAGTGTCATCAGTAAGCATGACTAAGGGAAGAGTAGATAAATACTTGTTCACAAAGCCTTATCTTGCAAATGGACAATACATAGTTGTTGCTCCAGGTAATAATAATATAAACAAGATAGAGGATCTCAAAGGCAAGAAAGTTGGCGTACAGAGAAGTACTACAGCATCCAGTTCTGCTGATAAATTTAAGAGTAAAATAGGTTTTGAAGTGATATCATATGATCAGGTTATTCAACCATTTGCAGATTTAAAAACAGGAAGACTTGATGCGGTTGTTGCAGACAGTATGGTTGCCCAGGATTATGCTGCAAAGGACAAGAGTAGCTATAAAGTGAGCAGTGTTAAACTTACCAATGAGCCTATTTCAATATGTATGACTAAGGCAAATTCCGATTTACAGGCAAAAATGAATAAGGCTTTAGATGAATTAAAAGCTGATGGAACACTTAAGAAGATTTCTGAAAAGTGGTGCTATGGTAAAGACTTAACAAGCAACATAGATGAAAATCTCACTGAAGAATAATAAATAATTGTAATAAAAGGCGAACCGGTTAATTCCGGTTCGCTGTCTGACTAAACTAACATATTATTTGGAATATTAAGGAGTTGTTTGCTTTGAGTTGGGATGATATTGTTGCTTTAGCTCCAGGTGCACTTACAACCCTCGAATTAACGGTTGTTTCTGTTATTGGAGGTATGATTTTAGGGCTTTTCCTTGCACTGGGCAGGCTATCAAAAAATAAAGCACTAAACAGTATATCGTGGGTTTATATCTGGATTTTCAGAGGCACTCCACTGCTTATGCAGATTTTCTTCATTTATTTTGCATTGCCTTTGTTTACTCCTATTACACTGCCGCAGATGCCTGCCGCCTTCATAGCTCTTGCATTGAATTCTGCTGCTTATCTGGCAGAAATAATCAGGGCAGCTATACAATCAATTGACAAAGGACAGATGGAAGCCTCTAAGGCATTGGGTATGAGCTATGGACAAGCTATGAAAAGAGTAATCATTCCACAGTCATACAGGAGATTGATTCCACCTGTCGGTAATGAGCTTATTGCATTACTGAAAGACTCATCTCTCGTATCTATGATAGGCATGACTGAATTGATGAAAACTACAACTTCGATATCAAACTCAAAAGCTGATGCTGCGATTTATATACCTGCTGCTATATTGTATCTTATAATGACATCAATATTTACGTTTGTGTTCCAGAAGCTTGAGAAGAAATATTCAGTTTATGAATAAGAGAGGAGGACGATTATATGCCAATGATTAAAGTAGAAAATGTATGCAAGTCGTTCGGCCCTCTGGAGGTTCTTAAGAATATCAATCTTGAGGTTCAAAAGGGCGAAGTGGTTTGTATAATAGGCCCAAGCGGTTCCGGAAAAAGCACACTGCTCAGGTCGCTTAACCATCTTGAAAGGATTACAAGCGGCCGGGTTTATATAGAGGATAACCTTACAGACGAGAGGGTTGACGGTAAGGACCAGCTTAAGATATCCCATAAAAGGGTTTCTGAAATATGCTCGGATCTCGGAATGGTATTCCAGAGATTTAACCTATTCCCACATATGACAGTTCTTCAGAATGTTATGGAAGCTCCTATTACTGTAAGAAAGGTTCCTAAGGAGGAAGCAGCCCAGTATGCAAGAGTACTGCTTGAAAAAGTAGGACTTGCGGACAAGGTGGATGAATATCCTTCAAGGCTTTCAGGAGGACAGCAGCAGAGGGTTGCCATTGCAAGAGCACTTGCAATGAAGCCGCACATAATGCTCTTTGATGAACCTACTTCAGCACTTGACCCTGAGCTTGTAGGTGAGGTTCTTGAGGTTATGAAGGATTTAGCAAGAGAAGGAATGACAATGGTAGTTGTAACCCATGAAATGGGCTTTGCAAGAGAAGTTGGAAGCAGAGTAATCTTTATGGACAAGGGTGAAATCCTTGAGGAAGGCAAGCCTGAAGAGATTTTCTCAAATCCGAAGCACGAAAGGACAAAATCCTTCCTGCAAAAGGTACTGTAATAATAAAGTTATACCAGCTGTTTACCTGACCATGGGTAGACAGCTTTTTTGTATGCTTCTTAAGTTTCTGCCGGATTTTATTTTTAAAAGTTGGGAATAGTAAGTTTAAACACATGTGCAATCAATAAGGATGAATAAATGTGAACTTGTTACAAAGAGCCTTTAAAGAATGGAAGCATTATGCATGGATAACGGCAGGTGTAATACTTACAGCGTTATCTATAAATGTATTTCTGGTTCCGTATAAAATCGCACCGGGAGGAGTCAGTGGGGCGGCAACCGTAATTTACTATCTGAGTGGAGGTAAATTTCCGGTCGGAACAACCATGCTTATTTTAAATATACCATTGTTCCTGTTGGGTATAAAATATATTGGAAAGAGATTTATTATAAAAACACTCTACGCGACTATTATGTTGTCTGTAATTATTGATGTTTCTGAGTCGTTTACAACTAATTTCTTGGAATCACATCTGACAAGGTTTCAGAATACTGCGAATATCCCTGATCTCCTTTTGTACTCCTTATTTGGAGGATTTATTATGGGAGCGGGACTTGGAATGGTGTTCAGGTCAGGGGCAACAACAGGTGGTACAGACCTTGCGGCAAGGATTGTGAATCACTTTATTCCAAACCTTACAATGGGACAGCTTATGCTTATAATAGACGGTGGAGTTGTTGTTTTTGCAGCAATTGCATTCAGCAGCATACTTTTGGGCTTGTATGCAATAGTTACTTTATATGTTTCTTCAAAAGTAGTAGACGCTATATTGGAAGGTGTTAATTTTGCAAAGGTTGTTTTAATTATATCCGAGAAATCAGAAGAGATAGCAGATAGAATACTTACCGACCTGGACAGAGGCGTCACAGCTTTACACGGAAAGGGTTTATACACCAGAAACGAGAAAGAAGTCCTGCTTTGTGTCATTCAAAGAGGTCAACTGCCGGCACTTAAGGAAATTGCAAAGAAAATAGACGAAAAGGCTTTCATCATCCTTACCGATATAAGAGAGGTTCTGGGGGAAGGCTTTAAGACTTATGAGTAAAAAGCCTTCCCTACTTCTATAACTCCTGCTTCCTGAATAATGTTACTGCCATTGATATGAAAATCAGTATAAGGCCTGCACTTACAGCTAACGGAATAAGAACATCCCCTGAATTGCTTGTGCCCTTTATCAACCCAAGTCCAAGGCTTGAGAGTGCACCGGGAAGATAATCTCCTACCTTTGGAAGGGCTCCTAACGCAGAGATTCCAAGGAAAAAAGCAAGGCTTATCACTGCAGAAATCACATGGGACTTGCTTATAGTGCTTGAGAATACGGTAAAGGATATTATAAAAATGCCATAGACCCATAACAGTAATAACCCTGTCAGCAGATTGGCCGCACTGAATTCAGGAAACAAAAGAAAAGAATAATAGGTGCATGCAACCGCAGCAAGTACGAATGAAAGTGTATAAAGAATGACAGCAGCAATAAATTTATCAAGTATAAACCAGCTGCGGGAAAGGCTTTTTGTAAGTACCATGGTAACAGAGCCTTTAATCTTTTCATCCACAACAATTCCCATAAAAACAAGAATCATTATTATAAAGCCTATCTGGTTTAAATTTTTAAATAACTGCTCATAAGCGCCTGTGTAGGTTGTATTAAATAACTTGGGGTCTAAGGTAACGCCGCCTACAGACTTGAGAATTTCTGGAGTATATTTTGCCATAAGGGGGCTTAAAAAACCGAAAAAAAGGAATATTGCAGGAAGCACAAATATTTTGTGAGTTTTAATAATTTCACATAATTCCTTTTTAAGAAATCTAACAGCAGGCATTATTCGTTCACCACCTTCATAAATATATCTTCAAGGGAAGGCTCCAATATTGTGAACTTGTTCAGAGGAATTCCTTTGGAAGCTAGAATAATTGGTACCTCAGACTCCGCTTTCTCTATGGCCTTTACATATGCCTTTAAATCCCCGTCCTCAGTTTTCTTGACTTTGTTGACCCATTGAGCATTTTTTAATATTGCAAGTATTTCATTAGTCCTGCCTTCAGGAACTTTAAGAAGGAATCCGTTTACTGCATATTGCTCCCGCAGGTTACTTATTGAATCTTCTGTAACTGCCTTTCCCTTGTCAAGTATGACAACCCTGTCACACACTCTTTCAACGTCAGATAATATATGAGTTGAAAAGAAAACTGTAATTTTGCCTGTTAGTTTCCTTATAACCTCCATTATTTCCTTTCGGCCAATGGGGTCAAGTGCAGAAGTGGGTTCGTCCAGAAAAAGCACCTTTGGTTCACTGACTAAAGCCTGGGCTATTCCCAATCTCTGCTTCATGCCTCTGGAGTAGCCTTTTATACGTTTTTTATTGTCTTCCAGTCCAACGAGTTGGAGTAATTCTGTTATTCTATTTCCAAGTGCTACTTTATCAAGCCCGAACATTTCAGACGAAAAGTTAAGATATTCCCTGGCAGACATCCAGCCATAAAAATAAGGAACATCAGGAAGATAACCTATATCTGAACGGTTTTTTATACTTCCGAAGGTTACATTTTTGCCGTAGATTTTCATGTTGCCTGATGTAGGAGCCGACAAACCTGTAAGCATTTTTATGGTTGTCGTTTTTCCTGCACCGTTAGGTCCCAAGAAGCCATAAATCGAGCCTTCAGGGACTTTAAGGTCAAGCCCGTCAACTGCTTTTGCTGAACCAAACTGCTTAGTAAGGCCGCTTGTTTCAATTGCATACATGTTAGTCTTCATCCCCTCTTGCAAGAAAATATATTACAGGTCCTATTATTTCTATAAGAATGATAATTGGTCCCCAAATAAATTTATTATTGAACCTGACCTTTTTTCTCTTAACTAAATCTACCAATGCAATAATAGCAAGTGTCCAATGTATAACAAGAATAGGTATAATATATGGCAGCATTTCTAGAAGTTTATCCATTATTTTTCACTCCTTTTTTAAATATTTTCCGCTCAATTATAAAGTATAATATTGTTGGCATAGGCGCTTGTATAATTCCATATATGCCCCAAAACCATGGATGCAGGTTTCTTTTACGTGCATCTATAAACAGGAATACACTTTGTGATATTAAAATGGCAAGTATAAGTATTAGAAGAGGAAGAGGTATTTTATCAAGATCTTGAGTCATGTTGTTTCTTCCCTCCTTACCTTTATAAACCTTAATGTTATAAGGAATAAAGGAATTGCTAATCCGGCTAGAGCCTGAGTTATAATGAAAGCTGTAAAAGAACTGGTGAAAGCAAATATTTCTGCAAAAATTATTATAGTCAGTATAAGTAAGAAAGATAAGGTATCCCTCATATATTTTTGCTTTTTCTTTTTCTCAGTTTCTTGTACCAAAACCTTGAAGGTAGCCAGATAGTTAGGTTTTATAGTGACATTTTCGTCTATATATTCTAGGCTTTCCTTAACTTTTTGTTCTATTTGTTCGTCCTTATCCAATTTCATTTGCATCCAGCTCCTTTCTTAATAATCCTATCCCGTTATGGATCCTTGATTTTATTGTACCCGGCGGTTTAGCCATGACCGCGGCAATCTCCTCATACGAATAACCGTAATAATGCTTTAAGATTATAGGAATTCGTATATCATCAGACAGCTTTCTTAAAGCCTCAAGCATATTTCTTACCGAATCCGAATCTTCACCTGTAGGTACTTCAAATTGAGGCAAAAGGTCATCCAGATTGAATAAATTTTGTTCATGTTTATGTTTTCTAAGATGGTCGACATAAATATTTTTTGCAAGAGTTATCAGCCATGATGAAAACTTTGATTTCCCGGGAACAAACAAGTTTATTTTTTCTATTGCTCGTATCATTGTTTCCTGTGTCAAATCTTCCGATAAGTTTGTGTTATATGTCAGTTTGACCATAAACTTAAAAACAAAGTCGTAATTATTGTACAAAAGCTCCGCCAATGCACTCTGATCACCGTTTATAGCCAACTGAATCAAATTATCATCCATTGTTTAATCCTTTGGATTTTATTTTATTTAATGAATTAATTATATCAGTATCATTTCACTTGTAATACGTATAAAAAAGTTTTAGAGTTCACTGCAAAAGTAAATATTTTTTCACCCATTTGCATTTAGCATTAGAAATGCAAATGATGTATAAGAAATTTACTTTATCCTATATAATTGATAATTTTAAAGGAATATACATTATGGACTTGAAGATAATAGATATAGTATACTGGGTATTACGATTTTTATGTGAAGGAGACTTTGAATGGAAAATCAGAAGTTAAATTTGTCGCAGCTAAAAAAAACTGCAACTTTGGTAAGGAAACATATCATTGATGAAGTGTATAGTGCATCTTCGGGGCACCCCGGCGGATCTCTTTCATGTGCTGACATACTTACAGTTTTATATTTTGAAGAAATGAATATAGATTCTTCCAATCCGAAATGGGAGGATAGGGATAGGTTTGTTCTTTCAAAAGGTCATTGTTCACCAGCTTTGTATGGTGCTCTTGCCGAAAAAGGCTTCTTTCCTTATGAAGATCTTATAAAATTCAGAAGTACTGAAGGGTATCTCGAAGGCCATCCAAGCATGAAATATGTTCCCGGGGTAGATATGTCAACAGGTTCTTTGGGACAAGGTATCTCAACAGCTGTGGGAATGGCTCTTGCGGGGAAACTTGATAAAAAGAATTACAGGGTTTATGCCCTGCTTGGAGATGGAGAACTCGAAGAGGGCCAGGTTTGGGAAGCATCTATGTGTGCAGCCCATTACAAGCTTGATAACCTTACGATATTTATTGATCACAACGGCTTGCAGATAGACGGTAAGATTAAAGATGTAATGTCGCCTGAACCTGTTTCTGATAAATTTGAGGCATTTGGATGGAAGGTTATAGCGATAAACGGACATGATTTTACCCAAATAAGAGAAGCTCTGAATGAAGCAAAAAAGTCAAAAGGAAAGCCTGTTGCCATTATTGCTGAAACAGTAAAGGGCAAGGGAGTATCCTTTATGGAAAATATGGCAGGCTGGCATGGTAATGCACCTAACAAGGAACAACGTGACCAGGCCTTTGCCGAGTTGGATGCAGTCCTTTCGAAACTGGAGGTGGAATAACGTGGGTGATAAGATCGCAACAAGAGAAGCGTATGGAAATGCACTGGCTGAATTCGGAAGTGATCCCAGAATTGTTGTACTGGATGCCGACTTGTCCAAATCAACCAAAACAGAGGTATTTAAAAAGAAATACCCCGAAAGATTTCTGAACATGGGAATAGCAGAAGGTTACATGATGTCTGTTGCAGCAGGAATTGCATCCTGCGGAAAGGTCGTTTTTGCCAGCACCTTTGCAATATTTGCTTCTGAAAGGGCATGCGAGCAGGTAAGAAACTCAATATGCTATCCAAACCTCAATGTAAAAATTGGTGCAACACATGCGGGCCTTACAGTGGGGGAGGATGGAGCTTCCCATCAGGTTATTGAGGATATAGCAATTATGAGGTCGATACCTAATATGGTAGTTATCAGCCCGGCTGATGCAGTCGAGACAAGGCATGCAGTTAAGGCCGCAATTGATTATGACGGACCCGTGTACTTAAGACTTGGACGTTTGTCTGTCCCTGTCATTTATGACGAAAACACATATAAGTTTGAGCTAGGCAAGGGAATTACAGTAAGGGACGGAAGTGATGCTTCAATAATTGCCACAGGATTTATGGTCCATGCTGCAATAGAAGCTGCTGGTATTCTTAAGAATGAAGGAATAAATGCAAGGGTAATTGATATCCATACAATAAAACCTATAGACAAAGAGCTCATAATTAAGGCAGCTAGAGAAACAGGGGCAATTGTTACAGCCGAAGAACATACTGTAATGGGTGGACTCGGGGGTGCTGTGACAGAGGTTGTCTCGGAAAACTATCCGGTTCCAGTAAAGCTTGTAGGCGTTCAGGACAAGTTCGGAAAATCGGGAAAGCCGGATAAACTCGTTGAAATGTATGGACTTACAGCGGCAAATATTGTTGAAAAGGTTAAGGAAGCAATAAAAATGAAAAGGTAGATAAAATTATTAAAGACGGGCTGTTGCCCGTCTTTATATATGCTTTTTTATATGATTCCTATTAAATCAAATAGGGCTGCAATTACTACGGCACCCAAAGGTATAAGAAAAATAAGAAGTAAAAGCCAGGTCCGGCTTTGCCTTTTTCTTTGAAACTCTTCTTCAAGTTGTTCCAGATTAGCTTCATTGACTTGAACACCTGTATCTACAAGGTTTTCTGTCTCACTGCTCAATATTTCAAGTGCCTGCTGCTTTAATTTTGACGGTACGAATATATCCACGCCAAATCTTGCCATCCCCATATAAACTTCCATATAAGCGCCGGATTCCTTATACCTTTTGTATACGGGTATCTTATAAGCTACCAGCAGGCTTTCTATCAAATTTGCTTGCATATCATTATTTACAGTTGTAAGAAGGGCTTGCGTGTCATACTCGACAGGCTTTTCTTCAGGTAATTCTTTTACAAGCTCTGAACCGCAGTCACTGCAAACAGTATAACCGCTTTCATATTCTGTCTTGCATTTTGGACACCATGGCATGGGTTTTACCTCCTGTAAATGTCTTTATATGTGTTATATCATAACTTTATAATTTTTAAAAGGTATTGTTGATATTCGGGCAGTATGTTAAACTTTCGGCATTTGAATACCATTTGTATGATATAATAGCTATATACCTTATTTTAACTTAGGGGGAAAATGTTATGCAGTATGTTGTAAGGCAAAAGATTTTTTCACTTGGAGACAGTTTTGCTATAAAGGATATTACAGGAAATGATATTTTTATTGTAAGAAGTCAGATGCTTTCTATCGGTCATAAGCTTAAGATATTTGATGTTCTTGGAAATGAACTTTGCTTTATAGAACAAAAGCTGTTCAAGTTTATGCCTGAATACAACATTTACATAGGCGGACAGCCAGTGATTAATGTAAAAAAGAAGTTTATGCTTTTTAAAAACAACTTTGTCATTACTACTACTAACATGGATCAGTATGGAGTGGATGGAGATTTCTGGGGACATGAGTTTGCACTGATTAAAAATGGTATGGTTGTTGCAAGGATTTCCAAACAGCTTTTCTCATTTTCCGATACATATGGAGTTGATATAGACGATGATGAAGACCAGGTTGCCAACCTTGCACTGGCAATAGTGATTGATATGGCTTGTCACGATCATGACAATTAAAAGGTTATCCTTGACTAACAACATTGGCATAATATATACTTTTTAAAGATAAATTACTGGTTAAAGCAATTGGACAGTTGAGCAGGCGATGTATCATTATTAAATGATACATGGGGCTGGGTCCAAAGGGCAGATAAGAAGTTGGCCCGCAGACAAAACATTTTGTCATGCGGGTTTTTTTGACACTTGTTTTGTTTTAAGCATGACCGGAGTTAAAAGTTCAAATCCGATTATGGAGGTAAAAGTAATGACAGGGGAAAAACAAAAGGTTGCATTCAGTTCTGTGGTGGCAGCTGTATTCCTAACGGTAATTAAAGTTGTTGTTGGTGTCTTGACGGGAAGCTTGGGTATTTTGTCTGAGGCGGCACATTCGCTGCTAGACTTATGTGCAGCAGTTGTTACATTCTTTGCTGTAAGGCTGTCTGACAAGCCTGCGGACAAGGAACACCATTATGGACATGGAAAGATCGAGAGCTTTTCAGCACTCATTGAAACCTTCCTTCTTTTTGTGACATGTGCATGGATTATATATGAAGCGGTTCATAGGTTATTCTTCGGAGGCCTCGTTATAGTAAGCTTTTCAGAATCACTTTGGGGTATGGGAATTATGGTACTCTCGGTTGTTATTAACATATCAAGGGCGAGAATGCTTAAAAAGGCTGCAAAAAAATATGGAAGTCAGGCATTGGAAGCGGATGCGCTGCATTTTGAAACCGATGTATGGAGTTCATATGTTGTAATAGCAGGACTTTTGTTTGCTGGTGCTGGCGATCTCCTTAAGATATCGGCGTTTAAGTATGCAGACCCTATAGCGGCACTTGGTGTGTCGGCTCTGGTAATAGTGGTAAGTGTAAAGCTTGGTAAAAGGACAATTGATGCACTTCTGGACACTGCACCCAAAGGAATGGTCAATGATGTGCTTCATGAGGTTAATGAGGTCAAAGGTGTCATGGAAGTTGGAAAAGTACGTATAAGACCTTCCGGTCCAAGCTATTTTATAGACTTAAACGTTGGAATAGCCAGAAATGAAAGCCACAGGGTTGTTCATTCAATAGTGGATGAAATAAGGGGAAGGTTGCAGCAGAAAATTGCACACAGTGATATTGTTATAAGTACTTACCCTATTGATGTTGCAGGAACCGAGGATAATGAGATTTATCAGGTAGTAAAGAAAATAGTTGATAAATTCCCGGTATGTACCAATATACACAATATCCATGTTTATGAGATTTCAGGCAAAAAGTATATTGCTATTCACATTGAAGTTAAGGAACGTATGAACCTTAACCAATCCCATGAGCTTTCACATACAATCGGCGGATTGATAGAAGAGGCAATAAGTGATGTGGTTGAAGTCAGTGTTAATTTTGAATATGTTAATCGTCGCAGCATACAGGCTGAGGATATAACAGAAAGCAGCGGAGACACTATTACAAAAATCTGCGGTCTTATCAAGGAAGTATCAGAAACGCTTAATTGTCATGACATAAAGGTTTACAGGCAGGGAGACAGGCTGACAATTTTCCTTCATTGTGAAGTTGAAGGTGACTATACGACAGAGGTTACGGAACAGATCACTAAAAGGATTACAAACAAAATACGTGACAACATAAGTGATATAGAAAGTGTTCATATTCATTTCGAACCGATGGGTTCAACTGATTAAAGTCTCAAAAGTGCCGGTTTAACAAATCGGCACTTTTTTTGTTCTCAAATAAGAGGAATATTAGTCTTAAATCTGCAAAAACTACAAAATAATTTAATGTTGAAATTAAAAGTGAATTGCAGTATAATGTTTTTGAAGGTCAAGGAAAGTCAAAATCAGAAAAGGTGATGGGAATGGCTATTCTAAGTGATTTAATAGAGGCATTTATAAAGCAGCTTATGAATGATACGGATGGTATGATAGAAATTCAAAGGAATGAGCTTGCAAATCAGTTCAAATGTGTACCGTCCCAGATCAATTATGTTATTGATACTCGTTTCACCGTTGAGAGAGGCTTCTATGTTGAAAGCAGAAGAGGCGGCGGAGGCTGCATCAGGATAAAAAGGGTCAATATTTCAAAGGCAGGTAATTACCTGATGCATATTGTTGCATCAATGGGGGACAACATTTCGCAGCAGACTGCGGAAGCTTTTATAAACAATTTTATGGATTATGAAGTGGTAACAGACAGAGAAGGCTTGATTTTAAAGGCAGCAGTAAGTGATAAAGCACTTATGGGGGTTCCGCCTCAGGCGAGGGATATTATAAGAGCTTCAATACTTAAAAATATGCTTGCAAGCCTTTTAATATAGAAAAATAACTTTCATAAAAGATACATTTTGATTTTCCTGAAATATATTATATAAGTTGAATTGAATACTTAATTTGAATAAATGATTTTAATTCAACTCATTACATCTGTAATATGATTAAGTAAATTCTGATTTGATACCCATTTGCATTTGGCTTTAGAAATGCAAATGACGTATAAGTAATTTACTTTAACATATATAGTATTGAAGATAGAATAGTCAGGGAGTGAGACTATGTTGTGTCAGTTGTGTCAGAAAAGGCCAGCAAGCGTGCATTTTACGCAAATAATAAACAGTAAGAAAATGGATATGTACCTGTGTGAACAATGTGCATCCCAACAGGGGCAAATCAGCTTTGAATCGCCTTTCAGCATAAGTGATTTCTTTTCAGGGATTTTGAACCTGGGTTCAAATCAGGAATTTCAGATTCCCAGGGTGCCGGAAAAGGTTTGTGATGTATGCGGTATGACGTATGAAGAATTTCAAAAGACAGGTAAGCTGGGATGCAGCAACTGTTATAAGCTGTTTGGCGACAGGCTTAATCCGCTTCTTAAGCAGCTTCACGGAAATACTGTTCACAGCGGCAAGACACCGGTTAAACAATCACAGCAGAACAAGACAGTTAATGATATTGAAAGGCTTAAGGAGCTTTTAAACAAAGCAATTCAAGCAGAAGAATATGAAGATGCAGCTAAGCTGAGGGACAGAATTAAAGAGCTTGAAGCTGATAAAACAGGAAATAAATAACTGGTAACAGTTTGATTATGGGAGGTGCATCGTATGCCAGGTACGCCTTTGGATAACAATGGTTCAGATGTTGTAATAAGCAGCAGGGTGAGACTTGCACGCAATTTGAATGATTTCCCGTTCCCGTTAAAAATGACTCGGGAGTACGAATTAAAGGTTTTGGACCGTGTAAGAGAATCTGTTTTAAATAGTAAAAAAAGTCAGAAGAGCAAATTTACCTATATTGATGTAGGGCAGCTTGATCCGCTTAATAGACAGGTTCTGCTGGAAAAACACCTTATAAGCCCGGATATGGCTGAAAGCTCCAGAGAACGAGGGGTTCTGCTCAGTGGTGACGGTACAATAAGCATTATGATAAATGAAGAGGATCATGTCAGGCTCCAGTGTATTTATCCAGGAATGAGGATAAATGATGCGTGGAAAAGCTGCAGCGAGGTTGACAATATTCTCGAGGAAAAGGTAGATTTCGCATTCAGCCGGGATTATGGGTATCTTACCTGCTGCCCCACAAATGCAGGCACAGGTATAAGGGCATCCGCAATGCTGCATTTGCCTGCACTTACAATGACCGGATATATAAAAAACCTGCTCGAAGCCTGCAGAAAGCTTGGTGTAGCTGTAAGAGGCCTTTATGGTGAGAACAGCGAAGCTTCAGGAAACATGTTTCAGATTTCAAACCAGGTAACTCTGGGCCAGAGTGAAGAAGAGATAGTATCAAGTATTACAAGGATTGTTGAGCAAATTGTAGACCAGGAAAGAACACTTAGGAATGATTTGCTCAAGCAAAACTCGTACAGGTTTGAGGACAAGGTTTACCGCTCATTGGGGCTTGTCTCAAACGCAAGAATCCTATCTACCGAGGAGGCTTTAAAACTTTTATCTGATGTTAGACTCGGAGTGGATATGGGTATAATTATGAATATTAAAAAAGAGACTTTGGATAATTTATTGGTCTCAATTCAGCCGGCAAATCTGCAAAAAAATTCAGGTAAGCTGTTAAATCCCGATGAGAGGGACATTAAACGTGCTGAAATGGTAAGAAAAAGTTTGGCTTTTGAATAATGCACTTAAAGGAGTGATAAATATGTACGGACGTTTTACTGAAAAAGCGGAAAAAGCTATAGCATATTCTCAGGAAAGTGCTATGCAGCTTGGTCATAATTATGTAGGAACTGAACATATCCTGCTCGGGCTTGTAAGAGAAGGCACGGGAGTTGCTGCAAGGGTTTTGCAGGGACAGGGAGTTGTTGAAGATAAGGTTTTAAAGGAAATAGAAGAGCTTATAGGCAGAGGTGAAGAAACCGGCCAGCAGCCTCTCGGGTTTACACCCAGAACAAAAAGAGTGCTCGAATTGTCGTTCAGGGAAGCCAGAAGGCTTGGACATAACTATATAGGAACTGAACACCTGCTTCTTGGAATCATGAAGGAGGGAGAAAGCGTTGCTGTAAGGATTCTTATGGATTTAGGGGTAGACCCTTCCAAGCTTCTTAATGAAATAGTGAAAATCCTGAATGAAGAAACACCGGGGTCTTCGGGTGAACCAAGAAACAGCGCAAGTTATTCAAATACCCCAACGCTTAACCAGTTTGGCCGTGACCTTACCGAAATGGCCAAGGAAGGTAAGTTTGACCCTGTAATAGGCCGTGACAAGGAAATAGAAAGAGTTATCCAGATACTTTCAAGAAGGACTAAAAACAATCCTTGCCTCATCGGAGAACCTGGTGTCGGTAAGACAGCTATTGCAGAAGGGCTCGCCCAGAAGATAGTTGAAGGCAACATTCCTGAAATTCTGAAGGAAAAAAGAGTTGTAACGCTTGATCTTTCATCAATGGTTGCTGGAGCCAAATACAGAGGTGAATTTGAAGAAAGACTTAAAAAAGCTATTGAAGAAATAAGAAAAGCCGGAAATGTAATTCTTTTCATAGATGAAATGCATACCATAATCGGTGCGGGTGCGGCAGAAGGTGCTATCGATGCAAGTAATATTTTAAAGCCGCTGCTTGCAAGGGGTGAAATACAGGTAATTGGTGCAACAACCCTTGATGAATACAGAAAGCATGTTGAAAAGGACGCTGCACTTGAAAGAAGATTCCAGCCAATTACCGTAGGTGAACCTACAAAGGAAGAAGCATATGAAATATTGAAGGGCGTAAGGGACAAGTATGAAGCACACCACAGGGTAAAAATAACTGACGATGCTCTTGATGCAGCTGTAAAATACTCAGACAGGTATATTACCGACAGGTTCCTGCCAGATAAGGCAATTGACCTTATAGATGAAGCTGCATCCAGGGTAAGGCTCAAATCCTTTACAGCTCCGCCTGATCTAAAGGAACTGGAGACAAAGGTTGAGAGGCTTGCAAAGGAAAAGGAAGATTCAATAAGATGTCAGGAATTTGAAAAAGCTGCCCGTATCAGAGATGAGGAACAGAAACTCAAGACAGACCTTGAAAAGGCCAAGAGCGATTGGCAACAGAAGCATCAGACCAATACCGATACTGTGACCGAAGACGATATAGCCGAAATTGTTGCAAGCTGGACAGGAATACCTGTTAAAAAGCTTGCCGAAGAAGAATCCGAAAGACTAAGAAAGATGGAAGATGTTTTGCATCTTAGGGTTGTAGGACAGGACGAAGCCGTAAAGGCTGTTTCAAAAGCCATCAGAAGGGGTCGTGTTGGGCTTAAGGATCCCAAGAGACCTGTTGGTTCATTTATATTCCTTGGACCGACCGGTGTTGGTAAGACCGAGCTCAGCAAAGCTTTAGCAGAGGCTTTGTTCGGTGATGAAAATTCAATTATAAGAATTGATATGTCGGAATACATGGAAAAGCATACTGTGGCAAGGCTTATAGGAGCACCTCCGGGTTATGTTGGGTTCGAAGAAGGAGGGCAGCTTACCGAGAAGGTAAGAAGAAAGCCATATTCGGTTGTATTGTTTGACGAAATAGAAAAAGCACATCCGGATGTATTCAATATATTGCTGCAAATTCTGGAAGATGGAAGGCTTACAGACTCTCAGGGGAGAACTATAGACTTCAGGAATACTGTAATCATTATGACTTCGAACGTAGGAGCAAGGCTTATTACAGAGCCAAAGCGGATGGGATTCTCTGTCGGTGGGGATGAAAAGGCCCGAAACTACGAAGATATGAAGAATAATGTAATGGGTGAATTGAAAAAGACTTTCAGGCCTGAATTCCTTAATAGGGTAGATGAGGTTATAGTATTCCATCCGCTTGAAGAGGAACACCTTAGAAATATAGTGGGCATAATGTTGGGAGGCCTAATTAAGAGACTTAAGCAGAACGGAATTGGACTTGAGCTTACTGACGAGGTAAAAACCTTCCTGGCAAAGAAGGGCTATGACCAGATCTATGGGGCAAGACCTCTCAGAAGGTCTATCCAAAGTATGATTGAGGACCGTCTTGCGGAGGAAATACTTGAAGGCAAGGTAACTTCGGGAGATGAAGTTGTTATTGATATAAAGGATGACCAGGTTGTACTCAGTAAAAAGAATAAAACGCAAGGCCGTAAAAGTACTACTTCCATAGCAACAGTAAAAAATCCTGATTAATGGGATAAAGTAAATTCTAATTTGATACCCGTTTGTATTTGGCTTTTGAAATGCAAATGATGTATAAGAAATTTACTTCATCCTATATAAATAAGTTGAATTAAAAATTTGAAATCCATCATGTCTTTATGCCAGACATGATGGATTTTTATTTGTCTAGGAAAATATTAATTTTTTGATTATTCTTGTGAATTAGTATAAGCTCAAATGTAGACAAATGAATAGATTAAAAGGTTGACAAAGTATCTTGTATACAAGACTTAGTGAGATATTTAACAATATCACCAATTATCCTTCATTTTTTTATAATCTTTTACCTCTATTTAGGTAAATGCTAATATATGTATCGTAAATATCTGAAAATGAACTTTGACAACAAGTTCAAAATATACTATTGTTTTTATTGTGTGTTTTTTTATGAAACCTGGCAGCTTTTCCATTAAATACGATGAGAAGAAAAGTTGAACAATTATGTTTAAAATATAGGGAGTTTTTATTATGTATTGGTATGATATACTGGGTACCATAGGGTTAATACTTTTTCAGGTGGTACTGATAGGAATTTTTGGTTATTACCTAGTTATTTCAATGTTTGCATGGAAAAGAAAAAAGGAACCAAAGGGCGAGGAATTTCCTGCAAAAAACAGGTTTGCGCTGCTGGTAGCCGCTCATGATGAAGAAGCTGTAATTCCGGCTATAATCAAAAGTTTGTTTAACATGAATTACCCCAGAGAATTGTTTGATATATTTGTTATTGCAGATAACTGTACAGACGGCACAGCCGAAGTGTCTAGAAAATACGGTGCAAAGGTTTATGAACGTTTCGACCAGGTTAAAAAGGGAAAAGGTAATGCAATGGAGTGGATGTTCAAGAAGTTATCCGAAATGAAGACCCGTTACGATGGGGTTTGCATATTTGATGCGGATAATCTCGTTTCTCCGAATTTCCTCCTTGAAATGAACAAGCATCTTTGTATGGGACATCAGGTGGTGCAGGGTTACCTGGACAGCAAAAATCCTTCAGACACATGGATTTCAGGGAATAATTCAATAGCATTCTGGATTTCAAACAGAATGATACAGCTGCCGAGATATTATCTTGGACTTAGCTGCCTCCTTGGAGGAACAGGCTTTATGCTTTCAACAGAAATTATTGAGAAAGTTGGGTGGAAAGCTACCTGTCTTACAGAAGATCTTGAGTACACATTGAAGCTTGTTGTAAACGGATTAAAGGTATATTGGGCGCATGATGCAGTTATATATGATGAGAAGCCCCTAACACTTAAGCAATCCTGGAAGCAGAGAAAGCGTTGGATGCAGGGACATTTTGACTGCTTTGGGAGATATGAAAAGGTTTTGCTGAAGAAAGGCATAAAGGAAAAAAATTGGGCAGCCTTTGACTGTTTCATGTATATGCTTCAGCCTATTACTGCGGTAATCAACGGTATAGTCATGGTATTCAGTTTTGCATATCTTGCATACCTTCTGACATCGGGCAAGATAAATGATTGGAGTACAATCAGACAAGTTACATTCATACTTTCATATCTGTTGGTGTATTTTGCAACATGGTTTGTTGCAATCGAAGGTAAGATAAAGAACTTGAAGGTTCTGTTCCATATTTTCCTTCTCCCGTTCTACAACCTTACATGGGTTCCGATAGTTATACAGGGATTCAGGCACAGGAAACAGAAGGACTGGGTACATACTCTTCATACAAGAGTTATTGATATTTCAGAGATTCAGTCACTTGAAAAAGTAGGCTAACATGTAGATTATAAAGGGATATTTTATGAGGTTTTTAAGGTTTTTCAAGCCGGCAGCGGTTTATATGAAGAATAAATCCATAGACCAGCTGAAGGACTATTTGTTTCATTATACGTTTATCATGGTGCTATTGAAATCAATAGCACTTCTTGGTTTTATAGCAAGTGACAATCTGGCCACAATTGATATAAGCAAGGCAAAACAGATTATTTCCTCTGTTGTTGTTTATGCTTGCTTTATTATTGCCTTAATGTGCTTTTCCCTGCTTCTGAAAGGCAGGAAAAGGCTATGGTATCTTGTTATTTTTAATTTGGCCGTATCCGTATTGATGATCTTTGATTTATGGTATTACCGCGGTTTCAGTTCTTTTTTATCCGTTCATCAGTTAAGACAGCTGGCAAACCTTGATAATCTTGGAGATAGCATATTCTCAATGGTCAGACCGCTTGATTTTATTCTTGTGATAGATTCCCTGATCATTTTTGTGGGTGCTTTCTTTGTTAAGAAGCCGTATAAAAATGTTAAGAATAACCTGGTTTACTTTTTCATATTCCTTATACTTTCGGTGGGAATTATTTCTTATACGCATTATAGGGTGGATGTAGCCGACAAGAATCCAAAATTCTTGCTATTCAGGATTTGCTGGACGCCCAAAGAAACTATCTTTAATTTATCTCCTCTGGGGTACCATTTGTACGATGCCTATGAGTACATAAGCGAAAGTGGTACAAAGACACTGGACAGTGCTGAAAAGAAGGAAATTAAGGACTGGTATGCCTCTAAAAACGAAAATCTTCCTGATAACAAATATAAAGCCATGTTTAAGGGTAAAAACCTTATAATGCTTCAGGTTGAATCACTTGAGAATTTCGTTATTAATCAGAAAATAGACGGTCAGGAGGTTACTCCAAACCTTAACAGGCTACTATCAAACAGTATTTACCTACCTGATATTTATGAACAGGCGAATAACGGAACAAGCTCTGATTCAGACCTTATGATAAATACATCAGTCTTCCCTGTCAGAAGAGGAAGTACTTTCTTCAGGTATCCGGAAAATTCCTATAACTCGATGCCTAAGCTGATGCGGACACAGGGTTACAATACACTTGCGATACACCCTGATAAAGGATCTTATTGGAATTGGATGATGTCTTTAAAAAATATGGGCTTCCAGAGATGCATAGACGCAAAGAGCTTTAAACAGGATGAGCAGATAGGACTAGGTATAAGTGATGGTTCTTATCTAAGACAGGTGGAACCCATGATTAAAGCTGAAAAACAGCCGTTTTACACCTTTATGGTTACTTTGACAAGCCACGGCCCTTTCAATATTCCGCAGCAGTACAGACAGCTTAAGCTGGACAAAAGTATGGATGAAACAAAGCTTGGAGGCTATTTCCAAAGCATAAATTATACTGACAGACAGATAGGTGAATTTATATCAAAGCTTGATACGGATGGTATACTGGACAATACTGTGGTAGTTATTTTTGGGGATCACTGCGGTGTTCATAAGTATTACCAGGATGAGCTATATAATATTAAACCTCAGGAGAACTGGTGGCTTGAAAAGAATAAGCGCATACCTCTTATAATTTATCAGAAGAATGCAGCTCCGGAAAAACTGACGGTAACGGGTGGACAAATAGATATTATGCCTACAATTGCTTATCTTATGGGAATTGACGAGAATAGTTTCAAGGATACGGCTATGGGCAGAATTCTTGTAAAAACAAACAGGGACTTTGCTGTACTCAATGATTATTCCTATGTAGGTTCGGCTGCTGATGAGGAAAATAAAAAGAATGCTTTGAAAGGTATCGATTTAGCTGATAAAATAATATCATCCAATTATTTTTACCCGGAATATTCAAATAAAAATAAGTAATAAAGTATTTAATCGGATATTAGTTTAAATTGGGGTTAAATGAGGTATTTGCAGGATGAATAGAGAATTACTTCTGGTTAATGCCAAACGCTTTTTCAGTTGTTTTAAAATAAAATCAGGTAATCAGCTAAGAGATTATCTTTTTCATTATACTTTTTTTGCTATACTGCTTAAGTCCATGCTTACCACTGTACTGATAGTAAACAATTCTTCGGGTAAGATAAATTTGCTTGTGCTTTTTATTGGACTCATAGTATATAGTACCTTTATTTTAATAGTCATGTCATTTGCTCTTCTTTTTAAAGGGAGGAAAAGGCTGTGGTACCTTGTAATATTAAACCTTGCATTTTCAATACTTCTTATATTTGATATATGGTATTACAGAGGGTTTGCTTCATTCCTTTCGGTGCATCAGCTGGGACAGTTGGCCAACCTGGATAATCTTGGTGACAGTATTTTTTCAATGTCACGCCAGTGGGACTTTTTGTTTATAATTGATGCGGTAGGTATTTTCATTGCCTTTTTATTCTTTAAAAAGCCTTATAAAAAAACCGAAAGAAATGTTCCATACTTTTTTATTTTTCTTATAGTGCCCATTCTTACCCTGCTGCTTGCATATTATGAGCTTGATATAAAGCAGGCAGGGCCTCAGAGGCTTTTTTACACCTACTGGAATCCCCCACAGACTATAACAAATCTTTCTCCTTTAGGATATCACTTTGTGGACGCATATTCCTTCTTTTTTGAGGATAGGAATACATCACTGAGTTCTGAAGACAAGAAAGAGATAACACAGTGGTATAAAGACAAGCAGGAAAATCTGCCTGACAATAAGTATAGGGGCATGTTTAAGGGGAAAAACCTTTTAATCCTGCAAATAGAGTCACTGGAGAATTTCGTTATAAACCAAAGTGTGGACGGGCAGGAAATAACCCCGAACCTGAACAGGATAATCAAAAACAGTCTTTATTTTTCAAACATAAATGAGCAGGTGAATACCGGCTGCAGCTCGGATGCAGACCTTATGACAAATACCTCTGTTTACCCTATAAGAAAGGGAAGCACCTTTTTCAGGTATCCCAACAATAAATACAATTCTCTGCCAAAACTGATGCAATCAATGGGATACACTACCACTGCAATACATTCTGATAAGGGCGGCTACTGGAACTGGGCACCATCTTTAAGGTCAATAGGCTTTGAAAAGACAATGGACTCAAAGTATTTTGTTCAGGATGATACTATAGGTCTTGGCCTTAGTGATGCTTCGTATTTCAGGCAGCTGGTTCCTATAATTGAGTCGCGGAAGCAGCCGTTTTATACCTTTGTAGTTACACTTACAAGCCATAGCCCGTTTAATCTTCCACAAAGCTTAAGAACTATGCAGCTTAATAAACAACTTGATTCCAACAGGCTTGGCGGGTATTTTCAGAGTGCGCATTACACTGACGAGCAGATTGGAAAGTTTTTTAATGAGCTTGATAAAAAGCATTTGCTTGACAATACAGTTGTAGTCATATATGGTGACCACTGCGGTGTTCACAAGTATTACCAGGATGAACTGAGTAATATAAAGCCTCAGGAAAGCTGGTGGGCTGAAAAGAATAAGCGTATACCTCTTATAATTTATCAGAAAAATTCCACCCCGGAAAAACTGACAGTAACAGGCGGGCAGATAGATATAATGCCTACAGTAGCCTATCTTATGGGTATTGATGAGAATAGCTTTAAAAATACAGCAATGGGCAGAATTCTGGTTAAAACGAATAAGGATTTTGCTGTAATGAATGATCTCTCCTATGTTGGCACAACCACAGATGCAGAAAATAAAAACAAGTCTTTGAAAGGTATAGATATAGCTGATAAAATAGTAACATCGGATTATTTCAGTAAGGAATATTCGAAATAAAGACTAACATCAGTAGTGCTGAAACTTAGAGGTACGTATGAAACAGCAGGCGGTTGAATTTGCAAAAAAATCTTTAAATAGCTTAAAAAACAGGTCCGTTACTCAGTTAAAGGACGTTCTATTCCACTATACATTTGTTGCAATAATACTTAAATCCATATTAACCATATCACTTGTAGTAAATGCAAACTTCAAGGCTTCAAGTGCCGGAAGTATAACCAAGTTTCTGCCCGGTCTGGTAATTTACATGTGTTTTGCACTGCTTGCACTGTCTTTTAGTTTGCTTTTAAAAGGCAGAAAGCATATGTGGTACCTGGCCATTTTCAATCTTGTTTTTTCCTTGATACTTATATTTGATATATGGCACTTCAGAGGGTTTGGGGCTTTTCTTTCAATGCATCAGCTAAGTGAACTGGTAAACCTGGATAATCTCGGTGACAGCATTCTTTCAATGGCAAGGCCGCTTGATATATTTGTTATATTTGATTCGCTTATTATTTTCATAGGAGCTTTCTTTATTAAAAAACCTTACCGGGATACTAAAAGAAATATCCTGTACTTTTTAATTTTCATTATAGTACCGGTGCTGACACTTACCTATGCTCATTATAAACTTGACATACAAAAGACTGGCCCTCAGTTTTTATTCAAGACCTGCTGGACACCGGCACAGACAATAACCGACCTATCACCAATCGGATACCATGTTTATGATGTTTTTACATACTTTAAGGATTCTAAAACGGTATCACTCAATACATCAAGCAGACAGGAAATTGCGAACTGGTTTAATGATAAGAAGGAGAACCTCCCTGACAATAAGTATAAAGGCATCTTTAAAGGAAAGAACCTGCTGATTCTCCAGGTAGAATCACTCGAGAATTTTGTTATAGGTAAAACCATTGACGGGCAGGAGATAGCTCCTAATCTTAATAAACTGCTTGGAAACAGCATATACATTCCAAATATTTATGAGCAGGTCAACCTTGGAACAAGCTCGGATGCCGATCTGATGACCAATACATCTGTTTATCCCGTAAGAAGGGGCAGCACGTTTTTCCGTTTTCCAAACAACAGCTATAACTCACTACCCTTATTGATGCAGTCTAAGGGCTATAATACACTTGCAATACATCCTGACAAAGGGGCTTATTGGAACTGGATGCCTGCCTTGGAGTCAATAGGTTTCCAAAACTGTATCGATGCAAAGCGCTTTAAACAGGATGAGCTTATAGGCCTGGGAATAAGCGACGGTTCATATTTCAGACAGGTTGAACCAATTATCAAATCTCAAAAACAGCCTTTTTATACGTTTATGGTTACACTTACAAGCCACGGCCCGTTTGACATACCGGAGAAATACAGAACCTTAAAACTTAACAAGGACTTTGACAGCACTAAAATGGGGGGCTATTTCCAAAGCGTGCATTATACTGACGAACAAATTGGTAAGTTTATTGAAAAGCTTGATCAGGATCATCTTTTGGATAATACTGTAGTTGTAATTTACGGCGATCATTGTGGTGTCCACAAGTATTACCAGGATGAAATAAAAAAAATTGAACCCTCAGAAAGCTGGTGGCAGGAGGAAAACCAGCGGGTACCGCTTATTATTTATCAAAAAGGTTACCAGGGTGAAATAAGTCCTGTTATCGGTGGCCAGGTGGATGTAATGCCTACCGTTGCCTATTTGATGGGCGTTGATGAAAATAAGTTCAGCAATACTGCAATGGGCAGAATCCTCCTTAAAACAAATAAGAGCTTTGCAGTCCTTGCAAATGGAACCTTTGTTGGAGAGGCTGCTTCAGAAAAAGAAAAACAGGCTGCAATTAATGGGCTTGAACAAGCAGACGAAATCATCTCTGGTAACTATTTTAAGGCTAAATAATAAATATTTCAGGCCTTTTCTAGGTCGTTTATGCTTATTTCCCTAGTGTGGGCGGTGTGGCTCCAATTTTTATTGTTTTTGCTCATGAAGCCTTGTATTGTTATGGGAACCCAGGTAAGGCAATAAAATGGGTATATTATAAAACCTAAAATTATTTTAATTTTGAATTTCTTTTCGGCCATTACTACCAGCGGTCCATAAAAGAATTGCAGAGTTATAAATACATACCAGACAGCTGCAGGGAAAACATATTTCAAGGAATAAAACGGTGACTGCGGAAAAACTGTCTGAATCCATAGCATAACCGTTATAAGCCCTATGAATATGAACCTTATAGGCTGAAACAGGTAGACGGCACAGTCAAAAGCGGTTAGGTTGGCATCCTTGAAAGCTTTCTTAAAAAGTGGTTTTAAAAATCTGCTTGCACAGTCTGCATGCCCCTGCATCCAGCGTTTTCGCTGCCTCCAGGATTGCGCTAATGTCAGTGGCTTTTCATCATAGACAATTGCATTATGTGCCCAACCCACCTTCATGTCGTTCAAAGCAAGTTTCATTGTGAATTCCAGGTCTTCTGTCAGACAGGTAGCCCCCCATCCGATCTTTTTAAGTACTTCAAGCTCAATACAGAAGCCTGTGCCGCAAAGACCACAACTCAATCCAAGATAAGATCTTGCCAGCTGGAATACCCTGTTAGACATCCAGAAAGCAATGGAATATGAACATGTAATCCATGAATCAAATGGGTTTTTACTGTCAATGTAGCCCTGTACCACCTTGTGTCCCTTGCAAAGCTGCTTATTCATTTCAATAAGAAAGTTTGCCGAAACCAGGTTATCCGCATCAAAAACGCTTACAACATCGTATTTATCATCCATCTGATATATTTTACCAAACATCCACTCAAGAGCAAAACCCTTGCCTCTTTCCTCAAGATTTACTCTTTTGTAAACAATAGCTCCATGTGCCTTTGCAATGTCAGCCGTTTTATCTGTACAGTTATCGGCTATTACGAAAATGTCATAAAGTTCCCTTGGATAGTTTTGCTTGGATAGGCTGTCTACCACATGACCTATTACCTTTTCCTCGTTATGTGCCGCAACTATTAAAGCGAATCTTTTAACTGGCTTGTACTTTTCTGCCGGCTCTTCCTTCAGCTTTATCCATCCGAAGACCGACACTCCCAGAAAGTAGCACCCGGCGATAAATATAAGTACCTGTATTACTTGAGTTGTCCAATATATAACAGCGTTCATTGATAACCTCCGAAGTTTTCATAACGCAAGATATACACTCTTTTCCAGTTAAATTGTTTCTTAATCGATACTATTTTATACTTAAAGTTATAAATTATTTATTTTTATTACAACTTTCAGCAAGCCGGACAATATATTTATATGTTATAATTTAGTGTAAAAATGAAGGCTTTGGTGCATGTTAATTAATGAATTCTATATATGTTGTATTAAGCTTCTATAGGGGCAACATATATTCATTGATTCATAAGATGAAGAAATTTCAATACTTTTGCTGTTTGTATCCGGCTTTTGGTATACAAACGTTTAATAAATATTTACTTGATCTTATATAATTGGTTTTGGAGGCTAAATGGCTAAGACATATTTTAACAGTGCAATAATCGGAAATTCCAGCATGCTGGGTTGTCTGGGTGATAAAGGGGAGCTTGTAAGGCTGTTCTGGCCTAATATAGATTATCCGCAGCATGTTGATGGATTTTTTACGGGTATTTATTTCACTGAATTTGAGAACAGTACCTTGTGGATGGACAGAGACATTTTTAAGCATTCGCAGCGGTATATATGTGATACCAACGTTGTTGAGACTGTCTTTGAAGCCATTGACAGAGGTATAAAAATTACTCAGACTGATTTTGTACTTCCTGAATCGGATGTTCTTGTCAGAAACTACAGCATTGAAAATATATGCAACAATGAATTGAACCTGGGTTTTTCAGCTTACTCGTCAATTATAACTACAAACCCGGCTGTGGCGGGTTCACTGTTTGACTTTGACACCGATGCACTTATTCATTACCGACATAATTACTATATTTCTGTCTGTGCCGACAGGGAAGCTTGTCAGTTTCAGCTTGGCAATAATGCTTTTGATGCTGCAAGTACAACGGTATTAAAGAGTAATGATAACGTTGGCATGATGCCGGACGGAGCTATACTCTGGAAGCTGGGGGCGTTCCTGCCTGGTGAAAAAAAGACTTTTAACTTGTACCTGTGCGCCGCACATACTCTTAAAGATATTAAAAAGGCAGCTAAAAAGACCAAACTAATGGATTCAGATATGGAACTAAAGAAAACCATAGAGTATTGGCACGGTTTTCTTAAAAATTCAGTTGCAATTAATACCGGAAGGTCTGACCTGGATGATTTGTATAGGCGTTCTCTGTTGGTATTTAAGCTGATGTCCGACAAAAAGACAGGAGGATTGCTGGCTGCGCCTGAAATAGACGAAGAATTTACTAGATGTGGCAGATACGCATACTGTTGGGGCAGGGATGCAGCATTTATAACCGAAGCAATGGACAAGAGCGGCTTGCATGAAGCTGTTGATAAATTTTACAGGTGGGCGGCTTCAGTTCAAAACGAGGATGGGTCCTGGGAACAGCGCTATCATATGGATGGGAACCTCGGGCCTTCATGGGGTTTGCAGGTGGATGAAACCGGAACTCTGGTATGGGGAATTTTAGGGCATTACAAAAATTCAGGGAATAGGGGTTTCCTTTCGGAAATGTGGGAAGCAGCCTCAAGGGCAGTTAATTTCCTGACAGATTTTATAGATGAAGAAACAGGACTTCCTGCGCCAAGCTTTGATTTGTGGGAGGAAAGACTGGGTGAGCATTTCTATTCCTCAGCGGCGGTATTGGCAGGAATTAAGGCCGGTATAGAAATTTCGGAAATTCTGGGTAAGGATATTGACTCAATCGGAAAGTGGAAAAAGACTGCTGAAAATATTGAAGCATCGATAATAGAGCACTTCTGGAAGGAAAATGAAAAGAGATTTATCAGAAGCATAAGGGTAAAGCTTAATCCCTGGGGCTGCGAAAATAGTGAAAATACAACGTTTGTCAAAATAAATCCGAAGGGTTATAAAAGGGATGTTACACTTGAGGATTGGATTGTTGACATAAGTCTGCTTGGTATCAGTGTGCCCTTTGGTATCCTGGATACCGAGGACTTTAGAATTAAAAGTACAGTGGAGCTTGTTGAAAAGGTGTTATCAAATCCCGGTGTAGGCGGAATAAAAAGATATGAGTATGACAATTACATAGGTGGTAATCCATGGATTTTAACCACTCTTTGGGCAGCGCTTTATCATTCTGAAAATGGTAACAGCGAAAAGGCTTTGGAATACCTTGATTGGGCAGCAAGGGGTTGTACGGATATTGGACTTCTGCCTGAACAGGTGGGAAAAGATGATGGAAAGCCCCAATGGGTAATACCTCTTACATGGTCACATGCCATGTTTGTTCTTGTTCTCTTCAAGCTCTTCGGCAAATGAGTTGTTTAACGGCTTTGAATTCTTAAATATCGTCGAAGGGCTTATTCCATGGTTAATTACAAGGTCCAGAAAAATGAAAAACTTCTTTATAGCTGAGATCATAATTGACCTCCTTTTACCCTTATATATCAAAATATGATATAATTTAACGTGTTGTGCTATATAGGATTAAGTAAATTTCTTATGTATCAGTTGCATTTTAAAAGCCAAATGCAACTGGGTATCAAATCAGAATTTACTTTATCCTATTACATATGTAATAAGTTGAATTAAAATCATTTATCATCCATCATGGCCGGCATTAAGGACATGATGCATATTGAATATTTAATTCAACTTATATAGTTCTGTAAAACAGGACTGATTTTATGTTATGCAAGTTTTATTTTTGCCAAGAACTAGCATGTTCCGTGGTTTATAGGGTTTCTTGACATAAAATAAAACTTGCACAATTTGAAAATAAGCGAGGTCTTATGGCTAAGAGTAAATCTTTGTTTATATGCCAGGAGTGCGGCTATGAATCGATGGGCTGGCTTGGCAAATGTCCGGCATGCAATCAATGGAATACCTTTGTAGAGGAAAAAAGGATAACCGGTTCAGCTTCAAGCGCTGCTCAGGTAAGCAGCATTGAACCTGTTAATTTGTGTGATGTAAGTGTTGATAATGAAGAGAGATATTCGACCGGTATCAAGGAAATGGACCGCGTTCTTGGGGGAGGAATAGTAAAAGGCTCCCTTATTCTTGTTGGCGGTGACCCCGGCATAGGTAAGTCTACTCTTTTGCTTCAGGTATGTGAAAAAATCAAGCCTGGGTCAAAGATACTCTATGTATCAGGAGAGGAATCTGTGAAGCAGATTAAACTCAGGGCTGACAGGCTTGGAATAAAAAACCCCGGAATACTTATGGGCTCCGAAACCAACTTTAAAGCAGTTGAGGAGCTTATAGAAAGAGAAAGACCTCTTCTTGCAATAATAGATTCCATACAGACAATGTTCAGTGATGATATCAGTTCTGCCCCCGGAAGTGTAAGCCAGGTAAGGGAAGTTACCGCAAGACTCGTGAAGCTGGCGAAGGGCCTGGGGATAGCAGTTTTTGTTGTGGGACATGTGACCAAGGAAGGCTCAATTGCCGGTCCGAGAGTACTTGAACACATGGTGGATACTGTTTTATACTTTGAGGGAGACAGGCATGTAAGCTATAGAATCCTGAGGGCTGTAAAGAACAGGTTTGGTTCCACAAACGAAATAGGAATATTCGAAATGAGGGATATGGGACTTGCCGAGGTTGATAATCCTTCTATGTCAATGCTGGCAGGCAGGCCGGAAAACGTACCGGGAACAGTAGTTGTTTCAAGCCTTGAGGGAACAAGGCCCATGCTTATTGAAATACAAGCGCTTGTTTGTGCAACAAACTTCGGAATGCCCAGAAGAATGGCGACTGGTGTAGACTATAACAGGGTCTGCCTTCTGATGGCGGTGCTTGAAAAGAGAATGGGAATGCAGTTAAGCAGCTTTGACGCTTATGTGAATGTAATAGGTGGACTTAAAGTAGATGAACCAGCCTGTGATTTGGGTATTATTACTGCTCTGGCCTCCAGCTTCAGGGATACTTCTGTGGATCCTGGCTGCGTAATGATAGGTGAGGTTGGTCTTACGGGTGAGGTAAGGGCCGTCAGCCAGATTGACAAAAGAGTAATGGAAGCCGCAAGAATAGGCTTTAAAAGCTGTATAATCCCTGAAGGCAACTATAAGCTGATGGAAAAAGTAAAAGGTATTGAAGATATTGAAATAAAGGGTGTAAAAACAGTTCAGCAGGCGCTTAATCTGATTCTTTAAAGCTTTATGAATTACTGCCATTCTTAGTGTACCTTGGAAATAAGCATGTCTTACACATATTGCAGCGTATATATAAATAGGATCACAATTATTATGTTTAAAACCGGGCGGTTGGGACAGACTTTTTTATTATAAATCCTGTTTTTCAGGAGGCTGCATTATGAGGGAAGAGTACATAAAAGATAATGATATGATAGACTGCCTGCGCATGGTTTCGCCAGGAACCCCATTAAGGGAAGGGCTTGAAAACATACTCCGTGCGAGAACAGGCGCTCTTATTGTTATTGGAGATTCGCCCGAGGTTATGAAAATTGTTGATCAGGGTTTTTTTATTAACAAGGAATATTCGCCTTCACATATTTATGAGCTTGCCAAGATGGATGGTGCCATAATCCTTAGCAAGGATACCAAAAGAATATTGTGCTGCAATTCACTTCTTATACCTGATCCGTCCATACCTACAGGTGAAACAGGGACAAGGCATATCAATGCCGACAGATTTGCAAAGCAGACTGGAGAAGTAGTAATCTGCATCTCTCAAAGACGTAACATAATCACGATTTATAAGGGTTATAAAAAATATATTCTGAGAGACACTTCTGTAATTCTTGCAAAGGCAAATCAGGCGCTTGAAACCCTTGAAAGATATAAAATGGTATTGGACAATGCACTTGCGAACCTTAATACCCTTGAATTTGAGAATGCTGTAACGATAGAAGACATGGCGCTGGTTATCCAGAGGACTGAAATGGTTATGAGGATTGCCGCGGAAATAGACAGATATATTTGTGAACTTGGCAACGAAGGCAGACTTTTAAGCATGCAGCTCAATGAGGTTTTGGACAATATTGAAAGTGACGGAAGGCTTGTTATTGAGGATTACAGGAATATTTACGAGAATAGGCCCATAGAGGAGATTTTAAAACAGATTAGACAGCTTAACTATGATGAACTTGCAGATATATCCCGGGTATACCGTATAATGGGGTATCACAGCACCAATCCCAATGAAACTATTGTTGAGCCAAGGGGTTACCGTATTATGAACAAGGTTCCCAAGGTGCCTGTAGCAATTGCGAGAAAGGTAGCCGATGCTTTTCTAAGTCTTCAAAGTATTTTAAAAGCCTCAATAGAAGATCTGGATGAGGTTGAAGGAATAGGCGGAGTACGTGCAAGAGTCATAAAAGACGGGCTTCGCAGGCTACAGGAGCAGGTAAGAATAAGCAGCTTTAAGTGATAGGCGATGCTATAAAATAAAAAAGACGGGTTAACCGTCTTTTAGTTTATCGTAAATTATATTTTCCCAACATTTTTAGTCTGTCGTATTCTTTTATCATAATGTCGTAAAGGTTTAAATCAAGCGTGTTGCATATGGACGCCAGATAAAAGACATTTCTTCCTATGTCCTTCTCAATCTGATCTCTGCAATTATCACAAAGCTTACCTTCCAAATGAGTCTTCATAGTGTTCTTCATCTCATCGAAATCCCCATTTTCAGGTATGTTCTGCTTTTTAGCATGAATCTTAATACATCCGCATTGGGTTACGGCCTTGACAATTGCACGGTTGACACGGGCATTTGAATCCTGGTATTTAGTAATAGAATCCACAATGCTTTTATTCCGTACAAGCAATTCCTGTACCATATATTGGAATTCGTCTATCATAATGTCCTTCAAAGCAGCTCACTCCCTTGCAGTATATAGCATAAGGTTATTACAGAAATTAGAGTTGGATTGAAACAAAAGTTTTTTGTTAGTTTGGCACAAAAAAATGTCGAAAACCGCTTAATCTCTAATCTGTATAATTTTTACGGACAATTTCATTATAATTGTTACAGCATGTCATTGTCAATCAAAAAACTATTGGATAAATTTGTATTTTAAGCTTTTTTTAATCATAATTAATATACCCCGGAAAATATTGCAGGTGTTTCGAATTATATAATAACGTTTCCTTATGCTGCAAATGATATATAACGAGGCGATAATGTCCCTCACTTTTATAGGTGACGGGCTCCACTTTGATTTTAGGCGGTGAGCATACCTTGCACCTCGTTGAAACGCACTGAGGTAAGAAAATTTTTCTACAACCAAAAAATTTTCTACTGATGCGTTATAATAGACATAGCTTAACTCAGGAGGAACTGATGAGTCCTTTATCTATTAACGAAAGAGTAACGTACATAAAAGATGATGAAATAGAAATAAACGGTTTTGTTGAAGAGTACAAGCCTTTTATAGCGACCTGCGTAAAGAAAGCAACGGGCAGGTATGTCAATTATGGTACGGATGATGAACTGAGCATAGGCCTTATGGCTTTTGTTGAAGCAATAAAAGCTTATGATTTGAACAAAGGCAATTTCCTTTCGTTCTCTCAAAACATAATTAAACGCAGGCTTATAGATTATTACAGGAAAGAGAAGAAAAATAGCAATGTAATATCTATAAATGAGTATATGGATGATGATGAGAATGCTGTAGATATTACGGAAACCCGTTCTGTTGAAAAATATACTGAAGAAGAGCTTGCAGAATACAGGAGGCTGGAAATAAAACAGCTTAAGGAAGAGCTTGATGGGTGGGGCATAAGCTTTTTGGACCTGGCGGATGCTTCTCCAAAACATAAAAAGACCAGAAAGGCCTATAATGAAATAACATCCTTCCTGTTATCGAAACCTGAAATAGTGACATCCATTAAGAAGAGTAAATGTTTACCTATAGTGGAAATTGAGAAAAGAACAAAAATACCCCGTAAAACAATAGAACGCGCTCGAAAGTATATAGTAGCAGTGATAGTTGTTGTAAGTGGAGATTACCAATACATAAAAAGTTATGTTGATGCATGGGGGAATGTTAAATGAAGGCTGTAATCGTAGAACTTATTGAGGATAAAGCAGTAGTATTATGTAAGAACGGCGATTTCATGAAAGTGAAAAAGTGTAAGGGCTATGAGGTTGGAAAAGAAGTCGATATAAGCGGCGTCACAAATTTCAAAATGAGCAGGCTCACAAAGATGGTTTCAGCTGCAGCAGCAGTTCTTCTGGTGGCAGGACTGGGGTATGGATTTTATACCTATAACACCCCGTACAGCTATCTTAATATTGACATCAATCCAAGTGTTGAAATTGCAACCAACGTATATGACAGGATTATTAGCGTGAAGCCGCTTAACGATGACGGAAAAAAACTTCTTGAACTTGGTTCATATAAGAATATGAAGCTTGAAGACGGTGTCGAAGAACTGCTTCAGGATGCAAAGGATAAGGGCTATTTTAGCGATGAACGGAAGAATGCAGTTATGATTACTGTTTCAGGCAAGGACGAGGATAAGGTTACTGAAATAGAAAATGAGATTAAGGATACTGCAGAAACTGAAGTTAAAGAAGTTAGCAAGGATGCACAGGTTGTTGTCGAAAAGGTTCCTCTGGCAAGGCATGAAGAGGCATCCAAACTTGGAATATCACCAGGGAAAATGCTTCTTATTGAGAGGCTTAAGGCAGTCAGCCCTGATATCAAGGCCGAGGATTTCGTAGATAAGCCTGTTAAAGAAATACTGTCAGCTATTAATGAAAAGAAAAAGGAAGACAAGACTATTAAAAAAGAAGATGAAAAGAATCAAGGTGTTGTACAGCAGCAAAAGACTACAGTAAAGCAGCAGGACGAAGACCAGGATGAAGACCAAGATGAACAACATGATAAAGTCCAGAAGGATAAACAGGATATTAAATCAAAGCAGCATAATTCTGATAAAGAGAAACCTGATAAGTCCGACAGAGAAAAAGAAGAATCAAAAGAGAAATCAGATAAAAAAGACATTAAAAATAAAAATACCGAAAGTGATAAATATAAAGATATGTGGAACAAGTATAAAACAAATAAGGAAAGTGATGAAGAGAATGATAAAGATAAAGATTAATTAGTGACGACTGAACCGGAGATTATCTCCGGTTTTTTCTTTTTCAAGGTGACTTCGAACATTTATTACATAGGGGTTACAGCTTTGTTACAATTATATTTTATACCTATGTACCCCATAATGCTTACCAGCTCACCCGAATATATTTATTAAAAGCATGACTTACCAGCTTTGATTAATGCAGGTAAGCTGCTGAATGATGAATTTACCAAGGAGGTAATTATTATGAAAAAGCTCATAGCACTTATTGTAACTGTTGCTTTAGTGTTTACAATCTCGGTACCGGTAGCATTCGCTGCACATTTCACAGTACCCCAAACAAGCAGCACCCAATTGTCAGGCCTTCAATCATACAGCCTGAGTGACCTTTATAAGATGTTCAAACAGTATCATAAGGATAAAAGTAAGAGGACAGCAATTCTTAAACAAATTCTCGAAAAAAAGAAAAGCGCTGCTAAAAGCCATTCAAATAATATGATGCTAGTATTTGTAAATGGTGACGAGATGATCACCGATGTTCCTCCGGTAGTTAAGTACAACAGAACACTTATTCCTGTAAGGGCTCTTATGACTGCTCTTGGAGCTCAGGTTACCTGGGATCAGACAACAAAAACAGTCACTGTTACAAAGGGAGATATAAAAATAGTTTTGAAGCTGGACAGCAACATAGTGCTTGTTAATGGCAAGGAAGTCAAAATAGACGCTCCTGCAAGCAGCTACAATGGAAGAACTGTTATACCTTTAAGATTTATTGCTGAACAGTTCGGACAGAATGTTGAGTGGGACAGTTCTACCGGATCAATAATTATAGAAGATAAGGATCTGAATAATACCACACCTGCATCAGCAATTATTAATGATAATACAACTGGAACAGGTCTTGGACAGTTTAATTACCAGGGCTCATGGAGCTACGGACAGCAGCAGGGAGCATACAACACCGATGATCACTGGTCCAACCAGACTGATGCATATTATCAGGTATTGTTCCAGGGAACCCAGATAAAGGTTTATGCAGCACTTGACCCATCACATGGAGTAGCAGGGATTTCCGTAGATGGTTCGGCCGAATCTTTGGTTGATTTATATTCGGCAACAAGGACCGACAATGTTGTAATATACACAAGCCCGGTACTTACTAGCGGTCAGCATGTTCTTAAAGTCAGAGTTACAGGAACAAAAAGCTCTGTTTCTACCGGAACCAATGTAAGTGTTGACAGAGCTGAAGTTATAAGTAGTACAGTTGCACCTGTCATTACAAACATTGCTCTTAATAAAGCATCTGCAGCTTCTTCTGCTTATGATACTACAATGACTTCCGACAAGGCTTTTGACGGTAAAACTGATACAAGGTGGTCAAGTCAGTACACCGATGACCAGTGGATAGCTGTTGACCTGGGCCAGGTACAGAGCATAGGCAAAGTAAAGCTTTCATGGGAAACAGCATATGCAAAAGCTTATAAGGTACTGGTATCAGATGATAATACAAACTGGTCAGAGGTTTATAATACTACAGCCGGAGATGGGGGAATTGATGAAATTACCTTTAACCCGGTTAATGCAAGATATGTAAAGGTTCAGGGAACTCAACGCGCTACAAATTACGGGTATTCCCTTCTGGAATTTGAAGTATACAGCAAATAAAACAATTGAATAAGCTCATCAAAATCCTCTGTTGACTGTTAAGGGACTACACCGCTTTCGGGTAGTCCTTTTACGGTTTTAATGTGTTTGGTTTTGATAGTAAGATATGCCACATATAAATACTAAAAGAATTCTTAGTAAAAAACTGTTTTATGTCGATATATAATGGGTTATACAATATGTATTTAGTTATATTTTTTAAAATACTTTTTTGGCAATTTTGTTTCTATTTGTTGTACTATTTGCCATAACTTTAAAAAATACTAATTTCTGAGGTGAAAATCATGCAAAAAAGTATTAAATTCAAGATTATGGGTTACATAGCAATTCTATTGTTTATTTCATGTGCAGGTTTAAGTGTTTTTTCCTTCGTCAATACCACGAATACCGTTGTTTCAGATGTAAAAAAGAATATTGAAGAAACTGCGTCTGAAGCTGCAAAGTTTGTTTCAAGCCGTGTAGATGTGGAATTAAAGGTTTTAGAGGCTGTAGCATCTTTGGAAGAAATTACTTCAGCGAGCGCAATGAATTTAAGTTGGGAAGCTAAAAAAGGGATTTTGGCGAGTGAAGCAAAAACATTTGGTTTTTCGAAAATGGGTATTGCAGATGAGAAAGGACATCTTATGAACAGTAATGGTACTACTGCTGAAATAGCAGAACGCCAATATTTCAAAGATGCTTTAAGCGGTAAGAGCGTTGTTTCGGATCCCATTGTCTCCAAGTCAGATGGATCACTTATAGTAAACTACACAGTTCCCCTTAAACAAGGCGGAAAAATTGTTGGTGTGCTTCTTGGCTCTAAAGATGGTAATGAACTGAGTGCAATCACTAATGATATAAACTTCAATAATACTGGAAAAGCTTTCATGATCAACAATACTGGTGTTATCGTAGCACACAGTAAAAAAGATTATGTAGTTAATATGGAAAACTTTATGCAAAAAGCAGAAAAAGACTCAAAATACAAATCTTTTGCTGATGTAAACAAACTAATGGCAGAAGGAAAAAGTGGCTCAGGTGAATATTCTCTTGATGGAACAACCTATCTGGCGGGTTACAAACCTGTTCAAGGAACAAACTGGTCCATTGCAGTTACGGTTCCTAAGAGTGATATATTATTAAGCTTAAATAAGCTAAAAACATGGATAGTATTGCTAGGCGTGATCTTTTTAGTACTGTCACTTGTACTTGGTTATTTTGTAGCAGTTGGAATAGCCAAGCCTATAAAATTCGCATCTGATTATATAAAAAACATTGCAACGGGCGATTTCTCAGGTACTGTTCCACAGAAATATAAAGATAAAAAGAATGAGATAGGAGTTCTTACAAAATCCATATCTGTCATGCAGGATTCCATAAGAGAAATTATAAAAGCTGTTAAAAATGAATCCAGGCATGTTGAGGAAGCGGCAAATATAACTGGGAACCATATTTCCGAATTAAACGGGCAGGTTGAGGATATATCAGCCACAACCGAAGAATTGTCCGCCAGTATGCAGCAGACTGCGGCTTCTTCCCAGGAAATGAATGCATCTTCTCTTGAAATCGAGGATTCGATAAAACATGTTGCTGGAAAGGCCTTGAATGGAAAAACAGTAGCGACTGAAATCAAGGATAGGGCAAATGGTCTTAAATCTAATGTTGTACAATCCTCAAAGGCGGCTGGTGAATTAAGAGAAATTGTTAATGAAAAGCTCAGGCAGGCAATTGAACAATCTAAGGCTGTTGAACAAATCACAGTACTTTCCGATACAATATTGCAGATTACATCGCAAACAAATCTTTTGTCACTGAATGCTGCAATTGAAGCGGCTCGTGCGGGTGAAGCCGGTAAGGGCTTTGCAGTTGTTGCAGAGGAAATCAGAAAGCTTGCTGAAGATTCCAGAAATACTGCAAATGAAATTCAGAATATAACAAAAACTGTTAATCAGGCTGTTGGTAACCTGACAGAAGGCTCAATGCAGGCCCTTGATTTTATAAATGAAACGGTTGTAAAAGACTATAAATCAATGGTAAGTATTGGTGACCAGTACAATAATGATGCCGAATTCATTAGTGATTTTGCATCTGAATTAAGTTCTACAACAGAATATCTGCTTAATTCGCTGGAGAATATGGTTAAGGCTATTAACGAGGTTACAAGTGCTACCAATGAAGGCGCAGGCGGTACAACTAATATCGCTGAGAAGAGTGCTGTAATAGTTGAGAAAACTCTGGAAGTAACCAGGGAAGCAAATAAATTAAAAGAAAGTTCAGTAAATCTTGTGGAAATGGTATCAAAATTTAAAATCTGATAAGTAAACGAAGAAAAGGCTATGCGCATACAAAAATGCGGATGGCCTTTTTAAGTTATCGGGAGTTTTAAATTTCCCCTTGTTTAATCTGACACAATGTGATAAAATTTATAACCGTACGTAATCCTTGCTCTGCACTCGAGCTGCAGGGCCGTTTAGTCCAGAAGGAGGTGAATCGAATGTTAAACAAGTATGAGTCAATTTTTATCATCAACTCTGAATTGGGTGAGGATAGCACAAAAGCCATCGTAGAAAAATTTAAAGGATTGCTTGAGTCATCGGCTCAATTGGAAAGCATTGATGAATGGGGTAAGAGGAAACTTGCATACCCTATTGATGACATCAATGAAGGCTATTATGTTATGCTCAATTTCAGTGCTGAACCTGAATTTCCTCGCGAACTCGAAAGAATTTACAAAATAACTGAAGGTGTTTTAAAATACCTCGTTATAAAAAAGGATAAGTAGGGTGATTTTATGAACAAGGCTATTTTAATGGGAAGACTTACAAAGGATCCTGAATTAAGGTACACCAGTTCAAACAACACCGCAGTATGCAGCTTCACTCTGGCTATAGAAAGAAAATTCGCCAGACAGGGTGAAGAAAGACAGGCTGATTTTATCCCTGTTGTTGCATGGAGTAAACTGGGGGAATTTTGTGGTAAGTATTTTCAAAAAGGAAGACAGGTAGCCGTTGTAGGTAGAATTCAGACAAGGTCTTGGGATGATAACGAAGGTAAAAAGCGTTATGTTACTGAGGTTATTGCTGAAGAGGCTTATTTCGCAGACAGTAAGAGAAGCGATGATATGTCAAAGCCGGCAGCAGGTCATGATAATGACCAGTCAGACGGATTCTATCCGTTAGACGACAGCGACGAACTGCCCTTTTAAAAAAGTAAACGACTTATTTGCGGTTTAAACCGTATCCATATTTACGCATTGATACGTAAATCGAAAGGAGGTAATCAATATGCCAGGTGGAAAGAGAGATAGGAACAACAGCAGAGACATGTATGATAAAGGCGAAGGTAAAGGCGGCATGAGAGGCAGAAGGATGAAGAAGAAAGTTTGTGCCTTCTGTGTTGATAAAGTAACTGACATAGATTATAAGGAAGTTGCAAAGGTTAGAAAGTATATATCCGAAAGAGGTAAGATACTTCCAAGGAGAATATCTGGAAACTGTGCAAAACATCAGCGTCAGTTGACAGTAGCTATAAAGAGAGCAAGACACATAGCATTGTTGCCTTACACATCAGATTGATTTTAAATTTTCATACCAAGAGGGCTATAGATATTATCTATAGCCCTTTTTGTTAATTAATGATAAAATAAGAAGCGATTTAATGTTAGCATAAAACAAAATTCTGTGAGGTACACAATGCCTAAAATAGGTTATCTGGGGCCCAAAGGGACTTTTTCCTTTGAGGCGGCAACTCAATATATAAAAAATAAAAGTGATTATACTGCACAAGATTATCAGTCCATACCTGAGGTTATTCAAGCGGTGGCAAAAGGTGAGCTTGACGAAGGAATAGTGCCTATCGAAAATTCCCTTGAAGGTGCAATAAATGTAACACTTGATCTTCTTGCCTTCGAGGTTGATTTAAAAATAAAAGCAGAAGCTGTTATTGATGTTTGTGCCAACCTTCTTGTAAAAAAAGGTACCTCCCCGAAAGATATAAAGCAGATATTGTCACATCCACAGCCATTGGGACAGTGCAGAAAATACATAAGCACCAATTATCCCGCTGCCGAAGTTAAGTCTGTTTACAGCACAGCCGGGGCTGCAGAAGCGGTAGCACAGGGCAATGGAGATATTGCTGCAATAGGTTCGAATACTGTAGCAGGATTATATGGGCTTGAAGTTCTTGCAACAAACATACAGGATGTTTATACAAACCGAACAAGGTTTGTTGTGGTTTCCAATGAAGACACGTCAACAACAGGCAGTGACAAGACGTCACTTGTTTTCTCAACCGAGGATAAGCCAGGAAGCCTTTATGCTGTACTTGATATTTTCAATCTGTGGGATATCAATATGGCCCGTATTGAATCCAGACCTGCAAAAAACCAGCTTGGAAGATATGTCTTCTTTGTTGATATTGAAGGACACTGCGAGGATGAAAATGTTAAAGATGCTTTGACTATGATAAAAAGAAAAACTTCATTTTATAAATTTTTAGGTTCATACCCTCAGTTTAAAGCCTGATTCCATACCTGCGGGAAATTTAAACAACCTGAATTCACGTGGTGATATAATAATATGGCATGAATTATGTTACCGGGGTGAAGCTTATGGGTATAATGGAAAAAGAGATTGATATAACAAGAAATATAAAAATTATTGAATGGCTTAAAAGCGAGCTGCTTACCGACACTGCAAACCTTTTTAAAAGCCTTGTAAATGGGGCAAAGGAAGAGGTTCATGATTCAGTTGCAGATACATTGTCAAATATTATATTGGAAAGTTATCTGCTTGGAAAAAGGCTTGGGGTAAGCTATAATGCTATTGAACTAAAAATAGAGAATAAGGTAAAGCTTGGTCTGGTAGAAAATGACGACATGGAAAGGTATTACGGCGACTTGTCGGAACTGGCCAGGCACCTGAACAGTTCAAGGGCTAAAAGGAAGGAATACTAATGGGCGGAAACAACGAAAACAAGAAATTCTCAGGTATATTTGTCCCCAGGGCAAGTTTCTATCTTTGGGTTATATTTGTCCTTGTAGTGATTATCTGTATTTTTAATATATGGGTAGCAATACCCGGCTACGTTCTTCTTATATTTCTTGTGTACTATAATTTTCGGTCAAGCCATTACAGGCAGAATGAAATCACTAAATATATCGAAAACCTTGCGCTTAATATAGATACCGCGACCAAGGAAACACTTCTTAATTTTCCCATGCCGCTTGTTATTGTTGAGTTGGATGGAACCATCATTTGGTACAATTCCTCATTCAGACAGATATTTGAAGGGGAAGACCTTCTCGAAAAAACCATAGGAAGCTTCTGCGACGATCTGCACCCTTCCAAATTTATCGGTGACACGCCTAATATCTGTTTGGATACCATTATTAAAGACAGGTATTTTAATGTTTTGGGTAATGTTATCAAGGCAGAGACCAAGGAAGAAACTGAAAGCTACATGGCTATCCTGTATTTTATTGATAATACGGAACTTGTGGATGTTAAGAAAAAATATGCAGATGAAAAGGCAGCTATCGGGCTTTTGGTAATTGATAACTATGATGATCTGATGCAAAGTATGGAAGACGGCGGAAGGCCACAGCTGCTTGCTGAAATAGACAGAAGAATACTTCAGTGGATGGAGTATACCGGAGGTATAGTCAGGAAATTTGAAAGAGAAAGATATCTTTTCTTATTTGAAAATAAATATTTAAAAGAATTTGAAGAAAAGAAATTTGAAATTCTTGATACCGTAAAAGAAATAAGTGCAGGCAACAAGATACCTGTAACATTAAGTATCGGTTTTGGTACCAACGGTAAAACCTTTACTGAAAACTTCCAGTTTGCGACTGCATGTATCGATATTGCACTTGGACGCGGCGGCGACCATGTTGTTATACGTAATGGTGATAATTTCAGTTTCTTTGGAGGTAAAACCAGGGAGCTTGAGAAAAGGACCAAGGTTAAGGCCAGGGTTATTGCATATGCAATAAGGGAGCTTATTGATCAGTCGCCTGAAGTAATGATTATGGGGCATGAAAACCCTGATATTGATTCGCTTGGTTCGGCTTTAGGTATTTCCCGAATAGTCAGGAACAGAGGAAAAGATGCCTTCATTGTGCTTAATAAATCCAATACAACCATAGAAGGAATGATATCAAAAATAGAAAAATGTGAAGAGTATAGCGGTATATTCCTGAATAGAATGGAAGCACTCGATAAAATAAGCAAGAAAACACTTCTTGTAATTGTCGATACACATAGACCAACCTTTACTGAATGTCCCGAACTTCTGAAATACACCGATCAGATTGTAGTAATAGACCATCACAGACGAGGAGCAGATTTCATACAGGATGCTGCTCTTACCTATCAGGAAACCTACGCTTCTTCTACAAGTGAACTTGTAACAGAGCTTCTTCAATATGTTGAAGAAAAAATAAAGCTTACACCTGTAGAGGCTGAGGCGTTGTATGCAGGAATAGTGGTGGATACCAAGAATTTCTCGTTCAAAACAGGTGTTAGGACCTTTGAAGCCGCTGCTTTCCTAAGAAGGCAGGGCGTTGACACTATTTCGGTCAAGCAGCTGTTCCAGAACGACCTTGAATCATATGTCGCAGTTTCAGATGTCATTAAAAATGGTGAAATAATAAATGAAAGTATCGCAATATCGGTTTGTCCTCCTAATATAAAAAACCCACAGCTAATTGCTGCACAGTCGGCTGATGCATTTCTTGGACTTTTGGGTATTGTCGCTGCGTTTGTTTTGTGCGAAGTCAATGATGAGGTTTATATAAGCGGAAGGTCGCTTGGAGATATAAATGTACAAATGATACTTGAAAAGCTTGGTGGAGGGGGACATTTGACAGGTGCCGGTGCAAAGCTTGTCGATATTTCTATAATTGATGCAAAAGAGAAATTAAAATATGCTATAATCGAATATATAAATGAAACCAACAAGGTTGAAGGCTAAAACGGAGGTTTATATGAAGGTTATATTAAAACAGGATGTTAAAGGATTGGGCAAAAAAGATAGCATGGTTGAGGCAAGCGACGGTTATGCAAGGAATTACCTGCTTCCGAAGGGCTTGGCTATTGAAGCATCCTCATCAAATGTAAATATAATGAACACCAAAAAAGAAGCTGAAAAGCATAAAAAAGATAAAGAACTGGCTAATGCTAAAGAATTGGCTAAAAAAATAAAGGAAATAACACTCGAAATAAAAACCAAGTCTGGTGAAAACGGAAAGCTTTTCGGATCAATCACCAACAAGGACATTGCAGATAAGCTTAAAAGTGCCCATGGAATTGATATAGACAAGAAAAAGGTTTCACTTCCCGATGCAATAAAGACACTTGGGACCTATAACGTTGAGATAAAGCTGTATCCTGAAGTAAGCTCAAGCATGACTGTAAAAATAGTTCAGGAATAGGGAGAAATAAGTCATGGATATCAGTGCTATAGGCAGGATACCGCCCCAGAATGTCGAGGCTGAGCAATCTGTTATCGGGTCCATGCTTCTTGATAAGGATGCAATACCCAATATAGCGGAAATACTTAAAAGTGAAGACTTTTACAGGGAAGACCACAGGGAAATCTATGATGTGATAATGGACCTGTTTGATAAAGGGGAAGCAATTGATCTTATAACCGTATCTGACCAGCTTAAGCAGAGAGGTACCCTTGAATCTGTAGGCGGGCTTGAATACCTTACGAATGTGGCTACTTCCGTTCCTACTACCGCAAACTCCCGTCATTATGCAAAAATAGTTGAGGAAAAGTCTCTTTTGAGAAAATTAATAAGGGCTTCGTCTGAAATCCTGGACATGGGTTATGAGGCTTCGGAAGAAGCTGCAGTAGTACTGGACAGAGCGGAAAAGAGTATTTTTGATATTCTTCAGAAGCGAAGCACCCAGGGCTTCATACCAATTAAGGATGCTCTTCTTGATACATACAACAGACTGGAAGAATTATATAACAGTAAAAGTTTTATAACCGGTGTTCCTTCAGGGTTTACCGACCTTGACCACAAAACTGCAGGTTTTCAGGGATCAGACCTTGTACTTATAGCAGCAAGGCCTGCTATGGGTAAGACTGCTTTCGCCTTAAACATTGCTCAGTATGCTGCAGTTGTTAAAAAGGTTCCAGTTGCGATTTTCAGCCTTGAAATGTCCAAGGAACAGCTTGTCAGCAGATTGCTTTGCAGTGAAGCAATGGTAGACAGTCAGAAAATCAGAACCGGAAGGCTTGACGATGAGGATTGGCAGAAGCTTGCAAGGGCAACAGGGCCATTATCCGAAGCACCTGTATTCATAGATGATACTCCAGGTGCATCAGTAATGGAAATAAGGGCCAAATGCAGAAGGCTTAAGCTTGAAAAGGGTTTGGGACTCGTTGTAATAGATTACCTGCAGCTTATGCAAGGCCGTGGAAAAACTGAAAACAGGCAACAGGAAATATCAGAGATATCACGTTCCTTAAAGATACTTGCGAAGGAAATAAACGTACCTGTAATAGCTCTGTCGCAGCTCAGCCGTGCCCCTGAACAAAGAACGGATCACAGGCCTATCATGAGTGATTTGAGAGAATCCGGGGCGATAGAGCAGGATGCTGATATTGTTATGTTCCTTTACAGGGACGATTATTATAATGAAGATTCGGAAAAGAAAAATGTTGCCGAAGTAATTGTATCCAAGCATAGGAATGGTTCTACAGGAACTATTGAATTAAGGTGGTTTGGAGAATATACAAAGTTTTGCAATTTGAAGAGAGATTAATTTAAGTATAGGTATGGTTAGGTTGGATATATGCTTGAAGATAAGGTTTTTGAAACTATTCGGAAACATAAATTGCTGGAAGGTGAATACGTTGTCGTCGGAATTTCCGGCGGTCCAGATTCGGTATGTCTTTTAAGTATTCTAAATAGCCTATCCCCAAAACTTGAAATTAAACTGCATGCAGTTCACATCAATCACATGCTTCGTGGAAAGGAAGCGGATGATGATGAAGAATATGTTATAACTTTATGCAAAAAGCTTAACATACCACTAATCGTTAAAAAAATAGACATAAGGACTCTTGCGAAAAATAAAGGGATCTCGTTGGAAGAGGCCGGGCGTGAAGCAAGGTATGAGGAATTCGGGAAAATCCTTGAAGAGCTTGGAAAAGGGGTTGTTGCAGTTGCCCATAATAAAAACGATCAGGCTGAAACAATTTTAATGCACCTTGTCCGCGGAACAGGTCTTAACGGACTAAAAGGTATGGAATATAAAAGGGGCGCAATAGTAAGGCCACTTTTAGATATCCGGAGGGAAGAAATAGAGGATTATTGTACTTCGAATTTACTTAATCCCAGGACAGACAGCTCCAATCTGGAAAGCATCTATACCAGAAACAAGGTTCGACTGGAGCTTATCCCGTCAATAAACAGGCTTTTTGACAGGGACATAATTGAGAGCTTATGCCGTATGGCTTCGGTTGTTGCTGAAGACTCTGACTTTATTGAAGACAACGCTTTTAAAGTATATAATAAGTGTATTCAAAAAAGGGATAGTAATACTTTGGAGCTGGATGCGGATAAAATCCGTACAAGCCATCCTTCAATCGCCAAAAGAGTATTAAGAATGGCAATAAACGAGCTGCGCGGCGACCTTAAGGGAATTGAAGCGATCCATCTGGAAAGTATACAAAATATTATTGAGACCGGAGTAACCGGAAAACATATTACTATTCCGGGTGGAATCTGTGTAAAGCTTTCTTATGGACTTCTGAAGCTGTATGAACCAGACACCCTCGTAACTGCGGCGGATTTTGAAATGCTCCTGGATATGACCGGAAGTACGGAACTTTCGGATAAAGGTTATATAATTGAGGCCGATATAATAGAGGAAGTTGAAAGTTTTAAAGATTACCAAGGCGTTTCACAAAACGCATACCAGCAATTTTTTGATTGCGGTAAGCTCATTTCGGGCATATATATTAGAAACAGAAGAAATGGTGACGTTTTTAAACCGCTTGGCTCGAGTGGCACCAAGAAACTTAAGGAATATTTTATTGATAAAAAAATTCCAAGAGAATTAAGAGATAATATTCCTTTAATAGCAAAAAATAATGAGATTATATGGATAGTTGGGCATAGAACGAGTGATAAATTTAAAGTAACTGAAAATACTAAAAGTGTGTTAAAAATTAATTTTAAAAAAATTCAAGACTAGGCTATAATTAAAAAATATATAGATTTACGCTTGTTAAATATAATTTATCTGGAGGTATTTTTGATGCAAGGGGATATTGAAGAAATTCTGGTTTCGCGTGAAGAAATAAGCAATATGGTCAAAAAGCTTGGGAAACGCATTTCTGAGGATTATAAAGGTAAGGAACTTGTACTTGTAGGGGTTTTGAAAGGCGGATTTGTTTTCCTTTCCGACCTTATGAGAGAGATAACAATTCCTGTTGATATGGATTTCATATCGGTTTCAAGCTATGGAAATTCCACAAAGACTTCAGGTGTTGTAAGGCTTATTAAAGATATTGATATCAATATAACCAACAAGCATGTTTTGATAGTAGAGGACCTTGTGGACACAGGGCTTACTCTCAAGCATCTTAAGGAACTTTTTAATACAAGAGGACCTTTAAGTGTTAAAATTGCTACTGCCCTTGACAAGCCATCAAGGCGTAAGGTTCAGATTGAGATTGATTATAAAGGGATGGAAATACCTGATAAGTTTGTAATAGGCTATGGCCTTGATTATGCGGGGAAATATCGTAATTTGCCTGATGTATGTACTTTAAGCCCTAAGGTATACATGGATTAGGCCTGCTTATTTTTTAAGGTTTGCAGCGGACATAAGGTTTTAAACCGGCATTGAACGGAATAATAATACAATATGGCCTCAGCTGTTGTAACAATCAGATTTTATTGTGTTTTGATTTCCATTATGCTAATATAATATATTGTACAATTGGGAATTTACCTAATTTATTACTTATAAATATTAAACCTGTACGTTGCTTTACCGTATAAGGAGGGAACTGATTGAAATATTTAAAAGGTATAAGCTTTTATATCGTGCTTTTTGTAATAATATTGGCTTTTCTTGCAATATTGAATGGCAGTGACAACCCAGCGGAAATGAATTATTCCGACCTTGTGAAGGATATTCAGACTCAAAACAAGGTTGATAGCATAGTTCTTGAGGGTAGCAAGGCTACTGTACAAATGGTTTCGGGCACCTCAGAGAAACCAAAATATATTGTATATGTTCCTGATGTTGGAAACTTTATGAGTGAGGTTATTACACCTGCCATAAACAACAAGAATATAATAACTTTCAGGAATCAGCCGCCTCCAACAGCTCCATGGTGGGTAGCTATACTTCCTACAGTGGGACTTATAGTAATATTCATATTGTTCTGGGTATTCTTCCTCCAGCAGTCGCAAGGCGGTGGAGGGAACAGGGTAATGTCCTTTGGCAAAAGCAGAGCAAAGATGACTATTGATGACAAACGGAAAATAACCTTTGATGATGTTGCGGGTGCGGATGAAGAAAAGGAAGAACTTAAGGAAATTGTTGACTTCCTCAAATCACCTAAAAAATTCGTTGAGTTGGGTGCAAGAATACCTAAGGGAGTTTTGCTTGTAGGACCTCCCGGTACCGGTAAAACACTTCTTGCCAAAGCTGTTTCTGGTGAAGCAGGAGTTCCGTTCTTTAGCATAAGCGGTTCCGACTTCGTTGAAATGTTTGTTGGTGTAGGTGCATCCAGGGTAAGGGACCTTTTTGACCAGGCTAAGAAAAATTCACCGTGTATAGTTTTCATAGATGAAATAGATGCTGTCGGAAGGCACAGAGGTGCCGGGCTTGGTGGCGGACACGACGAGCGTGAACAGACACTTAACCAGTTGCTTGTTGAAATGGATGGTTTCGGTGTCAATGAAGGAGTTATAATACTTGCTGCTACAAACAGACCTGACATACTTGACCCGGCACTTTTAAGACCAGGAAGATTTGACAGGCGAGTAGTAGTTGGCTTACCTGATATAAAGGGAAGAGAAGAAATTCTTAAGGTTCATGCGAGAGGGAAGCCTCTTGGCTCAGATGTAAAGCTTGATGATCTTGCAAAGAATACATCAGGATTTACAGGTGCCGATCTTGAAAATCTTCTTAATGAAGCTGCTCTTCTTGCTGCAAGAAAAGATAAAAAACGAATCAGCATGGAAGAAGTAAAAGAAGCTACATTCAAGGTTGTAATGGGACCAGAGAAAAAGAGCAGGGTAATGAACGAGAAAGAGAAGAAGCTTACTGCATACCACGAGGCAGGTCATGCAATTGCAGTAAAGATTGCATCCTCTACCGACAAGGTAGACAGAATTTCTATAATTCCTTCCGGCATGGCAGGAGGGTATACTTCCTTCAGGCCTGAAGAGGATAAGAGCTATCAGACCAAGTCACAGCTGGTTGAAACCATAGTAATTGCACTGGGAGGAAGAGCCGCGGAAGAACTGGTTCTGGGTGAAATAAGTACCGGTGCATACAGTGACCTGAAACATGCCAATAATGTTGCAAGGAACATGGTTACAAAGTATGGTATGAGTGAAAAGCTTGAAAACCTTATTTTCGGCGGAGATAATGATGAAGTGTTTATAGGCCGTGACTTCGGACACACAAGAAATTACAGTGAAGAAGTTGCTGCTGAAATAGACAATGAAGTAAAATCAATCATTTCAAGCGCATATCAAAGAACTATAAGCATACTGAAGGATAACATGGATAAGCTTCACAATCTTGCAAATGCATTGCTTGAAAAGGAAAAGCTGGAAGGTTCAGAATTCGAAGAAATATTTGCGAAGTAACAAAGTCTTTGAAAAAGCAATAATGAAGACTTTGATGAAATGCTCTTAACGGAAATTAATAAATCAAGGTAGAACTATAATTTCCTAAGCATTATAAGCAAAAAGGTTATAAGACAGCTTATAGCCTTTTTTGTTTGTTCTGCTAAATTTCACGTTTTTATCCGTTATACTTGACGGGAAAAAATGTATATGTTAAATTTAAAATAACAAAATAAATAGGAAGCCTTATCAAGAGAGGTGGAGGGACTGAGCCCGATGAAACCCCGGCAACCGGCTTTATGCACGGTGCCAATTCCTGCAGGATTATATCCTGAGAGATGAGGGAAGTTTTTAGACAAAACCTCTTCTCAGAGGCTTTTTTTTATGCATAACAAATGTATGAAAAAATTTTTTATTTTGAAAAATATATTAGAGGAGAGATGAATATGTCTAGAAAGTTATTTACATCAGAATCAGTTACAGAAGGGCACCCGGATAAAATCTGCGATCAGATTTCTGATTCCATACTTGATGCCATTTATGAAAATGATCCCATGGCCAGAGTCGCATGCGAAACGGCCGTTACAACAGGTGTTGTATTTGTAATGGGAGAGATTTCAACAAAATGCTATGTTGATATCCCCAGAATAGTAAGAAATACTATCAGGGATATCGGTTATGACAGGGCTAAATACGGATTTGACTGTGAAACATGCTCGGTGCTTACATCCATAGATGAACAGTCGGGTGATATTGCAATGGGTGTGAACAAAGCGCTTGAAGCAAAAAAAGGTGAAATGACCGATGCACAAATAGATGCAATAGGTGCCGGTGATCAGGGAATGATGTTTGGATTTGCATGTGATGAAACAGCTGAGCTTATGCCTATGCCTATTTCACTTGCACACGCCCTGACAAGAAAACTTACCGAAGTAAGAAAGAACGGAACTATTCCGTATCTTCGTCCTGACGGCAAATCACAGGTTACCATTGAATACGAAGATGACAAGCCTGTAAGGGTAGATACTGTTGTAATATCCAGCCAGCACGGGGCTGAAGTAGACCATGACACTATTGAGAAGGATATAACCGAAAAGGTTATTTTAACTACCATCCCCTCAAACCTTATTGATAAGGATACAAAAATATTTGTAAACCCTACTGGAAGGTTTGTAATAGGAGGACCACAGGGTGATTCCGGTCTTACAGGAAGAAAAATTATTGTTGATACTTACGGTGGATATGCAAGGCATGGCGGCGGAGCTTTTTCAGGAAAGGATCCCACAAAGGTTGACCGTTCGGCATCCTATGCAGCGCGTTATGTTGCCAAAAATATAGTTGCTGCAGGACTTGCAAGAAAATGCGAAGTTCAGGTTGCTTATGCAATAGGTGTGGCAAAACCTGTATCCGTTATGGTTGATACCTTTGGAACAGGGAAAATACCTGAGGAAAAGATCATTAAACTTATAAACAAGCACTTTGACTTGAGGCCTGCCGGTATAATTAAAACACTGGATTTGAGAAGGCCTATATACAAGCAAACAGCAGCATACGGACACTTTGGAAGACCTGACATTGATCTTAGCTGGGAAAGAACAGACAAAGCAGAAGCATTAAAAAAGGATGCAGAAATAATCTAATATCTAACGTGCAAAAACAAAGGACAGGCAAATACCTGTCCTTTTAGCTTAATATGTCAATAATAAATACATCGAGCTCCTGCATAAGATCCCTTTCATAAGTGTCTAACACAGGAGGCCCTTCCTTTCGTGCAATAACTCTGACCTTTGGCCTTAGTGACATGTTTGAATTGGCTTCAATTACACAGCCTATCTCACCTGTATTCATAAGTACAATTGAACCTTCAGGGTAAATTGTTATGTTTTTGATAAATACCTTTGCAATTTCCGGATCTATTAATACGGATGAGTTGGCGACAATATATTCAGCAGCCATATGAGGCATATCCCTTTTTCTATAAACACGGTCTGCAGTCAGGGCATCATATATATCTGCGGCTGTAACTATTCTCGCGTAAGGATCTATCTCTTTACCGCTCATTCCTGACGGGTAACCCGAACCGTTCCATTTTTCATGGTGCTGATTTGCTATGTTAGCAATTTTTTTAGTAAGCCCAGGTGTGTTCAATATAATTTCATATCCATATACTGAATGCTTTTTCATTTCTTCAAATTCTTCTTTGGTGAGTCTGCCCGGTTTTAACAATATTTCATTAGGAATCTTGCATTTGCCTATATCATGGAGTACCGCACCTATACCAAGGTCAGTCAGTTCCTGATCACCATAGCCAAGCTTTCTTCCTGTTATTACTGAGTAAATACATACATCCACCGAATGAAGGAAAGTATAATTATCTATGTCTCTTATACCTGTAAGCTGCATAAAGACTGTTTCATTATTAATTACCTTGTGAACAATGCAGCTAACAGTATCTTTTACTGCTTGAACATCAAGCTCTTTTCCTTCACGCACGGAGGTCATGACTGATTTTATAGAGTGGAATGCTTCCGAGTATACCTTCTCTTCACTTATATTTTCTATTTTAGCAAGTTCGCCGTCTTTTACATAGACATATGGTACTTTAAATAGTTCCAGTTTTCTTATGTATCGTTCCTTAACGACAAAACCGGCTAAAAGTAAAATTCGGCCATCAGAGAGATATACATCCTTGGCAAGCTTCATTCCGGCTTTGAGTTCAGTAATATCGACCTTTTTCAATACCCCACCCCTAAATTAGAAAAAGTATGTTTCTATTATAATACATTATAAGCTAAATTTTCAATCAGCTTAGTATACTTGTACAAAATTAAAAGTAACAGTTTACACCTTCCGTCATAAAATAAATTAACACAACTTTTACCGGGCCAATACTCAGTAATGGTGGTAAGGTTTGTGCATATTATCCGAAAAGGTGGTGTTTGAATGCCTGAGATATTGTGTCAGGTCTTTGTCTATCTGTTGGCAGTATATGGTGCTATAGCTTTAATTATCAGTATCGCAGGTTCGATTTCAAAAACAGCCAAAGACGAAAACGAGGGGATGAAGGTTGTTCTTTTAGTTAAAAATCAGGCTACTTGTATTGAAGGAACTGTAAGGAGTCTTCTTTCAAGTAATTTTCTCGGGAAAACTGTACCAGTCAAAATACTCACAGTGGTTGATATGGGGTCTACAGATGATACTGGTAAAATATTAGAACTGTTAAAAAATGACTATGAATTTCTCGAAGTAATAACAGAGGAAAATAGAGATAGTATTTTTGAAGGTATCGGTTAAACCAACTTTTCTTAAGTAACTATTTAAGGTATACTTTAACTATCGGCTCTTTAAACAAATAAGCAGCTAAAGCGCAGGGTTAGGAGTAACTTGATGGCATACACCGATTTGTTTGAACCGCAAAGGGATTTTGAAAGCTATCCCGTAGGTTCTGAAGTAAGTGTTATAGGCAACTTCGACTGGAAAATATATGAGAATACCGAAAACGGATATAAGATATATACTTTTGACATAGAAAAAATAATTGATGCTGACGGCTCGGAATATATAACAAGCGGCAATATTAGTGTTACCGGTTATTATGAGGTAAATGAAGTTAATATTAAACTGCCCTGCAGAATAGAGGGAACAGTTGCCGTATATAAGGGAGAAAAGCAGCTTTCTGCTACCAAGGTTCTGTTTATTGAGCCTGCTACAATCGAGGGTATTATTGCTTTTCTGGGAAGCGGAATAATCAAGGGAATTGGGGAAAAGACCGCCATCAAAATTGTCAAGGGCTACAAATCCAGAGGCCAATTTATTGAAGGCTTTGGAGAGGATACCCTTGAAGTTATTAAAAATCAGCATATGCAGCTTACATTTATTAAAGGTATTACAGCTGATAAGGCACAGACGATACATGATTCCTATATGGAAAACATGGAATATCAGAATATAATGCTCTTTTTTCAGAAGTATGGAATTTCTCCAAATAAGGCTATGAAAATATATAATGCTTTTAAGGGTATGTCTGTGCAGATTGCACAAGAAAACCCTTATGCCTTTATGAGCATAAAAGGTTTCGGATTTAAGACCTGTGACGAGATTTCGCGAAAGATGGGTCTGGATGTTCACAGCCCTGAAAGAATAGATGCCGGGATAAGGCATACCATGTCTGTGTCTGAAATGGAGGGCCATTGTTATCTTTTTAAATCCCAGCTCGTTTCACAGACAATAGAGAATTTGAATATTTATTTGCAAGGCAGGGAAGCAAGGCGCATATTGGAAGAATGCAGCTTTGAAGAAGAAAAGGTAAACTTTAAGCTTGATGGGCTGAGTTACAGCGTACCTGTAAAAGAGCTTTCTGATAAATTGCAGCAGCTGGAATACAATGCTACTGGGAGGGATTCCCGGGTTATAGTTGATGAAATAACCAGGCAGGAAGTGTCGGGAATAATTGACCATATGTTGAAAATGAGGGGCTTGATAGAAATTAATAATGCTGAAATTGCGGACGAGCCCATGATATACAGCTGGCAGATGTACAATATGGAACGTGAAACAGCTGCGGCAATAGGGAATATAATTCAAATAGTACCTGAAAATGTTGGCCTTCAGGTAGACAAGCTGATAGAGGAGTTTGAAGACCTTAAGGGCTTTAAGCTTGAAGAAATGCAGAGGGAGGCAATTGAATCAGTATTTAATACCAATATGCTCATATTGACTGGTTCTGCAGGTAGTGGTAAGACTACGACTGTAGAGGGTATGATTTATGTCCTCAGTAAAGTATTTAAAAAGGAAGAGGAAGAATTAAGCTTCATGCTTGCTGCTCCGACAGGAAAGGCTGCAAAAAGGCTTACAGAGGTTACTGGCTTTGAAGCGAAGACAGTTCACCGGCTTTTACAATTTTCCTTTGAAGGCGGAGGCTTTTACTACAAGTCGGGTAACATGCTTCCATACAAGCTGCTTGTAATAGACGAATGTTCCATGCTCAGCATTGATCTTGCGCATGCTCTTTTTACTGCAATTTCTCCCGGAACAAAGGTCATAATGATCGGCGATGTTCAGCAGCTTCCATCGGTTGGAGCTGGGAATGTACTTAACGACATGATAAAAAGCGGAGCTGTCAATGTTGTTGAACTTAATGTTATTAAACGCCAGGCGGACGGTTCCGGCATTATCTCCAACGCAAGTAGAATCATCAGGGGAGAGATGCCCCAAAATGACAATGAAAACAAAGACTTTTTCATTATTGAGGAAAGTGATAAGTTCAGAGTTGTCAAGCGTACCCTTGAAGCTTTAACCAGATTAATGGACAATTATGATTACTCCATAGATGACATTCAAGTCATATGTCCTCAGAAGACTTCTGAAATAGGTACCTACGAAATGAACAAGGCTATCCAGCAGCTCGTAAATCCTCCTTCAAAACACAAAAAGGAGGTAAAGCGCGGTAACAGTATTTTCAGGGTAGGGGATAAAGTTATTCACTTGAGTAACAACTATGAAAGTGTGCATTACCAAAAGGATGAAGATACAGGTGAATTCCTCCCTGATGAAAGTACCGGAGTGTTCAATGGTGATATAGGCAAGATTATTGACATAATTGAGGAATTAGATTCGGATGAAACAGGGACTTCTTCACAAAGAGTTGCTGTACAGTATGATGATTTTATAATCCTTTATGAAAAGCCAGATCTGGAGGATGTAGACCTTGCATACAGTCTTACAGTACATAAAATGCAGGGCAGTCAGTGTGATGCGGCTATAATCCTTTGTCATATGAGGAATTTTGTGATGCTCAACAGGAATCTTGGATATACAGCTTTAACAAGAGCAAAGAAGATGGCGTGTATAATCGGTCAGTCTAAAGCCATATCGGTCATGGTTGAAAATGTGAGGGTAACTAAAAGGAATACAATGCTTTCACATCTCTTATCTCAATTAAATAATTAAATATTTAATTTGAATGTTAATTTCTGTTGAGCATATTGACAACTATCGATATGTTCAATATAATTATTTTAGGACATCGATAACATTCGATATCATTGAAGCATATAAATATGTGAGGAGGTAATCTAATGAAGCATTCTTACGCGGAATATGTTCCTGCACTTAAGGCACTGTCAGATGAAACGCGGTTAAAGATAATAGATATGCTGTCATGCGGTGAAATGTGCGCCTGCGAAATACTTGAAGCTTTCAGCATTTCACAGTCTACTCTAAGCTATCATATGAAAATACTGGTGGACAGCGGGCTTGTAAATGGTGTTCGTGATGGGGCGTGGATGAGGTATACCGTCAACAAGGAAAGAACAGATGCGGTCTTAGCCTTTCTTAACTATATAACAAATGAAAAAGAGGATTGCATTTGTAAAAAAAATAAAAGCAAAGATTATTGTAAAGATTAATTTTTTAAGGAGGAATTTATTATGAAGAAAATCGAAATTTTTGATCCTGCAATGTGTTGCTCAACAGGAGTTTGTGGGCCATCCATCGACCCGGAATTACTGAGGGTTGCAACTGTTATTAATACGCTCAAAGAAAAGGGCATAATCATTCAGAGGCATGGATTATCTAACGAGCCTCAGGATTTCATTACCAACAAGGTTATTAATAGTCTTCTTCAAAAGGAAGGTGCAGACATCCTGCCTGTTACATTGGTAGATGGTGAGATTGCAAAGACAAAGGAATATCCTACTAATGAGGAACTATCAAAGTGGCTGGATATGGATATAGGTGTCAAGGCTAAGGTAACTCTGAAAAAAGGTGGATGTGGCTGTGGGTCTAAGGGGTGCTGTTAAGTTGAACAATAATACCTTTGAAAAATTTGAATTAAGTAAGATAAATCTGACTAAATATATGTTCTTCACAGGCAAAGGCGGTGTAGGTAAAACCTCCACAGCCTGTGCAGTTGCGGTTGGCTTGGCGGATAACGGAAAAAATGTGCTGCTTATAAGTACAGATCCGGCATCAAATCTACAGGACGTGTTTAATACTGAATTGGATGGAAAAGGTGTGCCCATTGATAGCGTACCGGGGCTTGTAGTTGCAAACCTAAATCCAGAGGAAGCAGCAAGGGAATACAGGGAGTCGGTTGTAGCTCCTTATAGAGGTATGTTGCCTGATAGTGTTATAAGTAACATGGAAGAGCAGCTTTCGGGCTCATGTACAGTTGAAATTGCAGCATTCGACCAGTTTTCAAACTTTATAACAGATAAAACAACGGAAGAAAAATACGATTATATAATTTTTGATACTGCCCCAACTGGTCATACACTCCGTATGTTACAGTTACCATCAGCATGGAGTAATTTTATCAGTGAGAGTACACATGGTGCATCCTGCTTAGGCCAGCTTGCAGGCCTTGAAGGTAAGAAGGGAATGTACAAGGAGGCTGTTTCAAACCTCGCAGATAAGGATAAGACAACTCTTATATTGGTATCAAGACCGGAGGAAACCCCATTACTGGAAGCAGAACGTTCAAGCCATGAGTTGAATGATTTAGGCGTAAAAAACCAACTTCTGATAATAAATGGTGTGCTTGACAAAGCATCTGATGCTCTATCGCAGAAAATATTGGATAAGCAGCAAAAAGCTATGGAAAACATACCGGAGGGGTTAAAGAAGTTTAAAATCTTTTCTTTGCCACTTCGTTCTTACAATATTCTAGGTATTGATAAAATCAGAGCATTTTTTAGAAATGATGATTATAAAACGGTTAATGCACACAGTAAATCACTTGACCTGAAACAGATTGATGTGCTGATTGATGATATTTACAATACAGGCAAAAAGGTCATTTTTACAATGGGAAAAGGAGGCGTTGGCAAGACGACAATTGCCGCGACTATCGCACTAGCTCTTGCTAAAAAGGGTGTCAAAGTTCATTTGACCTCTACAGACCCGGCAGATCATCTCAAATATGTAATTGAAGGCACTGAGAATATAACACTTAGTAAAATTGATGAAAAGCAGGAGCTTTTAGACTATCAGAATGAGGTACTAAATAAGGCTCGTGAAACAATGAGTGAGGATGATATTGCCTACGTTGAGGAAGATTTACGTTCACCTTGTACGCAGGAAATAGCAGTGTTTAGGGCTTTTGCCGAGATAGTCGATAAAGCTGAAAATGAGGTGGTGGTTATTGATACTGCACCTACTGGGCATACCCTTCTGCTATTAGACTCTACGCAAAGTTATCACCGTGAGGTACAGCGGACCAAGGGAGAAACACCCATATCCGTACAGAGATTGTTGCCAAGGTTACGAGACGAAAGTCAAACATCAGTTATAATTGTTACATTGCCAGAGGCAACACCTGTATTTGAAGCACTCAGGCTCCATAATGACTTAAGCAGGGCAGGGATAAACAGCAAATGGTGGGTAGTAAATCAATGTTTATCTATGGCTGATACCAAAAACGACATGCTCATTGCACGTTCTGAAGCTGAGAACCAATGGCTGAACAGAGTGAAAGAGATAAGCAAGGATAATTATGTTGCCATACCATGGCTTCAAGACGCATCGATTCAAAGTATTGTCAAACTTTGATATAGAGGGTGAGAGCGTATTAGCAATAATACTAAAGAAAACCATTTAGACAAATTAATTGTGGGGGTGCTATATGGTAAATGCGAATAAAGCAAAGCTATCATTCTTAGATAGGTTTTTAACTCTATGGATTTTTCTTGCAATGGGAATTGGTGTGGCTGCCGGCTACTTGTTTCCTGGGCTGGCCGATTCACTCGAAGGTATGAGCAGTGGGACTATTTCATGGCCTATAGCAGTAGGATTGATACTGATGATGTACCCACCGCTTTGTAAGGTTAAATATGAGGAAATAGGCAAGGTAACTAAGAATAAAAAGGTTTTTGGATTTTCATTAATCCAGAACTGGATAATCGGGCCTATTCTTATGTTTGTTTTGGCAATTATTTTTCTGCCGGATAAGCCTGAATATGCCATAGGAATAATTATAATAGGACTTGCAAGATGCATAGCAATGGTAATAGTATGGAACACCTTGGCTAAAGGTGACAACGAATACTGTGCTGCACTTGTTGCACTAAATTCAATATTCCAGATAGTATTTTACTCTTTGTATATCTATGTATTTGTTACATTCCTTCCTAAACTGTTGGGCTTGTCATGGGGCGGACAGATAGTAGAGGTTTCCATGTGGAGTGTGGCAAAGAGTGTTTTGATATATCTCGGTATTCCATTTGCAGCAGGTATTATTACAAGATTCAGTTTGATTAAGGCCAAGAGCAGGGACTGGTATGAGAAGGTGTTTATACCAAAGATATCCCCAATAGCACTTATATTCCTGTTATATACCATTGTAGTAATGTTTATTCTTAAAGGACAGTACATTGTTAAGCTTCCTGGTGATGTACTGAGAATAGCAGTACCTCTATTGATATACTTTGCAGTAATGTTCTTTGTAAGCTTTTATATTTCACACCTTGGTAAGTTTAAATATGAGCAGACGGTATCACTGTCATTTACAGCTGCAAGTAATAACTTTGAACTTGCAATTGCAGTAGCTGTCGCAGTGTTTGGAATAGGCTCGGGCCAGGCTTTTGCAGCAGTAATCGGACCATTGATAGAGGTGCCTGTAATGATCGCTTTGGTTAATGCAGCATTAGCCTTTAAACGGAAATACTTTAATCAGGATGGTTTCCCTATTAAAAAATCTAAAAATTCAGATGATTAATCCATAGGGGGATACCTCATTCAATAAATAAGAGTAGCGAAAACAGATTAATTTCTGAATTCCGCTACTCTTTTATTATCTGTGATAGATTTTGTTTTATTTTGATCCGCCTTCACCAATTCCAAATTGCTTTCCGAAATATGTTTTTCTTATTTCTGCTGCTTTTTCGCAAAAAGCTTCAAGACCTATTCTTTTTATGGTACATAAATTGTAGACCTTGATGTTGTGAGGTACTTTCAAAGCGTTATCAGCGACAGGCATTAAGAATTCACAAGGGAAATCATTGCACTCGAAGCAATAATCCACTCCTTTTGATTTGACGCATTCAAGGGTTTTGCACTTCAGACCTCTGATATCTAAAAGTGTACATATGCTGTCGTCCTTGCAGCCATCGCAGGTTACTTTTTCTTTTGGTACTCCCATCCTTGCTGAGAAGCCTTCCTGAAATTCCGGAGTTACATTGTCCTTGTACATCTCACAATTAAAACAATCAATTCCGCAAGGGGCTACTATTTTTTCACACATATAAATTACCTCCAAAATGTATTGTATATATACTTAGATACCAATATCATTAAAAAGGTTACAAAAAATAAATATATTTATGAAAATGTTTTAAAAGCGTTTAAGGTGTTATCATTAACGATTTTTCGCATGATAAATATAAATTCAGCGGATGATGGAGAATTTAAATTACTATCATATAGGATGGCTATTTTATTTAAGAAATTAATCTCACCGGAGATTTTTTTGCTTAATTCATTTAAGGGCCTTTTTGAAGAGTTTAATTCGGGAATACTGTTCTTTTTGCCGTTTTTAACGGTATAGTTTACCCATAAAGCGCATTGACAGGGTGCTTTGGGGTTTATAAGGGAGCATTTCCCTTCTATATGCATTTTTATGGCTTTTCTTGCCCTGTAAACATTGGTCTTAACAGCACTTTCAGATATATCAAGTATTTTCGAAACCTCACAGACAGGCAAGCCCATGATTATTTTTAACACAAATGACACGCGCTGTTTTTTGGGAAGGCACTCTATGAACATCTGAATGCATGTTTCCCTCATATCATTATACAGCACCTCATCCTCGACGGTATCAATTGATTTTAATCCTTCAAAGAATTGGTTTTCAGTAATTCCTTGTTCCTGGGCCATATAAGAAACAGGAAAAGCTTTACGTTTTTTTATATATTTTAAAGAGCAATTTAGTGTTATTTTATACAACCATGTGCTTATAGAGCTTTTTTTATCGAATTGAGAAATAGACTTAAACGCATTAATATATGTTTCCTGCAAAACATCCTCGGCATCATGTATTGAGCTGGTTATTCTATAGGCAACCTTTAATAATTTATCGAAATTAGTTTTATATATTTCTTCAAATTCAGGTAAGGTAACATACATAAAAGATCTCCTGTAAGCAATTATGTTCGTCTTAATTATAACACATTCCTGCATCTACCATATTAATGCAGGTCTTTAGGTTTATAACGTCCTAATAAAAAAATATATTAGAAATTTCTAAAATACTTATTGACAAAATTTTGCTTTGACTTATAATGGTATTATAATATTAGAAAATTCTAATATACTAAATAGCTAATCTGCAAAGGCTAGTAACTATAAATATAATGAGGGGGCTAAAAAATGATTAACAAAACAATTGGTTTTATCGGCGGTGGACGAATCACAAGAATTTTTCTTAGAGCTTTTAAACAGGCTGGAATAAGTATTGAAGGTATTTTAGTAAGTGACAGCAGCCAAGATGTGTTAAACAGGTTGAGCGCTGAGTTCCCTGAAGTAACAGCAGTTAATGGTGGAAACAAACAGGCTGTTCAAAAGGATATAGTATTTATAGGACTCCATCCACCTGTAATTGCCGGCTTATTGGAGGAATTAAAAGATAATGTGTCAACTGAGTCAATAATAGTATCTCTTGCTCCAAAACATACAATCTCCAAAATTTCAGAGATATCAGGCAAGGAGTTAAAAGTTGTTCGGATGATACCTAATGCGCCTTCCATCATTGGTCAGGGATTTAATCCTGTTACATTCTCCGTAAGAGTAACCGAAGATGATAAGGTGGTTCTTGACAGGCTATTTTCAGCCTTAGGAGTATACAAAGAGGTACCCGAAAAGAATTTGGAAGCATATTCGGTCTTAACTGCAATGGGTCCTACTTATTTATGGTTTCAGCTGTTTGAGTTAAGAGAAATAGTAAAGAGTTTCGGATTAACAGATGAAGAAGCAAATGAAGGATTAAGAAATATGATATCAGGCGCAGCAGCAGTTATGTTTGATTCGGGACTGAAAAGTGAGGATGTTATGGATCTGATCCCATCCAAGCCTTTGGCTGATCATCAAGAGGATATTAAATCGATTTATCAGGAAAAACTTAATGCAATCTATCAGAAGATCAAACCTTAAAATTTAATTTAGACATTTAATAAAGCAGGCGAAGTTATTATATTGACAGCTTATGGCCGGAAAGTTATAATTTGATTGAACATTAGTAAATTCTAATATAATAATACGCCTGCGGGGTGATAACTGTGAGTAAGGCATGTATATGCAAGCCATCTGAAATAATGCTATTTGCATGTTCAGGCGGCGGATCAAATGTTGGTCAGATAGCCAATAATGCAGCACTTGAAATGACCAAGGAAGGGAAGGCAAAGATGTATTGTCTCGCCGGTCTTGGAGGTCATGTACCGGGAATTATTGAAGCTGCAAAACAGGCCAAGAAAATTATTGTAATTGATGGCTGCCCGGTACTCTGTGCAAAGAAGATTGTAGAACATGCAGGTCTGAAGGTAGATGAACTGGTTGTTGTAACTGATGAGAACATTGAGAAAACTCCCGGGGTGTTTGACATTAAGGATGAAGAAATCATAAAAATCAAAAGCCTGATTGAGAGTAAAATCAACAGGGATGTTGAAAATACTATGGCGGAAGGATAGGTTAAAACAATGTCAGATATGGGAAATCAATTTATTGCAAATATATTTAAAGCACTTGCTCACCCTACAAGGCTACAAATAATTAAAATATTGAAGGAAAGGCCTTTGTGTGTCTGTGATATTCTTCCACAGATAGATTCTGAGCAGTCGAATACTTCACAGCACCTGTCTGTTCTGAAGAATCAAGGAATTGTTGAAAGTAAAAAGGATGGGTTGATGGTAATTTATAAAATTAAAAGCCCAGGCGTATTTCAAATGATAGAAATTGCAGAAGAGATAATATTGAAACAGATTGAAGAAACACAAAAATCACTTAAAAAAGATAATTAGAGATGAGGGGTTATATGTCAAAAACATGGTATCCGGTAATAAATTATGAATTATGTATAGAATGCGGAGCGTGCTTTAATAAATGCGCTAACGGAGTATTTGAAAAAGATGAAAATAGACCGGTGGTTGTTAAGCCTGAGGGCTGTGTCCAAGGGTGTCATGGCTGCGGTAACCTTTGCCCGGTTGGTGCAATAGAATATGCAGGGGATAATACGAGATGGAATGCACCGGGTAAGCAAACTAGCTGTGATGAGGGTTCGTGCAGCGGCGGCAATTGCAGCTGTGGTTGAAGCTGTGGTATTTGTGCAGATACCTGCTGTGGCGATGCTATTGAGTTGAAAGAATGATGCCTGTTAAGGCATCTTTTTTTTATAAATATAAAGTTGCTATTTTTGTGTTTTTATTGTTGACAAATGGTAAAATTTTAATTATCATATAAATAAACATTTATATAAATGATTACTTATATAAGCAGAGGTTAATATGGATGATTCGCAAAAACTTCAGTTACTATTTCAGACTCTTGGAGACTCTAACAGACTGAAAATAATCAGCTTTATAGGGGAAAAGGAATGCTCTGTTTCAGAAATTGTAGATTCGACAGGCTTGTCTCAGCCCTTGGTGTCTCACCATCTAAGGACACTCCGGGAAAGTCAGGTTCTGGAAACTAAACGGTCAGGACCTTTTGTCTATTACAAGTTAAAAGATCATAGGCTTTTAAGTGCCCTTGGCATATTTTCCGAAATAGCTAATTCTATTGAGGATAAAGAGGTTGATTCTTCAATGTTCTTTTCTCCTCCATGGTGGAGAATGCATTGGAGGTAAGAATAAATAAGGAGGCGTTTACATGGGTTTTAAGGAAAAGATGATGGAAAACATGATGGGAAACATGTCAGCGGAAGAAAAGAAGGATATGATGGATAAAATGATGGAGGGCTTTTTCTCTACAATGACTAAAGAGGAAAGGCAGGATATGATGAACAACATGATGCCTAAGATGATGGAACAAATGATGGGTTCCGATAGTAAAGGTTCAGATGGCGGTATGATGGGAATGATGAGTTCCATGATGGGTTCAAAGTCGGAAAAGTCAGAAAAGGGGGGAAATGACAGTAGCTCCGGACCTATGGATATGTGTAGAAAGATGATGTCAACCATATCCCAGAGCAGTGATATTGCAACTTTTGCAACTCCTGAGGTACGACAGATGTTCGAAGAGTGGGTTCAGCAGGTGGATGAAGAAATACTTGCCCTTGTAAAGGAAAACAACCTGATTAGTCCGGAACAGGTGGCAGAAAAGCTTAAGATATCTAAAGACAGTGCTATTTACTTTCTCTCAAGATTAGCTCAAAAGGGAAAAATATCAATTAATATCAACAAGGCTGAGGGCTGAATAGAAGGAAGTTTCAAGTAGAGAGTAAATAAATAATATAATGGAGGATATACATTATGGATGAATACGGAGCAGAATTTGACACAATGGAAAACTCTAAAGAATATGAAACTCTTAAAATAATTAAGACAAATAATTCCTGTTCCTTATGTGAGGATTATGTTAAACAGAACGTTTCAAAGCCGTTAGTCGTTGCGAGTTGTGAGGGTGCCTGTTTAAGAGGGGAGATAGCAAGAAAAACAGCTAATATATTATGCCATTCTCTTGCTACAGATAAGACTGTCAGGTTGTGTCTCGGAAGTGCACTTACTAAAGAAGGCGGACAACGAAGCCTGGTTAAGAATGCTGAAAAGATTATTGCTATAGAGGGATGCCCAGTAGACTGTGGATCACGAATGCTAAAGGGCTTGTCAGAAAACATTCACCCTGAAGTAATAAGAACAGATATCCTAGCGGACTTCAATAAAGATTTATTTGGAATTAATGAGATGTCAGAAGAAGATATTAATAAATGTGCATTAGATGTAGCAAAAAAGATAGCAGAAAAGCTATAGGTTATTCTTTAGGTAGAAGGATTTCTAATATTAGTGTTAGAAATCTTTCTTTGTCTAAAAGCTTTATAGATTCTTTATAAATAGTATTTATTATTAAAGCTGAGGAGACTTGAAAATCTTCTAAGTTGGACTAATAATTTATTATTGAAAGGGGTCTATTATGAAAAAGAAAACATTATATTTGTGCATTACTGCTATTTTATTTATTGCAACGGTGATTTTTGCCGTATTGGATGTTGATGCGGTTTTCCCATCTACACTGGTTGGATTTTTTCTGATGTTAACTTTGATTGCATCTGATGATGAAAAGAAAAATACATCGGGGAAAGCTGGCAAAACAGCTGTTATAGTTTTCTCAATTCTTATTATTTTAATGAATTTCTTTATAACAATTTTACTTCCTGTAATTTCTTCATCAACTGATTTGTCAGGTGTCAGTGTAGAACTTACAACAAACATCAATGCAAATAGCAATGCGGAGGTTGCCGACCATTTTGTTGAAGTTACAATAAATGACATACACGAATTCTGCTATGGAACATGTATTTTACTTATTATAAATTGTATTTCAATTGCTGGGTACAGGATTAAAGGACGCAGAAAAAATGAGCTGATTCCAGGTTAAGTGGTAAGTTTTTCGCATTAATAATTGTTTTTGAAGATGTATATACTCTGTTGGGAACCTCTATGAGTATTGAAAATATACTGATAGAGGGAGTGATATATATGTTCAATATTGATCAAAAAGATTACATAATAAGGCTTTCCAATGGGAAGGTAATCAATTTTTTCTATCAGAATGGTTCGGGGATATACTCAAGAGTGTTAAATAATAATGGGAGTTGGGCCGACTCCAAAATTGCTATATGTGACACACTGCCTTCCTTTAACCTCTGTACCTGTTTGGATGACAGCATATACCTTATATATCAAAACTCAAGGGGAGATATCCTTTACAGTGTTTACAGCGGCGACAACATAAGTCCTGCAAGTGTCCTTATTAATAAAAAAAGTACCGAAAGCGCAGTAAGCAGGCTTTTAGTAAAACAGGCAGGCAACTCCGTACTTTTCCTTTACACGGTTAATCAGTTGAATGAAACCTTACTTGCCTGTCAGATATTAAAAGGTAATGGCGAATTGACGCGGCCTACAGCAGTTGATTACATATCTGGTAAAAAAGCTTTCTTTTATGGGGCAGCTGACAGAAACAATGATCTTTATATTTTTTACAAAAACAAGGGCAGACAAAAAACCACTACGGGATTTAGAAAGTACAATTCAAAGGATTGCAAATGGGAGCAGTATGAACCTCTAATTGAGTATGAAGGTGACTATAATCTTATTTCTGCAGACTTTGACCGTCATGACAATATCCATTTGATGTGGCAGAAAAAGTATCCGCAGAAGCATGAGCTTATGTATTCATTAAAGCATCTTGGAGCGGATGTGTGGGATGAAAAGGTGTTGTGTAAGGCAAGTGAACCTTTCATCAATTCAGCTATCCTTGTAGCACATGATACCGTTATTTGTTTCTGGGTCAATAAAAGCGGAATATTCTACTGTATTTCCAGAAATAACGGTATAACCTGGAAGGGTATTGAAAAGTATAACCACGATAATACGGATGAGTACTGTTGTATTGATTATTACTCCAGCGACAGCTCTGACAAAACTCAGAACCCTGTAATAAATGTACCTGGAAGATATATAAATGGCTTTGAACTGGCATTTTTCAGCAATGCTGAACAGGCAGTCTACGACAGGGCCGATAATGTATTTCCAACGGATAAATTATCAAAGGTTCCGGAAAATTTATCTGATTTAATAAGTTTGACTGGTAATCTGGAGAAAAGGATTAGTTTGTTGGAGGCTCGGCTGCAGCAGCTTGAAGCAGGCAATTCAAAAAGGACTGAACCGCAGCAGGCTGTCAGCAAAGATACCCGGGAAAATACAGGTATAATGGGTGTACGCGCGAGTATGCCCTTGATGGAAGGTACATGCTTTAAAAACATTACATGGGATTACATAGAAGGAATGGGAAGAAATAATTAAGGAAGGGTAGCCACCCTTCCTTTTATATGTTCATTTCATTTAGGAATCTTTCGATTATTAATTCTTTTGAATACTTCATAATATCATGTTCCCTGACAGGTCTTTTTACTATAATATCAACCATTTCCTGAATATCATAAGGGGTATAAAGATTATCCGGGTGAATAAATTCAGAGAAGCTTAAGTTTTTTGGCGCAACAGGTATTGCGCCCATGTATATTGCTTCAAGCATTGAATTTGGCAGCATGTCTGAAATTGATGTGGTAATAACAAAAGAAGCTTTCGCAAGGTTTTGATGATATATTTCCTTTGTAGGATTATATACAAATTCCATTCCAATTTTCTGCATTAAATCAAGTAATGCAGCTGTAGTTATGTTCAATGAGGCTACGCTATCCAGTGGGTGGCCGGAAAAGTGCTTAACCATGTATCCCATTGATATCAGTCTCCTGGAAAGTTCAATTTCTATTATATTAAGCTTTTCAATAGAAAAACGTTGATTGAATACAACAAGGTTAGGCTGTTTTTCAATATATTTGTAGCTATCATATATTCTGTAATCAATTGGGAAACCCGTTGAAACAACCTTGTGTTGAATTTCGGGGTAGGCTGAAACCAATAGTTCCCTGCACCAATCGGAAACAGCAAAAATCTTATCGTATACTCCAAGTCTGAACCTTTCATTTATATATTGTTTAGCTTCCCAAAAAACAGCAGGCTCAAATGGGTTTGCGGTTGCACCAACAACAATGCCATATTTTCTGCCCTTTTTATTTTGTATAATTTCGATGATAGGACTTTGTGCCCATCCAATAAACCATATGTCACTTTCAGTGCTTTCGATGCCTGCATAATAATCAACAGGTGCATTTACGCTGTCCCAGTCCCATGGAGGAAGTTCAATGTAGCTAATATTCCTTCTGTTTAATTCATTACGAACAGCTTTGTTAAAGTTACCGGTCCAGTTCCCCTCATTGTCGTTATAACCCATGAAATAAAACATTATCGTAACCCCATCTTTTCTAAATACATTTTTATAACGTTATCCGCATAATACTTATATATGCTTGAAGGCCTGACAGGATGTGCAATTACCTTGTTTGTTATTTCATCAATGTTATAAGGCCTGTATAGATTGTCAGGGTGAATATACTCTCTGAATGGGCCGTAATCAGGAGCAATGGGTATTAAACCGAGTTCAATCGCTTCAAGCATTGAGACAGACAGAGTGTCGCACATAGATGTTGTTATTGCTATTGAAGCTTGTGCCAGCTTCTCATAATATTCTCTTTTTGAATTTGCAATTATTACCTCAAGCCCCTTGCTTGAAAATTCATTCAGCAGAACTCGTGATTCCCTGTCATATTGAATCCGTGCATACTCTTTCGGAGAACATATATGAGCAACCCTATAGCCATGTTTTATAAATTTATCAGCTAAATAAGCCTCTAATATATGAAGCTTTTCGTATGAAAACCTTTGATTAAATATTATCAGGTTATCTATTTTGGCTAAATTTCTGTATGGGTCCATATATATCGGGTTAAAAGGAAATCCAGTAACATGGGTTTTGTTCGATAGATACGGATAATTCTGACCAATAATGGAATAAGCCCATTCTGAATTAACAAATATCCCGTCGTATTGATTTAACCGCTGTTCTTCATTAAGATAACATCTGGATAAAACTGCAGGCTCGTATAATGCCGCTTCCAATCCATGAACATGAGCGAATTTCCTTCCTGGCTTTTTTGCTATCACTTCAATCAAGGGATTTTGGGCGAAAGTCAAAAACCAAATATCCTTAGGGGTTGAGTATGATAGATTGATCTTTGAAAGGTTATGCTTTGAAAAAGGATCAGGTTCAAGGTTTATTTCCCTGTAAAGTATTTTGGAATATCTCAGGTACTGGCGTATGGTATTATTCTGCATTTTTTCATAGCTAAAATCATTATCTGGCTGAGTCACAAGATACAGCATTCATATCTCACCCCTTAGCCGTATATGGTCAGTTACCTTAACAATTGAATCATCCAGGCTGTACTTTGGCGAATAGCCCAGAACAGTAATTTTTGTTATATCTGGCATTCGTTGAGTAGTTTCTTCATAATTCAAGCCAAATACCTCTTCAAAAGGTACTATCTCAGTTATTGAACGTGAATTTGCAAGTTTTATTATTCTATTTGCAAGATCCATTATTCTTATTTCCTCGGTACCGCCAATATTATAGATTTCACCGGCATAACCCTTTTCCATTACAATTAAAATACCATCTATAATGTCTTCTATATAACCGAATGTACGTGTTTGCAGACCTGTTCCATAAACCTGCAACGGTTTATTGCCTAATGCGTTGGTAACAAAATTCGGTACTACCATACCATAGTGTTTAGTCTGGTTGGGACCTATGACATTAAAAAATCTGCAAATTTTTACATCTGTTCCAAACTCCCTGTTGTAGGCCATGCAAAAATGTTCTTCAGCGAGCTTGGCCGTTGAATAAAGCCAGCAGGCCTTACTGCTGCACCCCAGAAGAGTATCTTCGTCCTCCCTAACAGGTACCTTTGTGAGTTTACCATAAACAGAGGAAGAGGAAGCTGCAATAATCTTTTTATTATATTTTGATGTATATTTGAGCAGGTTGTCTGTTCCAATACAGCTAACTCTAAGCCCCTCAATGCCTTTTGTCATTGCAAGCCTTACTCCGACTACAGCGGCAAGGTGAATGACATAGTCGCTGTTAAAAACAAGTTTATCTACAAGACTTTCTTCGGTGACGCTTCCCTCAATAACAACTGCTCCTGTATTATCCAGCCTGCCTTTCGGACTGGTAGAAAAATTATCAAGAACAGTTACCTCGTGCTTCAGAGATAGCAGTCTAAGTGTTAGATGGGAGCCTATAAAACCGTTACCACCGGTAATCAGAAACCTCATAATACTTAATCCCCTTATCATGTTTATTCCTCGAAAGTTGGGTATTACATAATATGTTTCAAACGGGATATTGTGTGAGTATTCCCATCAAAGTAAATAATACTTTAACATAAAATATATGTAGTGAATATTATGTTAATAGATAATGCGCTTGTGGAGATATTAAAATGTCGGAGGACACTTATGCAAAAATAGGAGTTGTTGGGCTTGGTTATGTCGGGCTGCCATTGGCACTGCAGTGTATAGATAGAGGCTTGCTGGTTACGGGATTTGATAATGATAATAAGAAGCTTGAACTTTTAAACGTGGGAAAATCATATATAACTGACGTATGTGATTCTGAGATAAACATAGCACAAAATACCGGCAGATTTTATGTAACTTCTGATGCTTATAAAATGAAGGATTGCGATGTATTGGTAGTTTGCGTACCAACCCCATTAAAGAAAAATAAAACACCAAACCATGCTTATTTATTTGGTGCTTTAACAAGCATAGCGGAATTTCTTAGAAAGGACCAGCTAGTTATTGTTGAGAGTACAATTGTTCCGACAACCTCAAGGGAAAAAATCATCCTAATACTTGAAAGTGGAGGACTAAAAGCAGGTAAGGATTTTTATTATGCGTTTTCTCCTGAGAGAATAGACCCGGGTAATGAAAACTTTAGCGTAGGTAAAATTCCAAAGCTTGTTTCGGGATTTACAGAATTATGCAGGCAAAAAGCGGCTGCTTTTTATAAACAGATTGGGATTAATGTGTACGAGGTATCGACCCTTGAAGTAGCCGAGATGGCAAAGGTGCTTGAAAACACATACAGGGACATCAACATTGCATTGATTAATCAGATGGCCCAGGTTTGCCATGCTTATGAAATAAACATATGGGATGTCATAGATGCTGCCGCTTCAAAACCTTTTGGGTTCAGCAGGTTTCAGCCTGGTCCCGGTGTCGGAGGGCATTGTATTCCGAAGGATTGTACATTCTATACTTATATGGCAAAGCTTCAAGGCCTAAATGCAACCCTTGCAGAAAGCTCCAGGAAAATAAACGACAGAATGCCTGCATATGTCGTTTCAAGGCTTGCGGATATTTTGTCGGAAAGGAACAAACCTTTAAAGGGAAGTAAACTGCTGATACTTGGGGTTACTTACAAAAAGGATGTAAACGACATACGTGAATCGCCTGTATTTGACCTAATTGATATTTTGGTTTCAAAAGGTGCATATGTAGCCTACCATGACCCATTCATAAAAAAAATTAAGACCTCAAAAGTTCATCAGGATAGCACAAATATTGAGGACAGCATAAAAGATAGTGATTGTATTATTCTTTGTGTTGCCCATAGTAGTTATGACAACCTGGATTATCCTGAAAATTGCTGCATTTTTGATTTAACCGGGACATTGAAAAACAAAGTCTCTGATATTATTTTGCTTTAAGGTCGCATTGATTATAAACTCACGGAGTTTTTGTATGAAACGAGCAGTAGCAGTATACCTTGAAAACAACAGAACAATGATGTATCAGATAGGGTGCCTGTACTATTCGTGGAGGCATGTAAATTCACATGATACTGACCTTGTGGTTTTTGGAACACAGGACGCACTTGACAGGCTGCCTGATAATTGTATAAAGGTGCTATATAATCCTATAAGTCACCAGCCGGAATGGAATTATTATTATTTTATAAACTCGGTAAGCTGCCTTACGGGTTTACAAGCTGACTTCCTTGATCAATATGATTATATATTAAGATCGGATGCAGACACTTTTCTTACTCCTGCCTGGAATCGTTTTTATCCTAATGGTTATGTGACTGGAGGCGGTAAATACATTAATGAGGATACCTCAAGAAACAACATTATACGGTGTGCCAACACCTTTGGGTTAAATCACAGGGGTATCCATAACATTGGTTCGACCCATTATGGTCCGGCTTGTATGGTCAGGGAAGTATGCAAATTAATAGTGCCCATTACAAAGTACCTAATCGGTGAGGAATTCAGGTATAATCCCGGGAAATGGCCAGGGTGGGCTGCTGAGGTAAGCTTGCTTTATGCAGCAGAGATAGCAGTTAACCATCTTATTCACAAGCCAAAAGTAGAACCTGGAAAGCTGGACTTTGAAAGCAGTAGTAAAGATTCCATACTATATCATCCTCATATTCATTGCTGGCATTCAAAAGAGCGGTTTTCGAAATTCAGTTTTTATGAGGGGGAGTATGACAATCTTGATATACGCATGCTTAACACGCATAAGGTAAATGATTACTGTACTTATACAGCTCTTATGGCAAAAAGGGATTTTCCGGAATTCTTTAAATGATAATATAGCACTTAATATATCTTTGTTTCACGTTTTAATTAGTGGCTTAATATAATAATAGTAGACATAAGTTGGAAATTATTATTAACTAAAGCAAATCCATTTATTTAAAGGAAGGAGGTGCTTCTCATGAAGGTTATGCTGGTAACAGGGGGGGCCGGATTTGTTGGAAGCAATTTTATAAGATATTTTTTAAGGAGAAACAAGGATTTCATTATAGTAAACTTTGACAAGTTATCCCACAGGTCTAACATAAATAATCTTAATGATGTTGAACAATCTCCAAGGTACCACTTTATAAAAGGTGACATATGTAATTATGAGCTTGTGGATTATGTTTTCAGAAAATATAAGCCACAATTCGTTATTAATTTTGCGAGTGAGTCTTCGGTCAAAGGAATAAATGAAGCAGTAAAATACGGTGAAACAAATATTCTCGGAACCATCACACTTCTTGAAGGCGCCAGAAGCATCTGGAGTAGGGCTGGCTATAGGGGTAACCGTTTTTTGCAGGTTTCGGACAGTGGAGTATACGGCCTGAATAAGGGTTCGGAAGACCTGATGGAAGAATCGGGACTCAACCCGTATCACCCTTTTGCGGCATCCAAAGCAGGTGCGGAAATTATGGCAATGTCCTTTTACCGGTCTTATGGGATGCCCATATTGATCACACGAAGCTGTGAAAATTATGGACCATATCAAAACCTTGATAATTTTGTCCCTTCGTGTATATGTAATACGTTAAGCGGAAAACCAATCAGCATGAAAAGTGAGGAGAACAATTCACCAAGGGAGATTATTTATGTAATAGACCATTGTATTGCATTAATTCGTGCGATGTTCTTTGGCAAGCCCGGTGAAGCATATAATATAGCATCAGAATACAAGGTATCAGACCAGGAAATAGCTGGAGAAATATTAAGGCTTCTTGGTGACAAAACAAAGATTCCTACTCAGGATAAGAACTTGAAAGTACCCAAAAAATCTATTATAAATAGCTGCAAAGCAAGGTTTGGTTTGAACTGGGCGGATAAATACAGACTTGAGGATGGTCTTAGAGAAACAATAAAATGGTACATGGATAATGAGGATTGGTGGAAACAGAAATAATGGTTATTACTTTTGTTTTTGATGCCTGTAACCTTGGGGGAACAGAGTCTGCGGTAAAAAACCGTATGGACCATCTGGAAGATATAGGTGTAGACTGTCGTATTTTATTTTTGAGTCATGCTGACGAGGATAAAACCTTTCAAAACCACAAGTATTGTATTGCACAGAGTAATTCGGATATTATCAGGTATACATATGACAGTGATGTAATTGTCAATCTTTCTCCGCTTGAAACTACAGCTAAAAGGCTTTACTGTACAAATAAGCCCATGATCTGTGAGTGTCATATTCACGGGTGTTGCTCGCACCTGCCCAAATTAGATGAAAGTATAGTCAAGGCAGTAATTTTCCCATCCCAATATGAAATGAATACTACAAGAAACTTATTGAATAAAACTCCTGTGTCCATCCCCTTTTACACTGTTTACAACTGTATAGGAAAGGATTTTTTAGACAGACCAGGCTTTGACATACCTAGAGACAGCAGGAAAACTATATTATGGGTTGGAAGGATAGAGCACAACAAGAACTGGAGACTCCTTTTAAATATAATTGAAAAGATGGACAGTGTATATCTGTTCAGGATTATAAGCAATGTAAAAGTAAGTAATGAATATAAGTATTTCATAAAAGATGTTCACTTAAAAAATCTTATTAAAAAAATAGATATAATTTCAGACTGCCCATATTCAGATATGTTTGCATATTATAAAGAAGCTGCTGATAATGGGTGCTATCTTTCAACGTCAAATAATGAATCCTTTGGTATGACTGTTCTTGAAGCAATGAAGACAGAATGCCCCATGGTTCTCAGTGATATACCTGCATATAGGGAAATAGCCGGTAACAGTGCATTTTATTATAACAACAACAGGATTTTTGGTGCTGTCCAGGCAATAAAAAAGATATTCTATGACCGTAGTAACGTTTTACTAAGCAAGGAAATCATGAAAAGACGCTACCAGGATATATTTGATGCCGGTAAAATTTGTTCGGAATTTATGGATATTGTATATAGGGTTATTGGAGGTGTATAGAATTTGAAGATTGCTTTTATCAATAACAAATGCCATTTTACAGGTGTTGATGCTGCGTTGAAAAACAGGATTGAATTCCTTGAGAAGCTCAAAGTGGAATGTATAATGGTTTTTCTGGAGCATGGGTTTGAGGAGGAGGCTTTTAAAGCGCTGCAATACTCAGTTGCTGATAGTTATGAAAAGCTTAAGAAGATACTTGAAGAATGTGATGTAATAGTTACAGTTATTATTCCTGAAAATCTTATGAGACTAATATGTAGCTTGGGCAAGACGGTAATTTATGAATGCCACGCCTGCGGACCGTATACATATCTTGAAAAGCTCGCAACCTATGGTGTCAGTGTAGTAGTTTTTCCGTCGAAGGTATCCTTTGATGAGGCAAAGAAGTCTATACCGGAAGGAGTTAAAAGCTTTGTTATTCCGAACTGTCCGCCGATTGAAAATAATAAACCGCAGCCGGAAAAAAATGATTCTGACTGTATACCTTTATTGTGGGTTGGCAGGCTTGAAGAGAATAAAAACTGGATGCTTTTTATAAACCTGGCCAGAGAGCTGAAAGAAGGCTATATTATAAGAGTTATAACAGACATCTCCTTTGATAGGGATTACTCCAGGTTTGTTGATATTATCAAGAAAGAAAACCTTGAAAGCCGGTTTGATATCATTACAAACTGCCCTAATGCCCAAATGCAGGCATGGTATAGTGCAAGTTCAGCTAAAGGCTGTTATATTTCATCTTCCTACAAGGAATCCTTCGGCATGACAATTGTTGAAGCAATGAAAGCACACTGTCCCATGGTAATTTCTGATATACCTGTTTTCAGGGAAGTTGCAGGTGATGGCGCGTTATACTTTGAACCTGACGATTATAAAGGCTGTGAACAACAGGTATATTCTATTTGTGAAAACAAAGAGCTTAGAAGCGGGAAAATAGAAGAACTTAGTAAGCGTTATAATGATTTTTATGATGGAAATAAAGTTTGCCAGGAGTATCTGGACATGATAGACGGAGTTAAGCAGGCTTATGTTCCTCGCAATATAGAATTGAAGTCGCCTCCACCAACAGGTATCAAATCTTCAGCCACCGGAAGGCTCGTAAGTAAAACTGTCTCACTTTCAAGCGGAAAGTTAGTGGCGGATGATAACAAAATGCAGCTTTTATAGTTTGTAAGTAAAAGACATCCTAAGTAACTCTTTGAGGATGCCTTTTTTATATTAAATGAGAGGCTTGGGATTTTATTGGATCTTTTCTTCGATTTTTACGTATTGACTGTTGTATGACCCGGGATTTCGTATTTCCTTATAGAAGCTGCAGCCGGGAATATTCAGGCGTTTTATTATGGAATAGGCCATGTCGAAATTTTTGTCTGAAAGCTTTAAACCCATAGCACAAGGCTCTGCAGCAATTTCTCTCGGAATGTGTGAAATTTCATATTCTATATTCATGCTCTTCAAATGGTTTGCGGCCAAAAAAGCATGAGCCCTTGACATAAAGGCGGCGTAATAGTTGGACAACCTGACCTCACTCCCTCTTATATAAATGGGACCACAGTATGGCCTGCAGTCCCACTTGAATATTAGCCTATTAGTTCAAAGGATTCCATTTTTGATCGGGGAAGAATTTTGTCGGGAATGGAGTCTTATCCCTATTAAGGAATGTTGTACAATTAAGGTCAGCCGGATTGTTCTGTTCCGGTGGAACTGGGCAGTAACCGTAGGATGGGATAAGAAGCTGAACTATCTGTTCGCATTTTACAATAAAAAATCCGCCTACGTCTATAAAGAGTATATTTCCCTGAATAGCATCGTTAAATACTTCAATTATTCCTTCTACCTTAACGAGTGTGCCATCTTCATCGAATGTATAATCAGGAGCATCGCCTCTTCCGGTTATAGCTATCTGAGCTATTCCTGATGGACAGTAGATTTCATTTACAGTCAGGTTGAATACTACATCCTGTACTGTTGTAAGGTGTTCAATGCCATCGAAATAAGAAACTGTAAACCTTACTCTTACAGCAAGTCTAAGCTTTTTGTAACCTGGTTTTGTACCTGAATCTGTTTTTGAAAGGATTTTAATATCAACGATATCAAAGTCAGATGCACCTTCGAATGAGAATACCGGATATGGGTTACCCGGGCTAGGTGTTAATGGAACTTGTATACCGCTTTGGCAATCCCTTATTGCAACCTGGTCAAATACTTTCGCAACCTGGATGCAGACCAATTCAAATGGATGCGGGAATGTAACCGGATTAATAATTTGGCCGGCTTCGATCTTTAAACTACACTTTTCATCGGCTACTGTCATAAATAAACCTCCTTATAAATACATAATACTTTTTAACTTAAAATAGTTGATTATCAATTTTTTTATCCTATGAATCCTTTTAAATAGCCTTCTGGCATTTCTAGTATTATTATATTTAGCTAATAATTAATTGGTTACAAAATGTATAACATTATGTTTATCAAATGAAAAAATAAAAATAATATTTACGCCTTGATTATGGGCGCCGCGTAAAAAATTCAGCATATTGTATAATAACGCCAACTATCGAGACTTTTATTGGTTTTGGGTATACGGCGAATTTATTTAAAAGAGGTGTATATATGGACACTGGAGTTTTGAATACAGTGCTTAACACAATAATAACAGTATTGGTAATACCTCTTATTCCTGTGGTGTCTGCCTACATTATTGCTTTTTTGAAGAAGAAAACAAAGGAACTTGAAAACTCAATCAATAATAAAGTTCTCAACAAGTATATTGATACGGCCGAAAATGCTATATCAACCGCGGTTACAGCTGTTTCACAGACATACACGGATGCATTGAAAAAGAAAAATGGCATGCTCAGTCCTGACGAGCAAAGAGCTGCTTTTGAAATAGCAAAGCTGAAATCCGTAAGAATAATCGGTGATACGGGCTTGGAAGCTCTGAAGGCAGCGTATTCGGATATAGATACCTGGCTTGAAAACAGAATAGAATATTATGTCTCCCAGAATAAAAAACAGGCAATTTGATTCCTGCATTGGAGGTAGCTATGAGGATTGTTATAAATTCAGGACACGGTGGCAGGGAGTATGGAGCTATCGGGTTTGGAACAAAGGAGAAGGATATTAATCGGGTTTTTGCAGATTTTCTTGGCAAAAAGCTTACTAACCTTGGCTTTGAGGTAGATACAACACTTGTAAAGGATGAATACCTTGCTCCTGTTGACTTAACCGATCTCATCAAAAAGTCTGGAGCTTCAATCTGCATTTCCTGCCATTGTAACGCCTTTGACGGCAGTGCCCGTGGATTCGAGGTAATTTACAGTATTCATTCAGATGGCAGGCTTGCAGGATTAATATTGGATGAGGTAAAAAAGACCGGTTACATCACAAGGACTGCATATAGCAGGGAAAGCACCAAAAAAGACGGGACTGACTATTATTTTGTTATAAGGCAGACCTATCCTGAAGTTCAGACTCTAATTGTGGAGTTTGGCTTTATAGATAACATAAGTGATAATAACCTTCTTACAGACAGGGATTGGCAGGATAAGCTGACAACCGCGGTAGCAGCGGGAATAAAGGATTATGTGCAACCAGGCTACAATAGCCGAACCCCCATAACGGGAAGTTCCTTATTAACAAAAAATCAGCTTAGGAAGGCACTTTTAGCATCTAATTCCGCAGCTGATACTAGAATAATTGATACATACTTTTCTGTTTCAGCAATCTATGGGATAAAGGCTGACATGGCATTTCTCCAGTCAATGTGGGAAACAAACTGGCTGAAGTTTACCGGAACTGTAAGGCCTGAACAAAATAATTTTGCGGGACTTGGCGCGACCGGAAACGGTAATCCCGGCTTAAGCTTTCCTAGTATGGAAGCAGGTGTTGAAGCTCATCTACAGCATCTTTTTGCTTATTGCAGCACTTTATCTCTGCCTTTGGGAAGAGCTATGTATGACTCAAGGTTTTCTCTTGTAGCCAGGGGCTCCGCTGTCAACTGGGAGGACCTTGACGGGAAATGGGCGGTATCACCCGGCTATGGTGAAAGAATTGTAACCCTTCAAAAAAGTATAGGTAGCTTGTACCCCGAAAGTAATCCCGGTCAAACGCAGAATGGTGATGGTGAGCCGCAGCAAGACAATAATAGCGATTCGGTTCATTGGGCTAAGGCTGATAATGATGAACTTCTTCAAAACGGAATTATACTGCAGGACCATTCCAACACTTTAAATAATCCGGCAACCGAAGGGATGGTTTTAAGCCTGATTAACAGAATCCGTAAATTGATAAATAATTAAAGTTTCTGTGGAGGTATCGGATAATGAAGTTATACGTAACTATAATTATTTTTGTTCTTGTTGTTGCTGTTTCCATTATTTTGGCCTATCTTTGCAGAATGCTGAGACGGTTGATAAGTTCAAAAAATGAAGATATGTCATATGAAAATTACAAAAACAGTTTCAAACTGCTTGATGAAATTATAAAATCAAGCGTTGTCTCCATTAACAAGGGAATGGTCAATGACTTGAAGGTCAGTAGCAGTTTCTATCAGATGAACAGGGAGGAAGCATTTTTATCCTGCCGGAACAATATTATTAAAATTATTAATGAAAAGGGTTTTAAGAATCTTGAAAGCGGAATTGGGGACATAAATTCCTGGATAGATGAAAGAATAGAATATTATGTGAATAAGGAAAAAGTTATTAGATAAAGTAAAAACCCCCTGAATAAGGGGGTTAAATTTTATAACCTTAAATATCCTTTTCAGACTTCTTTGTTTTTAATACAAAGTCATCATCCTTAAGCTGAAGCGGCATAACAGCTACGACTATATGCTTGTGCTTAAGCAGCTCTTTTTCGATGAACCTTGTTGTACGGTTATGAAGAAATTTGTTCCACCAGTTTTTAACAGCAAATTGCGGTAGCATGACTGTTATCATGTCTCCCTTTGTATACTCATATTCAGCCGATTCTATAAACTTAAGCAGTGGGTCAACAACCTTTCTGAAAGGTGAATATTTTATAATAAGCGGTATATCGGTTTGGAGCAGGTCATATCTTTCCCTGATCTTCTTACCGCTTTCCTCATCTATCGAAACATTAAATGCTACAACCTTGTCTGAAATTGTCTTTGCAAACCTTAAAGCTCTTATACTGGCCCTGTTAATGCTTTCAACCGGAACTATGACACGGTTTGAATAAGCAGCCTTATCTACATTAACTGTGGAAAGTTCTTCGGGAGTCATTTTGAGCTGTTTGGAAACCGCGTTATAATGCTTTTTAACCTTCATCATTGAAAAAACCAGTATAGGGACAGCAAATACTACAATCCAGGAACCTTCGGAAAACTTTGCTACTGCTATAATAATTACAGCAAGACCTGTTACCAGTGCACCAAGACCGTTAATACAAGCTTTCAGCAACCACTTGTTACCTTTTGTTTTTATCCATCTGACAACCATTCCTGACTGTGAAAGAGTAAAGGATATAAATACACCAACAGCATATAATCCAAGAAGTTTGGTAACATCTGCATCGAATGCTACTACCAGAATTGCAGAAATTACAGACAGAAATATGATTCCATTGGAGTAGCTTAATCTGTCGCCTCTCATTCCTAACTGTCTGGGAGCATAGCCTTCTTTAGCCATTACTGATATCAGCATTGGGAACCCGGAATATGAAGTGTTGGAAGCAAGAATCAGTATTATGAACAAGGTAGCTACAACAAAATAATACAGGACTCGAGCATTGCTAAATATAGTATCAGCAAGTTGTACAAGAAGTGCTCCATGACTTGGATCAATATGATAGTAGTTTGCCAGAATTGATGTACTTCCGAATAATACTAATACTGTCAGTGACAATAATACCAAAACAATTTTTGCATGCTTCTGTGAAGGATTTTTAAAGTTCGGAACCGCATTACTTACCGCTTCGACACCTGTAAGAGCTGTACATCCACTTGCAAATGCTTTTAATATCAGGAAAAATGACAAAGGCTCAACCTGTTGGAATACAGTAGCAGGATGTACTTTGCCATTAGCTACGTTTATTAATCCAAAGACAACCATAGTTAATAGTGCTAGTATAAAAGCATATGCAGGAAGTCCGAAATATTTCGCCGATTCGCTTATACCTCTCAGATTGCCTATAGTTAAAAGTAATATAAGAAATACACAAATTGGTACTACATAAGCTTTAAGCTCAGGGATAGCAGTTGCAATCTGCTGTACTCCAGAGGATATACTAACTGCCACAGTCATTATATAGCCTACTGACAAGGCTGCACCAGCTGTCACACCTGCCAGTACGCCAAGGTTTTCCTTGGCTACTATAAATGCACCGCCCCCGTTTGGATAACTGTCAATTGTCTGGGTATATGAAAGTGTTAAAATTGCTAATAGGCCTATTATAGCAGCTGATATATATGTCAGTGTTGAAAACGCCAAAACACCAACAAGAGGTATTAAAACGAGTAAAACCTCTTGTCCGGCGTATGCCACTGACGAAATAGCATCACTTGACAGAATTGGAAGCCCCCATAATACACCGAACTTCTCGCCTGCTAATGCCTCATTTTTTAAAGGCCTGCCAATCAAGACCCTTTTAATTTTATTTCCCATTGTTTTAGCTACCCCTTTATGTTGAAAACATTATAATCAAAATAAAATCTATATAAAAATTGCTTATTATTATTATTAGTAGTAAAGCATAAAAAATAACTACAAAAAGTGAATTGCTTACCTTGCATTGCCATCACTTTCAGTAGCTTTGAAAGCCTTGCTGTGCATTATTAGCCTATTATAATACTTTTTTATATTAGATAAAAACTTAACAAAAAGACTAATTAACCTTATTTTGCTATTTTTTGAGTGTAATTTAATAACACATGCAGTTTTCTCACTCAGGATGTGTGTACCTCTGCGTTTCGTCGTTTCTTGAATTTTTTAAGCAGACCAATGACATAATACTTCAATATATGTTATAATTTTACAGGGTGATGTTTTGTTAGGGTTTGTTTTTAATGTACTATTTCCACCAAAGTGTATTTTTTGTGGGTGTCAGATAAGTATAAATAAAAAATTTAATGTCTGTGACAAATGTTTTTCAGAATTGCCCTTCCTTATGTCGCAAGGTTTTGAAGATGATAAACTGTTTATGGTTGATGGATTTGTGGATGGGGTAATATGCCTTCTGCAATATAATGAAATGGTGAGAAAATGTATAGCAAATTATAAATTTAATAATAGGCCTGCTTTTTACAGAACATTTGCAAAAATGTTGTCGGAAAAGGTTAAAACCGTGACAAAAAGTGTAAACTTTGATATAATTATAAGCATACCACTTCATAGACATAAGGAAAGAAAAAGGGGATATAACCAGTCATACCTTATATCCAGACATCTGGGAAAAGACCTCGGTATACCTGAAGGCTCCAGATATTTAAGCAGAACAGTAAACAATGATAGCCAAAGTCATCTTGGTAAACAGCAGCGTTATACAAATATAAAGGGTGTATTTACTCTAACCAGGCCGCAAGAGTTTATAGGAAAAAGGATTCTTTTGGTGGATGATATTTATACAACCGGCAGCACACTGAACGAGTGTGCAAGAATTCTAAAGGCAGCAGGAGCACTATCTGTAACAGGAGCTGTAATATCTTCAGGAAGAAAACGCTGGACCGTTTTTTATCAATAATATATAAATTATATTTATGGGGGGAAAAAATATGCCGGATGTTAGAAACTGCAGAAAATGTGGCAAGATATACAATTATATTGGAGGAATGCCAATTTGCCCCGCTTGCAAGGACAAGGAAGAAGAAACTTTCAAAAAGGTTAAGGAATATCTTTGGGATAACCCCGGGGCATCCATGTCTGAAATTTCCGAAGCTCTTGATGTAAGCGTAGAACAGATAAAGGCATACTTGAAGGAAGGACGTCTTGAAATCATTGGTGATGAGGCAAATATTGTTCTTGAATGTGAAATGTGCGGAAAATCAATTAAGACAGGTCGCTTTTGCAATAACTGCCAAAAGAGCTTATCTAGTGATTTAAAAAGCGTTGCATCTAACCTTGACAGCAGATTGAGCCAGTCTGAAACCCAAAGTAAAGGTATTGGAATGAGATACTTAAACAGAGATAAATAAAAAAATGAAGTGATAAAGTGCCTGCTGAATATTTTCGGCGGGCATTTATTTTTTGTGTGTCAGATAGATAGAACCTATTACATAAAGTTTTAGGGAAATTGAAATTAATTATTAATATATTCGGGTGAATGCCGATAATAGTAATGTAAGGGAAATTACAATGTATAGGTTTGAACATTGTTGTGAAGTACCGATATAAAGTAATACTTTACATATGTTATGTAGAGAAAGCGAGAGGGTATTTATGAAGATCTGGGGTGAAGTCCCGAAAATTTCCGGCATATATGACAGGCTGAAAAGCACTTCAAAAGTACAAAAAACAACTGAAGTAGCTTCAAAAAAGGATGTAGTTTCCATCTCAAATGAAGCTAAGGATTTTCAGACAGTTTTGAAGGCGGTTCGCGATATCCCTGATATCAGGTCTGAAAAGATTAATCAGTATGCGGAAAAATATGAAGCCGGAAACTATGATGTAAGCGGCAAGGATATCGCAGATAAGATAATAAAGAATGCGTTTGATCAGAAAGCCTGAGCCGTTATACCACATTTAATTTATTAGCCTATTTATTTGCGGGATGAATTTTATCCCGCAAAAGTGTTATTTAGGATAGGTTTCGCAAGAAACAAATCAAAAACGAAAGGGTTCGATGCCCTTGAGTTTTTCTTAGGATAGGTTTCGGAAGAAAAGCAGCATTTATATTTATTTTATCACAATAAGGATGGTGTATTTTTTGGCTAAGAATATTGACAGGGAATCAGTTAATGAATTGATTAAGATATTGGGACTGGAAACAGAGCTGTATTCCGAAATTTTAAACGTTACCAAAAACAAGACCAACACCATTGTTGAGGGCAAGGTAGCTGAGCTTGAAAATATGGTTAAGCTTGAACAGTCTTTACTATTAAAGATGGGTAAGCTCGAATCTTTGAGAGAACAGGCAATTGACAAAATATCTGTACAAATAGGTGTTAAGCCTTCAGAATTGACGCTTTCACAATTATTCAAGCATTTGGATGATGGGGATGTTCAGGCTTTAAAAAAACACCAGGATAAAATTTCTGCAATTGTTAATGAAGTAAGAAGTTCCAATGACCTTAATTCCAAACTTATAAAGAATTCTTTGGATTATATAAATTTTTCAATTAACCTCTTAACTGAAATAAATTCGGTTAATAACAGCTATGGTTTTGATGGCAACTCGAGTAATTCCAAAAAGAGAAATATATTTGATGTCAAGCTTTAATAAAATGAGGGCGTCGTAACTCGGAAAAACCGGGAAACGGGGGTATCAGAATGACAGTAAGTTTTGCAAGCTATGAAATAGCACGTACAGGCCTTTTTGTAAGTGAACGCGGGTTGAGCGTTACAGGCCAGAACATTTCAAATGTTAATACGCCAGGGTATGTAAGGCAGCAGGCGATGATTACTAGCGGCCCTTATGAGAATGTTTTCAGTAAAAACAACTTATACCAGTACGGGCTTGGTGCCGATATCGAACAGGTTCGTCAAATCAGACATACCTTCATGGATAATATATATCGCCAGGAAAGTACTACTCTTGGCTATTGGGAAGCAAGGGGAAAGACTGTTCAAGACTTGCAGTCAATAATTGCTGAACCTATGGACTCAGGGCTTCAGGCTAGCCTTAATAATTTCTGGGATTCGTGGCAGGAACTTTCAAAATCACCAGAAAGCCTTACAGTCAGGGCACTTGTCAGACAAAGGGCAGATTCAGTTGTAAGCCAGATTAATCACCTTGGTACACAGCTTGATAAGCTACAGGATGATCTTAATACAGAAATCAAAGTTCGTATAGATGACATAAATGATATTACAAGACAGATTGCACAGCTGAATGTAAAGATTATGGGAGTAGAAGTATCAGGTGATACTGCGAACGACTACAGGGATCAGAGGAATCTCCTTGTAGACAAGCTGTCAAAAATGGCAGACGTTAATGTTAATGAAATGCAGGACGGTCAGCTGGACATAACCCTTGGAGGGTATTTCCTCGTAACCAAGGGTGAACAGACAGATCTTTATGCAGGAGCAACCACTGAAAGCGGACTTTTTAATGTTCCCATGCTAGGCGGAACAAAAATACAGGTTCCTATTAAAAGCGGTGAAATGAAGGGACTTCTTGAAGCAAGGGGCGAAGTTCTTGGCGTAAAAGGAAGTATGGAAAACGGCAGTCCGTATGACAAAATTGATCTTGTTTTTGCTGTTAACAGGGATGCAACTGCTGCTCAAAAAGCAGATATAGTTTCTAATGCAACAAAGCTTGTTAATGATTATAAAGCAAAGGGAATAGATGTAAGACTTGGATATGTGGAATTTGACGGTACAGGTTATTATTCATATGACAATGCGACCAGTACATATTCAGCTGGGCCGAAATTTACTACTCTAAGTGATTTTTCGGATATAGTAACAAATCATGTTGCTGCAGCAGGTGCTGGAACGCCTGATGGGCTTGAAGCGCTGCACTCCATTGAAAGTATGTCATTCAGGGATAATGCACTAAAACAGGTAATACTTGTTTCAAACTCAGCCCTGGATACGACTACATTAAGCGTAAATGATGTTACTGCGGAATACCAAAACGCCGGGATTACTGCTTCGGTAATAGGAACAACAGGCGCAGTTAAAACTCAGCTTGAGCCAATGTCAGTTGCGACGGGAAGCGGATTTTATGATATAACTTCTTCGGCTACAGCTACTGAGTCAGGCTTGTATACCCAGATGAAGGACAAAATCTATAATAATGTAGTCACTTCCCAGAATATTATCGCTGATGTAAGAAACAGATTAAATCTGCTTGTTAATACGATGGCAAGAGAGGTTAACAATCTTCACAGAAGCGGAATGACACTGGACGGGAATCCGGGACAGGATTTCTTTGTAGCACTTAACAGTGCTTATCCAATAGAAATAGGAAATATAGCATTAAACAGCAATCTGGACAACCTTAACAACCTGGTTTCATCTTCAACAGGAAAAAATGGGGACAATACAATTGCTTTAGATATTGCCAACATGAGAAATACACGTTTAATAGGTAAGACCGGCGTCGAGGTCAGTCTGGATGACTTCTATCGTTCAATTATTTCATATGTAGGTAATACCGGAAGTGATGCATTGAATATTGCTGACAGCCAGGCAAAGCTTGTCGCATCTGCGGATGCAACAAGACAATCTATTGCAGGTGTTTCAATGGATGAAGAAATGACAAATATGATGAAATACAAATTTGCTTATGATGCGGCTTCAAGAGTTATTAACGTTATAGATGCAATGCTTGATACAGTTATTCAAAGAACAGGTTTAGCGGGTAGGTGATAAATTATGAGAGAAGGCTTTTTTGGACTTAATATTGCGGTCAGAGGTCTTTATACGGCACAAAGGAGTATGGATATTGTCAATCATAATCTGAACAATGTCAATACACCTGGATATTCCAGACAGCAGGGAGTACAGACTGCATCCAATCCTATGGCTTTATTTGATGGAACGGGAATGATAGGAACCGGTTCTGAAATCAAGACAGTTAATAGGGTTAGGGACGAATACCTTGATTTTAAATATTGGAGCGAAAATGATACTTATGGTGAATGGGACATTAAGCATACACTTCTTTCAGATGTTGAAGCTACATTTAATGAACCATCTAAAAGTGGTTTCGCCACTATAATGAATGATTTCTATAATTCGCTTCAGGAACTTGCAAAAGATCCAAGCAGCCCGGCGACAAGATCAATTGTTCAGCAGAGAGGCGTTACACTAACTAAGTATTTTAATAGTACTGCATCGCATTTTGAAGCACTTCAGGAAGACGCAAACGACTGTGTAAAATCACAGGTAGAAAATATAAATGCATTAGGTGTACAGGTTCAGCAGCTCAACAGACAGATTTATGTTTCCGAGCTTGACGGCAACACTGCTAATGACCTGAGAGATCAGAGAACACTTCTGGTTGATAAGTTATCAAAGTTAATCAATATAGATGCAAATGAGGTTGTAGCCGGAAAGCTTCCAAGCGGTCAGGATGACAAACGGTTTGTAATAACTATAAGCGGAAAAGCTTTTGTTGACCATTTTGATATCAGTAAGCTTGCTTTGATACCCCGAAGTACACCACTTAATTCGGGTGATGCTCCTAATATGTATGATGTAGGCTGGGAAGACGGTAACTCCCTGAACATTAAGAGCGGGGAACTTAAGGGCTATATAGATGTAAGGGACGGCAATGACGGAATTGCTGGGGCTAGTGGAACAAAAACTCCTGCCTACAAGGGAATTCCTTATTACATGAGGAAGCTTGACAGCTTTGTGCAGACATTTGCAAAAGCTTTTAATGAAGGGATTATAGGCGGTACGGATGGAATCGGGCATGCTGATGGGACCGGACTTAAAGGATCAACAGGTATAGACTTCTTTACAATGATCGGTGAAGATGATAGAGCAATGAGCACAAGCGAGTTTAACAGTCTTAGCGCAGATGTAAACACCAGATATTCGAAACTTACTGCAAAGAATTTCACGGTAAGCTATGATGTCGCAACAGATGGTAATAAAATTGCAACTGCTGATTCTGCAGGTCAGGCAGGTAATATTCTCACCCTGAATGAACTGCTCAAAGCAAGAAGTAATGTTCATATGTTTGCAGAAGGTGCACCAGAGGATTATATGAAATCCCTTGTTTCTACACTTGGTATCGACTCGCAGCAGGCAAAAGTTTTTTCTTCAAACCAGCAAGTTATTACAAACCAGCTGACAAACAGAAGATCATCAGTTTCAGGTGTTTCCATCGATGAAGAAATGGCTAACCTAATAAAGTTTCAACAAGCATATAATGCCTCAGCACATATGATAACAACTATGGCTGAAGTATATGACACACTGATAAACAAACTTGGCGTGTAAGGTAACGGAGGTGCAGGCTAATGCGTATAACTAATAACATGCTTGTAAATAACATGATAAATTATATTGGAAATAACCTTACCCGAATGAATAAGTACCAGCAGCAGCTGGCAACCGGTAAAAAGGTTATGGTACCTTCGGATGATCCTGTTGTAGCAGCAAGAGCATTGAAGCTTCGTACAGATGTTTCGGAAATTGAGCAGTATCAAAGAAATATAAAGGATGCTCAGTCATGGACGGATATTACTGAAAGTTCTTTGGGTGATATGGTAAAGATAATGCACAGGGCAAAGGAGCTTTCTGTTCAGGGGTCAACTGGAACCAATCAGCCACAGGATATGCAGGCTATATCAAAGGAAATACAGCAACTTAGGACTCAGATGGTTCACCTTGGAAATGCGACATATGCGGGCCGCTATATATTTTCTGGTTATAGCACTGATAAACCTTTATTTAATGATGATGGTACTTTTGCAGTCAATGTAAATACTTATACAGACCCTTCAACTACTCCTCCTGCGTACAGGGAAGATATAAACTATGAGATAGGGATAGGAGATAACATAAGTATAAATGTTTTGGGCGGTGATTTATTTAACAGCGGGGGAACAGCCAGGGTTGCAGATTCCGCGGGAATTGCAGTAAGTGGAACAATTACTTCAACACCTCCCAACATAGCTCCTGCATTAAATCTTACTGGAAAAACTCTGTCCTTGAGTGTGGATGGTGTTAATCACAGTATAAACTTTACTGCAAATTATACTAATATCAACACACTTGCAACTGATATTCAGACTGCTTTGGGCGCTTCAGCTACAGTATCTGCAGCTAATGGAATGCTTAAGTTTACCAGCCCCACAACAGGTAATAGTTCATCTGTGCATATTAATACAGCTTCAACAGCAGCGGCGGACCTTAAGCTTACACTGCCGACTGAAATAAATGGTGCCAGTCATAAGGGAACAATGCTTCAAATGTTTGATGATTTTGTAAGTGCACTTGATCTGGGTGACCATTCGGCAGTAGGAAGTATTACTGCAAGGATAGACAAGGAACTTGCAAATGTGCTCAGGGTTAGAGCTGATGTCGGTGCAAGGCAGAATAGAATAGAGCTTACAGAAAACAGACTTAGTAATGATGACCTGAACTTTACAAAATTAATGAGTGACAATGAAGATGTTGATATGGCTGAGACAATAATGAACCTTCAGAATGAAGAAAATGTCTACAGGGCTTCCCTGTCAGGCGGAGCTAAAATAATTCAGCCATCTCTGGTTGATTTTTTACGCTAAAAAGTGCATAGTATATTTATAATATCTATTGGAGTTTTTTGTAACACAAGGATGTGATTATATGGGACTGCAAATTAATCAGACTTATGCACAGCTTAGTATTAATACTACGCCTGGGAAACTTGACATTAATACAACCAAGCCGAAGCTTGAAATTCATCGTCAAGGTCCCCAACTGGATATAAGGACCCAACAGGCGGTAGTTGTTATTGATCAATCCGAATGCTTTGCGACCTCAGGTCTTAAAAGCAGTGTTGATTTAACCAGAGATTTTGCTCAGCGCGGCGCACAAAGTGCTGTGGAGTTTACATCAAAAACCGCTTCAGACGGTGCAATGTTTGCAGCTATTCAAAACAAAGGTGTAAATGTTATAAAACAAATAGCTGTAAGAGATGCTTACCCTACACATGAGTTTGGTCTGGATGTTATGCCCAAGGCAAGGCCGAAAATAAGCTTTAAGGGCGGAATTGATATTAATGTCAATACCAACAGTGAAGGTGCAATGAACGGGGTGACCGGAGATTTTACTCAGGGGAGTTTTAATCTGAATGTAATACCGGCAAATGTGAATATATCCATAAGCCGGTATAATTCAATAAATATAAGTAATACAGGATCTAATATTGATACAAGTATTTAGACATTACTTTAACAAACAAATTTATTGGAGGAGAACAAATGCTATTACAAACCAAACATTTTGGCGAAATTGAAATTGACGAATCAAAAATCATTACATTTACTAATGGGTTGCCTGGATTTGAAGGCGTAAAGAAATTTGTTGTTATAAGTGAGCCTGATAAGATGCCTGTTTTTAATTGGCTCCAAAGTATAGACAAGCCGGATCTGGCTTTTGTAATTATTGATCCTTTTATAGTGGTAACGGATTATCAGATCAACCTTGATAAAGAGACATTAAAGGAACTTGAAATAGAGAGTGAAGAAGATGTTCTTTCATATTCAATAGTTGTTGTTCCCCAGGATATCAACAAGATGAGTATAAATCTGCAGGCTCCTTTAATAATAAATGCCAAAAATCATAAAGGTATGCAGCTTATCCTTGACACAGACAGGTACAGTGTGAGACACTATATTTTAGAAGAACTGCGCAGACAGGAGGGAGCCTCAGATGCTTGTTCTGACAAGAAAAAAGGATCAATCCATTGTAATAAATGATAACATAGAAATTACCATTCTTGATGTACAGGGCGAGCAGGTAAGGATAGGTGTCAATGCTCCAAGAAATATTTCTGTATACAGGAAAGAAATTTTTCTTCAGATAGCTGAAGAAAATAAAAAAGCTTCTGAAATTGATAGTAATATAGATTTAAAAAGTATTTTTGGTAATAAAAAATAAAAATAATTGTAAAGTTATTTTTCAAATAACCGATATCTTTAATGTAAGAAGTCATTATTGTTTTAATTACCCGCGCGCTATGTTGAAATGATGATGATTTTCTGCATCTAATAATACGGGAAAGGATTCCCGAACACAAATCTCAAGGAGGATGATTTTATGATAATTAATCATAACATCGCATCAATGAACACCCATAACCAGTTGGCTATCAACAATAGTGCAACATCTAAGTCAATCGAAAAGTTGTCTTCAGGACTTCGCATCAACCGTGCAGCAGATGATGCAGCAGGCTTGTCCATATCTGAAAAGATGAGAGGACAGATAAGAGGTTTGACACAGGCATCAAGAAATGCACAGGATGGTATATCTCGTATACAGACAGCAGAAGGTGCCCTCAATGAAGTCAGCAACATGCTTGTAAGAATGAAGGAACTTGCTGTTCAGAAAGCAAACGGAACTTACAATACTGATGATAAAAGCAATCTTAATTTAGAAATGACTTCGTTGGGTGCTGAAATTGATAATATCATTAATAATACTAAATTTAATGGTTCTGCAGTTATTGGAACAAATGCAAAAATTGTTATTTCTGATGATGGAACAACTAGTCTTACAATTGCTTCCACAGCATTAGCTGCTTCCAAGACATTAGGCAGCAATTCCACTGTTACAAATATTGAAAGTGCAATAACAGCGGTTAATAGTCAGAGAGCTACTTACGGTTCACAGCAGAACAGGCTTGAAAGTACAGTTAGAAACCTTAATACAACTGTTGAAAACCTGCAAGCAGCTGAATCCCGTATCAGAGATACTGATATGGCTAATGAGATGGCTACATTTACAAAGAACAACATTCTTCAACAGGCTGCAACAGCAATGCTGGCACAAGCAAACCAGGCACCTCAGGGCGTTCTGAATCTGCTCAGATAGTAAGTAATTCTTATTCAATAACTTAAAAATGACGGGAAAGGATTCCCGAATAAAAACTCAAGGAGGATGATTTTATGATAATAAATCATAACATCGCATCAATGAACACCCACAACCAGTTGGCTATCAACAATAGTGCAACTTCTAAGTCAATCGAAAAGCTGTCTTCAGGGCTTCGTATCAACCGTGCGGCAGACGATGCAGCAGGCTTGTCCATATCTGAAAAGATGAGAGGGCAGATAAGAGGTTTAACACAGGCTTCAAGGAACGCTCAGGATGGTATATCCCTCATACAAACTGCAGAAGGTGCCCTTAATGAAGTCAGCAACATGCTCGTAAGACTTAAGGAACTTGCTGTTCAGAATGCAAACGGAACTTATAACTCAGATGATAAATCCAATCTACAGCTTGAAATGACTTCATTGACAGATGAAATCAAAAACATTTATAGAAATACCAAGTTCAATAGTGCTACTGTCCTTTCTTCAGCTGCAACAATTGTTATTTCAGATCAAACAAGTACAGTATTGACAATAGCAGCAACTTCGTCCTCTGGTATTACAAGCTTAACAGGTACATCTACTGTAAGTTCAATTGAGACTGCTATCAAGAATGTAAACTCTGCAAGGGCTACTTATGGTTCAAAGCAAAACAGGCTTGAAAGTACAGTTAGGAACCTTAACACAACTGTAGAAAACCTTCAGGCGGCTGAATCCCGTATCAGAGATACTGATATGGCTAACGAAATGGCTACTTTTACAAAGAATAACATTCTGCAGCAGGCTGCAACAGCAATGTTGGCACAAGCAAATCAGGCACCTCAGGGCGTTCTGAATCTGCTCAGGTAGTAAAGTGTTTAGTAGTAAAAACTAATTAATAACGGGAAAGGATTCCCGAATAAAAACTCAAGGAGGATGATTTTATGATAATCAATCATAACATCGCATCAATGAACACCCACAATCAGTTAGCTATTAACAATGGTGCAACATCAAAGTCAATTGAAAAGCTGTCTTCAGGACTTCGTATCAACCGTGCAGCAGATGATGCCGCAGGATTGTCCATATCTGAAAAGATGAGAGGACAGATAAGAGGTTTGACACAGGCATCAAGGAATGCACAGGATGGTATATCCCGTATACAGACAGCAGAAGGTGCACTCAATGAAGTAAGTAACATGCTTGTAAGGATGAAAGAACTTGCAGTTCAAAGAGCAAATGGAACATACAATGCTGATGATAAAACTAATCTTAGTCTTGAAATGGGTTCATTAAGTTCAGAAATTACCAACATATTTACGAATACAAAGTTCAATGGTTCTGCAGTCCTTACATCAGCGGCAACGATTGTCATTTCGGATGATGGCACTACAAATCTTGCAATTGCTGCAACTACATCTACTGTTATTACTAATTTATCAAATAATCCTACTGTAACAAGTATTGAAAATGCCATTAAGAAGGTAAATACTGCAAGAGCAACTTACGGTTCACAGCAGAACAGGCTTGAAAGTACTGTTAGGAACCTTAATACAACTGTTGAAAACCTGCAAGCAGCAGAATCACGTATCAGAGATACTGATATGGCTAACGAAATGGCTACTTTTACAAAGAACAACATTCTGCAGCAGGCTGCAACAGCAATGTTGGCACAAGCAAATCAGGCACCTCAGGGCGTACTGAATCTGCTCAGATAGTAAAGTATTTAGTAGTAAAAACTAATTAATAACGGGAAAGGATTCCCGAATAAAAACTCAAGGAGGATGATTTTATGATAATCAATCATAATATAGCATCAATGAATACCCATAACCAGTTGGCTATCAACAATAGTGCAACTTCAAAGTCAATCGAAAAGCTCTCTTCAGGACTTCGTATCAACCGTGCAGCAGACGATGCAGCAGGCTTGTCCATATCTGAAAAGATGAGAGGACAGATCAGAGGCTTAACACAGGCATCAAGGAATGCACAGGATGGTATATCCCGTATACAGACAGCAGAAGGTGCACTCAATGAAGTAAGTAACATGCTTGTAAGGCTTAAAGAACTTGCTGTTCAGAAAGCCAACGGTACCTATAACCAAGACGATAAGGATAATCTTGATCTTGAAATGAATTCATTAGGTGATGAAATTGATAACATCATTTCCAACACCAAATTCAATGGTTCTGCAGTACTTGGTACTAATTCCAAAATTGCTATTTCTGACGATGGTACAACAAGCTTGACAATTGCAACTGCTACTCTTACTTCAGCTGGTTCTTTGGGAAGTAGCTCAGCTGTGTCAGATATTGAAACAGCAATAAAAGTTGTTAATAGTCAAAGAGCAACTTACGGTTCACAGCAGAACAGGCTTGAGAGTACAGTTCGAAACCTTAATACAACAGTTGAGAATTTGCAGGCAGCAGAATCCCGTATCAGAGATACCGATATGGCTAATGAAATGGCAACATTTACAAAGAACAACATTCTGCAGCAGGCTGCTACAGCAATGTTGGCTCAAGCTAATCAGGCTCCTCAGGGGGTATTGAATCTGCTCAGATAGTAAAGCTTAAAAAAAGTTGATAACGGGAAAGGATTCCCGAATATAAATTCAAGGAGGATGATTTTATGATAATAAATCATAACATCGCGTCAATGAATACCCACAATCAGTTGGCTATAAACAATAGTGCAACATCAAAGTCAATTGAAAAGCTGTCTTCAGGTCTCAGAATCAACCGTGCAGCAGACGATGCAGCAGGCTTATCCATATCTGAAAAGATGAGAGGACAGATAAGAGGTTTGACACAGGCTTCGAGAAATGCACAGGATGGTATATCCCGTATACAGACAGCAGAAGGTGCGCTAAATGAAGTAAGTAACATGCTTGTAAGGATGAAGGAGCTTGCTGTTCAAAATGCGAATGGTACTTACAATGCTGATGATAAAGCAAATCTTCAGCTTGAAATGGGATCATTAAGCTCTGAAATTAACAACATATTTACGAATACAAAGTTCAATGGTACCGCAGTCCTTACATCAGCTGCAACTATTATTATTTCTGATGATGGGACCACCAACTTGGCAATCGCCGCAACAGCAACCACAGGTATTACAAGTTTAACAAGTGCATCTACTGTAAGTTCAATTGAGACTGCAATAAAGAATGTAAATAAAGCAAGAGCTACTTACGGTTCACAGCAGAACAGGCTTGAAAGTACAGTAAGAAATGTTAATACAACTGTTGAGAATCTCCAGGCAGCAGAATCCCGTATCAGAGATACTGATATGGCCAATGAAATGGCAACATTTACAAAGAACAACATTCTGCAGCAGGCTGCGACAGCAATGTTGGCACAAGCTAATCAGGCTCCACAGGGTGTATTGAATTTATTAAGGTAGTTAATTCATGTAATATAAAAGAGACTCTGGATTACCGGAGTCTCTTTTAGCTATAATAAATAAATATATTATTATGGAGGCATAAAGATGGATGAAAGAATAATTGAGATAGGAAAATCTGTAATTGAACTATCGCTTAACTTATGTGTGAGAATTGACGATATTTGTAATAAGTATAAAGAAAATAATAACCTGGAAAATGAAAGGGTTATAAACCTAATTGACGATCTTAACGCGTTAAGTGAAGGAATCAACATTATTAAGGATTTTTATAATTCAATAAATATATTTGAATTAACTGAAAAATTGGATATGTTGTATTCGGCTTTTAAAGGTGATGATTACCATTTGTTTTTTGATACTTTAGAATACGAACTAAAACCACTTCTTGAGTACTGGATAGAATGTCTTAACACCTGAATGGAGTAAATATTTATGAATTATACACACAAGTTAAGTATTTGTATGATGGTAAAGGATGAAGAGAAAAACCTTGAAAAGTGTCTTGATGCACTTTCTCCTATGTTGGAAAAGCCTGATGTTGAATTAATTATAGTAGATACAGGTTCTACGGATAAAACCGTTGATATTGCAAAGAAGTATACGTCAAAGCTTTATTTTCATCAGTGGCAGGGACATTTCTCAGATATGCGGAATATAACTATCTCATATGCAAAGGGTGAATGGATTCTTATATTAGATGCTGATGAGGTAATTTTAGACGTTATCAAACTTTATAATTTATTGAATAATAGCATAATTGATTCTTTTAATACAGTAATAGTAAAAATTAAAAATTACACCTCATTGGGTCAGAATCCTGGATATACTATTCTTCCTCAGGAACGTGTTTTCAGGAACGATGGGAGCTTCAGGTATGAGGGGAGTGTCCATAACCAGCCTAAGTACAAGGCGCCATTATATAATTCTGATTTATATTTTGACCATTTTGGATATCTTTTTAGTATTAATAAGGAACTTAAGGAGAAAAAATTTAAGCGTACTGCCGGTATTCTCATGAAAGAGCTTGAGAAAGATCCTGATAACATATATTACAGATATCAGCTTGCCAGAAGCTATAATGCACATAGTGACACGGAGAAGGCTCTATGTGAAATACGTAAGGCACATAAATTAATATCCAATTTGGATAATAAAACAAAACTAATATATTCCTTTGTATATCCTACATATGCACAAATAAGCTGTCAATGTAAAGAGCATAACGAGGCTATTAGTGTATGCAAAGAAGGTATCAGTATTAGGAATGATTTAATAGATTTATATTATCTTTGTGCATATGCATTGGTTAGCCTTGAAATGCCATTTGATGCCGTAGGATATTACTTAAAATTTGTTGATCTTGCTCAAAATTACAATAGCCTACCAATATCAGCAGAGCGTTCAGCTGAAATGCACTATCTGGATCAAAAATATCAGGATGGTGCTTTAAGTTTTATTTCAGGGATATATTATAATAAGAGTGAATACGCTGAGGCATATAAGTATATATGTCGTGTGAGTAGCCTTGAAGAGAAAACTCCTCTTCTTATAAAAGTTATATTAAAGCTTAATAAGTATGACGAGCTTGCAAGTATGTATGAAGAAGTTAAAGGGAATGAAAATCTTAGGAATGTATTTATTTCTATTTTGGAAGCAAACAAAAAAAATCTTACTCTTGAAAAAAATCAGAAAATTAGTAAACTTTTATCTCATGGTACTGATATATATTCCATTTTGAATAAGATAAGAACCTGCAAAACAGAGGAATGTGAAGAGCTTGTTAAACAAGCTCTAAGTATTGCAGACTTTAATGATCTTCCTGATTATTATTCGGAAATCTTTAGCGATTTCTGTAAAAATTCAAGACAAGTATTTTTAGTATTTAAACAATTGAAGAAGTTTAAAATAAAGGAAATTGTATCATTCTTATCAAATAAATATAAAGAAATTAATGAATATATGCTTGAGTATCTTCAAAAAGAAAGTATAAGGGAAAATGATTATTCAGGCCTTAAAACATATATAGCTGTGGCTGGTGTAATGTTGTTTAAAGAGGCTGGCCAGGTCAAAAATGAGGAAAGAGAAATAAATGAAAATTTATACAGTGTTTTTATCCTTTATGTACGAAGAGGATTAAAATATATTGATATGTTTTATAATATGGAAAAGATGCGGTTGTACTATAATACAATAGGCGATGATGAGGACAGATTCTTTGCAGCGCTTCATTATACACTTGAAGCAATTTCCCGAAACGATTATAAAGCTGGTATCAAGTACTTTAAGGATGCAGTGAAAGCTTATCCATATATGGCGTGTTTTATGAATTTGTATAGAAAAGAGTTATTTGGCAGTATTATTGATCAAGATTGACATTAATTTAAGATATGAGGAGAAGCGTTGATGGAAATTAATGATCCGGTAATATTGGATAAATTGAAATCTGTTAAGACAAAAATACAAAAGCTTATAGAAAAAGGGCGTTTACAAGATGCTAGAGGCGCTCTGGGTAATTATGAAAAAATGATACCAGATGATATAGATATTTATTCGATGCGTTCTGTAATTTCAATAATGGAAGGGAACTTGGATGCAGCAGAAACTATTATATTGGCTGGCTTAAAGAATGATTCCTGTATTTTCGATCTTCTCTTTAATTTAGCGTATATTTATGAACAGAAAGAGAAGTATCAGGAAGCGGCTGATATGTATTCAAAGGCAGGTACTGTGGCTGATACAGATGAAAATATGTTGAATGTGAAAAATGCTCTTAATAATGTTAAGAGTTTAGATAATAATGTTGATTTTAACAAAAAGAAAAGGCTTGTGTTTTTCGTAAAAAAAGGAATGGACAGCTTTATAGACGATATTATTGACGGGTTGTCCAGTGAATATTGGACAAGGAAGATAATTATTAAAAATTATAAACAAATAGATATAGGTATGGAGTGGGCTGATGTCTGTTGGTTTGAGTGTGATGAATTAATATGCTATGGAAGCAAATTGGGTTTAGCCCGAAGAAAAAAGGTTATCTGCAGACTACACAGGTATGAAGTTTCTGCTGATTACCTCAAAAATGTTTACTGGGAAAATGTTGATAAATTAATCATCGTAACAGAACATTTACAAAAGTTGTTGGAAATTAATCTTCCTTCAATTAGTAATAGTGTTGATATTATACTTGTTCATAATGGTGTCAATATTAACAGATATAAATTTAGTGAACATAAACCAGGTTACAATATTGCCATAGTTGATTACTTGGATTACATGAAAAACCCAATAATGGCATTACAAGTAATAAATAAGTTGGTGAAAATCGACAGAAGATATAAGCTCTATATTGCAGGCCAATTTCAAGATAAGCTTATAGAATTATACTGGAACTATCAAATAGACAGAATGAAATTAAAAGAAAATATTTTTTTTGAAGGCTGGCAAAATGATATAAATTTATGGCTTGAAGATAAAGATTACTTACTATCTACTACAATATATGAGGGCTTGGAGTATGGAATAGCTGAAGCAATGTCAATGGGTATAAAACCTGTAATCAATAATTTCTTATATGCTGATGAAAGTTGGGATAACGAGTACTTATTCAATAGTATTGATGAAGCTGTAGAAATCATTACATCTTCTGAATATGAATCTCAAAATTATCGATGTTATATTAAAGAAAAAAATAGCTTGGAAAAACAAATTAATCAAACTAAAAAATTAATGATGGATATAATTAATAAAGATTCAAAGAAAAGTAAAGTTGCAAATGCAAAAATTAATTATGACACATATATACAGAATAATATTGATTTTGCTCCATATTCGGCAGAATACATAAACAATTTCGAATTTGATTCTTCACAGATAGTTATAGGTAGAAAAGAGAAACTTACTCAAAGTTATCAAGTTATTGAGTTTATTATTAGAAATAATAATAAAAAAATGCTTGCTTTAACGGGAACCTTGTATAATTGTGAAAATAATGAATTCATTTTGCCTGATTATTTATCAAAATCTGAGCACTGCAAAACCATAATAAATTATTTAGAATTAATTGTTGAAGATAAAAGTATTAGCTTTAACAATAATGGAATAGCTAGTTTTATTTTTGATGAATCAATAAGAAAAGATGTTGAAGCCAACTTACATGTGTATATATGGGAAAGGGGTATCCCTGCAACAGAATTTTTGCCTTTAATGGCATTCCAGAATATTATTAAAAGGTATAAACTTGCAGGAAAGTATATAGATAAAAGCAGCATAGTATTAGAAGCAGCATCAGGGTATGGGTACGGGGCTGCATATTATGCTGGAAAAGTAGGTTGTAAAAAAGTTGTGGCTCTTGATTTGGCTGAAGATAATATTGCTTTTGGAAAAAATACATATGACTTTAGTAATATTTCCTGGGTAAAAGGAAATGTAACAGAATTACCATTTGAGGATAATACTTTTGACATCTATACATCTTTTGAAACGTTAGAGCATTTACCTCTGGATGTAGTTGACTCATATTTTAAAGAAGCTATACGTGTTTTAAATAAAGATGGTAAGTTCATTATGTCAACACCTAATAAAGCTATGCGAATGAGTGTGCATAATCCATTTCATATAAAGGAATATACTTTCGATGAGTTAGACGCTCTATTCAAAGAATATTTTAAAAATATCGAGTACTTTTCAATATATAACTTAGATCTATATGATGGAATAAATCCATATGCATATGATTATATTTTCGTTGGTAGTAATACTTAATTTAGGAGATATGAAAGATGTACATTGAAGATAATTATGAAGTAATGGAAAGAATCAGGTCAATAAAGCTAAAAATTCAAAGCCTTATAGAGGGTGGCAGGCTAAAGGAAGCCGAAGAAGCTCTTGATAATTATGATAGAAAGATACCTGATGATATTGATGTATCTTCGATGCGCGCTGTTATTTTAATAATGAAAAATAAGCTTGATGAAGCTGAATCTGTAATTCGGGAAGGTTTAAAAAAAGATTCATGTGTTTTTGATCTTCTTTTTAATATGGCTTACATTTATGAACTGAAAGAGAAGTATCAGGAAGCTGCTGATATGTATTCAAAGGCAGGTACAGTGGCTGATACAGATGAAAATATGTTGAATGTGAAAAATGCTCTTAATAATGTAAAGGGTTTAGGTAATAATGTTGATTTTAAAGAAAAGAAAAGGCTTGTGTTTTTCGTAAAAAAAGGAATGGACAGCTTTATAGACGACATTATTGATGGGTTGTCCAGTGAATATTGGACAAGGAAGATAATTGTTGATAATTATAAACAAATAGATATCGGAATGGAGTGGGCTGATGTCTGTTGGTTTGAGTGGTGTGATGAATTAGTTGGGTATGGAAGCAAATTAAAAGTAGCTGAAGAGAAGAAAGTGATATGCAGATTGCATAGTTATGAAGCTTTTACTGATTATCCGGCACATGTAAACTGGGATAATGTAGATAAGCTTATATTCGTTGCTGATCACATAAAAAATTATGTGTCAGAAAAGGTTTGCATTCCTAAGGAGAAAATATCAGTTATACCTAATGGCATAAATTTGGATAAATATACTTTTAATGTAAGGAAAAAGGGATTTAATATAGCATATGTGGGTTATATAAATTATGAAAAAGGCCCTATGCTTTTGCTGCATACTTTTAAAGCAATACATAATATTGATAATAGGTATGTTCTTCATATTGCCGGAGAATTCCAAGATGAAAGAGATTTATTGTATTTTAAACAAATGATAGATGAATTAGGGTTAAGAGATAGTATTAAATTTGATGGTTGGCAAACTGACATAAATAATTGGCTTGAAGATAAAAACTATATTATCTGTACTAGTCTGTTAGAATCTCAGAATTTAAGCGCTATGCAGGCAATGGCGAAGGGAATTAAGCCGCTTATACACAATTTTATAGGTGCACACCATATTTATCCAAGTGGATTAATATGGAATACAATAGATGAAGCAGTTAAATTAGTTATATCAGATGACTATGAAACTGATTTATATCATAAATATATTAATACACATTATGGTCAAGATATAATAAGAGATAAAATTAAAGATACTTTGTTAAATTTAGAAAACAATAATATGATATCTGCTTCTAGTAAGCCTCTAGTTACAATAGGGGTTATGTGTTATAACCATATAAGATATATTGATGAATGTATGTCCTCAATATTAGATCAAACATATCCAAATAAAGAAATTATCATTGTCGATGACTTTTCCACTGATGGATGTATCGAGAAAATTACTGGATATACAAAAGAATATAATGAAGTTAAAGCAATCTTTCATAAGAAAAACACTGGAAACAGCTGTTATTCATATAAAGATATCATAGAAACTGCTTCTGGAGAATACTTCGTTTTTATTGCGACGGACGACTATTTCCCGGATAAGTATGTAATAGATAATTATATGAAAGAGTTGATAAAAAATCCTTCACTTGACTATGTTTATGGTAATCTTAGAATAGTAGATACTTTTGGGAGCCTCAAAAGTACTTGGCGATATAAACAGTTTACAAAACAAGAGGTTGTATTTAATACTTTCAGAGCATATGGTAGCGGAGTGCTTGGGATGACAGGTATGCATAAGAAAGATTTTTATACAAAAAATGGGTTGACATGGCTTATACAGAAAGATAATAAAGTTGGTACTGATACTGTTACCTCTCTTCAAAATATAAAACATGGGTTCGAGGTTAAGTACATTAATAAAGATATTTTATGCTACAGACACCACGACAGTAATATAACATTAAACTTAAAAGACAGAATAATGTCCATAGTCTGTTCTTTAGAATACATAATAGATAATTTTTCTGAAGATCTATATATCTCGGACGTTGAATGGGAAAAAATAAGCCCAGAGGATAAAAAAGCAGTCAAAATGTATTTAATTGGTATCCATTACATTAATGCCTATATATATTATATAAATGACTATATTCCATGGAATAGCAAGGAATATAAAGTTAACCGTTTAGATGTTATTGAGCACTCAAAACCTCTTAAGGATAAAGCTCTATTCTATTTAGATATGAGTTTAAAGGAAAATAATATATATTATAATGAAATATTAGATATTAAAAGAAGAATGGAAATAATAAATTAGTTTAACTAGTATGTAAGCGGATTTACTTATATTATTCATATGTTTACTATTGTACAATTTAAAAGCTATACTTTGTAGAGGAGCATCTTATGATAAAACTTGCGCATCCTGACATTGGAGATGAAGAACTCAATGCTATAAAACAAGTTCTGGATTCTGGATATCTTGTTCAAGGGAAAATGGTAGAGGAATTAGAGACTTTGGTTGCTGATTACCTAGGGGTTAAATATGCTATTGCTGTTAGCAGTGGTACAGCAGCATTGCACTTAGCTGTGAAAGTTCTTGATTTAAAAACCTCTGATGAAGTTATTGTTCCGGATTTTACATTTCCTGCAACTGCGAATGTTGTTGAACTTGTCGGTGCTAAAACAAAGTTAGTTGATGTTGAATTAAATACCTTTTGTATAGATCCAAGTAAAATTGAAAGATATATTAATGAAAATACAAAAGCAATTATTCCAGTACATGAATTCGGTTGTTCAGCAAAATTAAATAATATAATGACTTTGGCGGAGAAATATAATCTTAGAGTTATTGAAGATGCAGCTTGTGCGCTTGGAACAGAATACAAAGGGAAAAAAGTTGGTACCTTTGGTGATGTTGGATGTTTCAGTTTACATCCTAGAAAGGCGATTACAACTGGTGAAGGTGGTATTGTTGTTACAAATGACGACTCAATAGCAAGAAAGGTTAAAATCTTAAGAAATCATGGAATTGATAACTCCGAAGGATTTATTGATTTTATAGAGGCAGGATTTAATTATAGGATGACTGATATACAAGCGGCAATGGGAGTAGTACAATTGAGAAAGCTTGATAATATACTAGCAAGACGAAAAAAATGTGCAAACATTTATAATAAGTTATTGGCAAGCAATAAATTTGTTACCTTACCCAATGATATGGAGAATGGTAGACATATCTTTCAGACATTCCACATTCTATTAGATAAAAAAATTGATAGGAATAAGGTGATGCTTGATTTAAGGAAGGCTGGTATTGAATCAAATATTGGGGCATATGCTGTGCATAAACAAACATATTATAATAATAAGTATCATTGCAGTGATAATGACTATAAATGTTCAACTTTTTGCTATGAACATGGATTAGCCTTACCATTACACAATGAATTAGATGAGGAAATCATAGGCTTTATTTGTAATCAACTGAATCGAATTTTAATGATTAACCAAACAAAAGGATTGCCTGGGGTAAGTGCCAACTAAGTACCGTTCAAGACAATTATTTATTTCTTTGCCTAATTACTTTTGCTGGAATACCAACAGCTATTGAATATTCTGGTATACTTTTGCTTACAACAGCACCAGCACCTATTTTACAACCTTTTTCAATTTTTGTTCCTGGTAATAAGATTGCACCTATTCCTATATTACAGTTATCACATATTGTAATTGGTAAATATTCTAGCTCAGAAAACAATATTGGAACTTCTATACCTAATTCCTTATGTCTTGATGCTACTATTTTTACCATGGGTCCAATTCCAACACACTCACCAATAGTAACACCTGCCGCACCATGTATAAAACACTGCTGACCAATCCAAGTGTTGGAACCAATTATTAATTTTGAATTATAATAGCCCTTTAATATTGTATCATGGCCTATATATACATTGTCACCTATTTCTATATTTTCGGGATGGAATATTCTGACGCCATCTTCTACTATAACATTATTTCCGCACTTGCATAATTTACTTTTGTCAGGTCTCCCATCACCTTCACTTTTCCATTGTTTATATGACATTCTTATACTCCTCTTCGCTTTTTTTAAAGCATTCATTTAATTTATACTTTTCATTTTAATCATAGTGAGAGAAACTATTAATTTATTTTATATTTTCCCGGTACCATGTTATGGTTTTTTCTAGCCCGGTAACTAAATCATGCTGAGGATTATAGCCTAATATTTCTTTTGCTTTGTCTATACTAGGTATTCTTAATTCAACATCAACGTAATTTTTTGGTATATATATTATATTTGATTTTGAATTAGAAATATTCTTAATAATTTGAGCTAGCATAGATATAGTAATTGTACCTCTTGGATTTCCTATATTGAAAGAATTTCCTATGGCTTCCTTTTTATCCAGACAAAGCATTATTCCATCAACAAAATCATCAATATAACACCACGACCTTATTTGGTCGCCATCTCCATGGATTTGTATATCTTCATTTTTCAATGCTCTTAAAATAAATGTATGTATAGCACCTTCACCTACCTGGCCAGGACCATATATATTAAATGGCCTTACTGATACTGCAGGTAGACATAGCTCTTTATGATAACTATAAGCTAAATGCTCAGCAGCGAGTTTACTTACAGAATAGGTCCATCTTGCCTCTCCAACTGGAGCCAGATTTGTCGTGCTTTGTTCGTCAACCTTAAATGCATATGATCCAAATACTTCGCTCGTTGACATATCAATAAATCTTGTCATTTTTGGGATATATTCTTTAATAGCTTCTATTATGTTATATGTTCCTATCATGTTTACTTGCATTGTCTTTATAGGACTTTTTATTACTGTGTCTATACCTACAATAGCAGCAAGGTGAATCACAATATCAGGTTTAAAATCATCAATTGTTTTCTTAAGTAGTTTATTGTCTAATATATCTCCTTTTATAAATTGTATATTATCTTGATCAAGTAATATTGTCTGTTTTATAGAGTTTCTATTTAAATTATCATATATTAATATTATATTATCCTTATATAACCTTTCACAAATTTTTGTACCTATAAACCCGGCTCCACCAGTAAGAAAAATTCTTTTGTCTTTAATCAAATTAATCAACTCCATTTATTTTTTTATAAATCTCTATTTGATTTAAGTTCATTTAATATTAATTTCTATATTTGAGACCTTTTAGTTAATATATTGAAAAATAACACAACTTATATATCGACTTTTTTAAATTATGTATTAATACATTCTAAATCTTGTTCTGGAGAACAATGGTAATTAATTATTATTAATAATGTTCATTAATAATTATTTATATTGTTCCGATAAAGGTTATAAGTAAATTTAATAATCAATAATTAAGGTGCTAATATGAAAATAGCTGTATTTGCCTATAACTTTCCACATAAAAAAACGCAGGATACAATATTAAAACTTCTTATAGAAGGGATTAATATCGAGTGTGTTATAGCATGTGATCCGGTTGAGCTTAATCTGCCGAAGCAGACTTTAAGGGTCAAACCCCGCCACATAGATCTTACACATCCCGAAATAATTTGCAAAAGGTTTAATATACCTTATTTTGTAACGCCTCATAATTCACAAGAGGCAATTCAAATACTAAGAAATAAGAATATTGATTTGGGAGTAATTGCGGGTGCGCGAATACTAAAAAAAGAGGTTATTGAATCTGTTAAGCTGGGGATATTGAATTTCCATCCGGGAGTTTTACCATTTGTTAGAGGACTTGATACCTTAAAATGGGCTATTTATTATAATAATCCCATAGGTGTTTCGTCACATATAATCAATGAAAAAGTAGATGCAGGAAGAATAATTGAAATTAAGGAAATACCACTTTATAAAGATGACACACTGATAGATATTTCACTTAGGTTGTATGAAACAGAAATAGAATTGCTCCCTAAATCTATTGAAAGAATAAATGAAAAACAAATTATGGAATTTGAAAAAATAGATACACAGTATGGTTATAATAAATCCATGCCGTCTGAACTTGAATGCAAAATACCTGATCTGCTTAGGCAGAGATTAAATAAACTATAAGAGGTATGCCAATGAATATACTGTTTCTTGATTTTACAGAAGCAATTGAGTAGGAGATAATAGCTTTTGCGGAAATAAATAAAAATTTACAAATTTAATAGTACTTAATGATAAAGGGGATAAGTTAATGCAAATTGATAATTCCGAAATATTGGATAAAATGAAATCTGTTAAGGCAAAAATAGAAAAGTTTATAGAACAGGGTCGTTTAAAGGATGCAAAAGAGGCTCTTGACACATATGAAAAAAAAATACCGGGTGATACTGATATCTACTCAATGCGAGCAGTGATTTTGATAATGGAAGGTAAGCTTGATGATGCAGAAAGTGTTTTGAATGATGGTTTAAAAAATGATTCATGTATCTTTGACCTTCTGTTTAATCTGGGTTATACATATGAGCAGCGGAGGAAATATCAGCAAGCTGCTGATATGTATTCAAAGGCAGGTACTGTTGCTGATACAGATGAGAATAAATTGAATGTGAAAAATGCTCTTAATAATGTAAAGGGTTTAGATAATAATGTTGTTTTTAAAGAAAAGAAAAGACTTGTGTTTTTTGTAAAAAGAGGGATGGACAGCTTCATTGGAGATATTATAAATGGGCTTTCTGAGGATTATTGGACAAGAAAAATAATAGTTGATAAGTACGAACAGATAGATAAAGGAATGGAATGGGCCGATATTTGCTGGTTTGAATGGTGCGATGAATTAATCATTTATGGAAGCAAATTAAGTTTAGCCATAGAAAAGAAGGTTATTTGCAGACTTCATAGTTATGAGGCTTTTACCGATTATCCCAAAAATGTAAACTGGAATTATGTGGATAAGCTTATTTTTGTAGCTCAACATATAAAAGAAAATGTATTAAGTAAAATAAGCATATCAGAGGATAAAGCAATTGTAATATATAATGGCATAGACTTGGACAAGTATACGTTTAAAAAGAGGGAAAAAGGTTTTAATATAGCATATGTAGGATATATAAATTATAAAAAAGGACCTATGCTTTTGTTGCATGCTTTTAAAGCAATACATGATTTTGATAATAGATATGTGCTTCATATTGCGGGTAAGTTCCAGGATGAAAGAGATCAATTGTATTTTAACCAAATGACTGATGAGTTACAATTAAGAAATAGTATTAAATTTGATGGCTGGCAGACTGATATAAATAAATGGCTTGAGGATAAAAACTATATTATCTGTACTAGTCTGTTAGAATCCCAGAATTTGAGTGTCATGCAGGCTATGACAAAGGGTATTAAACCGCTTATACATAATTTTGTAGGTGCGAGGAACGTTTACCCAAGTAAGTATATATGGAATACTATAAATGAAGCAGTGCAAAATATTAGGAATAATAATTATGATTCTGAAGAATATCGTTCACTAATAGAAAATAAATATAATAATTCATGTAAGATGGTAGAAATAAAGGAAGTTATTAATCATGTATCATCAATTAAATCAACTCCGTTGGAATTTAATTATTCAGCCTATTGGAATAATAGATTAAATCAGAAATTTGATATTGAAGGGGTAGGTTATATTGGACTAGGTAAAATATATAATTCATACTTATATAAAGTTAGATTTGATATATTAAACTATATTATAAATAATATTTTTTCAGATTTCAAAAAGTGTGACGTACTGGAACTTGGACCTGGTATTGGCATGTTTACAGAATATTTTTATCAGCAAAAAGTTAAAAGTTATAAAGGAATTGATATCTCAGCGAAGTCTGTATTTGAGTTGAATAGAAAGTATACTGGATTTGAATTCATTGAAGGTGACATTTCTGAATCACGCTTTTATGATCACAAAAAATATGATTTGATATTTGCTGCTGATGTACTTCTTCATATAACCAATGAAAAAAAATATAATTCCACAATTGGGCATATTTCAAACTCATTAAAAAATTCAGGATTCATTATTACATTTGATCCGATATCATTAATAAATACAAAGAGTCCTTCGCCGCATGTAATAATAAGAGATATAGATTATATTAGGGGTGTATTGGATAATTATGATATGGAGATAGTTTCACTTCTCCCTGGAGCTTTTTTTATGAATTATCCATTTGATAAAGTTTTACTTGGTGATAAATCTAATTATGCTGAAGTGATTTTTAATACCATTAGTGCCTTTTTTGGAGCCCCTCAGTTCTCGGATGATACTAAAAATTTTGTTGCAGATTGGCTTTATGCTTTTGAGAAAAAATGTTTAGTAGATAATGAAAGTGGGTTATCTCAAAAAGTTTTATTAATTAAGAAGAAAGGTAATATATGTAATATACCGAATATTTCCATAAAGGACGTTTGGAATATTAATTTTATAATTGAAGAAATTACTCGTACGCATCAAGCATTAATAAAAAATAAACAACTAATAGATTCTGGTATCATTAATAAGCTATATGATAATATAAACTACTTTACAAAGGTTTAAAATAATAATAGTACATTAATACAAATATTTAATTGTATAAAATTATTGGAGCTGCCTATGAACATTTCACTTCTGGATTTGCAAAAACAATATGAAATGCTGAGGAACGAATTAGAACCGGCTATTTCAAAGGTATTATCCTCTTCCCAATACATAATGGGTCCTGAGGTAAAAAACTTCGAAGAAGAAGTTTCACAATACCTTGGCTGCAGTTATGCCGTATCCTGCGCAAACGGAACGGATGCACTTGTACTGGCACTTACCGGTCTGGGTATAGGCCCTGATGACGAAGTTATAACCTCACCATTTACTTTCTTTGCAACAGCAGAAGCCATTTCCAGAGTGGGGGCAACCCCGGTTTTTGTGGATGTAATAAAAGAAACCTATAATATCGATCCATCTCTGATAGAAGCTAAAATAACATCAAGGACAAAGGCGGTATTGCCGGTTCATATATTCGGTCAGCCTGTTCAAATGGATGAAATAATATCAATTGCAAAAAAGTATAACTTACTTGTCATTGAAGATGCCTGCCAGGCAATAGGAGCAACATACAAAGGGCAAAGGACAGGTGCAATAGCCGATGCAGGCTGTTTCTCCTTTTTTCCTACCAAAAACCTTGCCTGTTTTGGCGATGGAGGTTTAATTACAACAAATAATGAAAATACATATAAGATAATAAAGGCTCTTCGTGCCCACGGCAGTGGTATCGCGGGACAGGAAGCTTATAACATAATTAATAAGTGTGAAGAAAAAATTTCTGAAAAAGAAAATGATAATACTGTTTATAACCCTGCAAAGTATTATAATTACTTAATTGGCTTTAATTCCCGTCTTGATGAGTTACAGGCAGCGATTCTAAGGGTTAAGCTAAAGTACCTTGACCAATGGAATGTGTTAAGGCAAAAACATGCTTTAAGGTATAATGACAAGCTGAAGGAATCAAATCTTATTTTACCTGAAAACATAGCCGATATAAATAATGTATATCATCAGTATGTAGTACAGAGTGAAAAAAGGGACGATTTAATATCTTTTTTAAAGGATAAAGGCATATCTACAGGGGTTTATTACCCTGTGCCGCTGCATTTGCAGAAAGTTTATAAAGGCCTTGGCTATAAGCCGGGTGATTTGCCTGTCTCAGAATATCTTTCGCACAGGACTTTGGCACTTCCTGTTTATCCCGAACTTTCAACTGATGAACAGGATTATATAATCTCAAGCATATGCGGATTCGAAAAGAGGAATTAACAATGGATAAAATTAAATTTGGTCTGGTTGGTTGTGGCAGAATATCATATAAGCATATAGAAGCAATCTCAAGCTATTTCAAAGACGCAGAACTTAAGTGCGTATGCGACGTCATTGGTGAACGGGCTGAAAAAAAGTCACTTGAATACACTGACTTTTTATTGAAACAGGGTATAAAAAAAGAAGAAATACAGGAACCGAAGGTCTACACCAATCTGGGGAAAATGCTGGATGAGCAGGCGATAGACATAATTTCCATATGTAGCCCCAGTGGCCTTCACCCACTACATGCTATTAAAGCAGCTACGAGAGGAGTTCATGTTTTATCTGAAAAGCCAATGGGGACAAGCCTTAAACAGGCGGATGAAATGATAAGAGCTTGTGATGAAGCGGGAGTAAAGCTTTTTGTTGTAAAGCAAAACCGTCTTAATGATACAATGACACTTCTTAAGCGTACAATAGAAAAGGGCAGATTCGGAAGGATATATATGATCCTTGAGAATGTACTCTGGACAAGACCCCAAAGCTATTATGATGAAGCCAAATGGAGGGGTAAATGGGAATTTGACGGCGGTGCCTTCATGAACCAGGCCAGTCACTATGTTGATTTAATGGAATGGCTTGGCGGGCCTGTAGAAAGCGTTACGGCAATAACTACAACTCTTGCAAGAAAAATCGAGACAGAAGACACCGGTTCAGCTATAGTAAAATTCAGAAACGGTGCTATCGGCAACATAAATGTTACAATGCTCACCTATCCGAAAAATCTTGAGGGCAGCATTACTATTATAGGAGAAAAGGGAACTGCAAAAATAGGAGGAGTAGCTTTAAACAAAATAGAAAAGTGGGAATTTGATACGCAAGACGAAGATGACAGGCTTGCGGAATCGGTTAATTATGATCCTCCAAACATATACGGTTTTGGCCACCTAGGATACTATAAGAATGTTATAGATGTACTTAAAAATGGGGCAGAGCCAAATACTGATGGTCGAGAGGGAAGAAAATCGCTTGAACTGATACTTGGTATTTATAAATCCTCCCGTGAAGGAAGAACAGTAGGCCTTCCATTGGATTTATACTAGAGGATAGCAATTCCATTACTTGAATGGGAGATGAGAGCATGAAGAGTGCTTTAATTGAAAGGATTAATGATAAGACAGCAGTTGTAGGAGTTATAGGACTCGGATATGTAGGCCTTCCACTTGCAGTCGAAAAAGCCAAAGCAGGGTATAAGGTTCTAGGGTTTGACATTCAGGAACAGAAAGTTAATATGGTTAACAACGGTGAAAACTATATAGGAGATATCGTTTCCAGCGATTTAACAAGGTTAGTCAAAGAAGGTTCTATTAAAGCAACCAGTGATTACTCCTTTATAAAAACTGTTGATTGTATTGCTATTTGTGTTCCGACACCTTTGGATAAATATTTTCAGCCCGATATTTCATATGTTGTTAATTCAGCCCAAGAGGTTTCAAAATACCTTCACAAGGATATGCTTGTAGTACTTGAAAGCACGACATATCCTGGTACAACAGAAGAAGTTGTAAAGCCAATCCTTGAAAGCTCAGGATTAAAGTGTGGGACTGATTTTTATCTTGCATTCTCTCCCGAGAGAGTAGATCCGGGAAATAAAATTTATAAAACCAAAAACACCCCAAAAGTAGTAGGAGGAGTAACACCTAAATGCTCAGAGGTTGCCGCAGCACTATATAATAATATTCTTGAAAATCATATATTTGTTGTTTCATCTCCGGCAGTTGCCGAGATGGAAAAAATTCTTGAAAACACCTTCAGAAATGTTAACATAGCACTTGCGAACGAGATGGCAATTATATGTGACAAAATGGGGATCAATACGTGGGAAGTTATTGAAGCCGCAAAAACAAAGCCTTATGGGTTTATGCCTTTTTATCCTGGTCCCGGGGTAGGAGGGCATTGTATTGCCGTTGATCCGTTTTACCTTACGTGGAAAGCCCGTGAATACGGTTATCACACCAGGCTTATAGAAATAGCAGGTGAAATTAATAATTTTATGCCTGAATTTGTTCTTGAACGCAGTATGAAAATACTTAACAGGTTTGGAAAGGCGTTAAAGGGTTCAAGGATTTTTGTACTTGGAGCTGCTTATAAGCAGGATATAGATGATATAAGAGAATCACCGGCTCTGGAGGTAATAAATAACATGGTTGTTAATGGTGCTGACTTAATATATAACGATCCGTATATCAGAAGTTTTGAATTCAAAGGAAAACAATATGAGTCAGTAGAATTGACCAAAGAAGCTTTGAAATCCGCAGATCTTACAATAATAACAACAATGCATTCATCCTATGATTATGACTTTATACAAAAAAATGCAAACTATGTTTTCGATACAAAAAATGCCATGAAGGATGTTGCAGACAAGAGTAACATTGAAATCCTTTGATTGCTTGATTTTTGTTAATCATAAAGGATTTATATTTCATAATATGAATCCTTTTTGTTATTAACCTTTTCCTAAAATTAACCGATAATACAATTAAGAAGTAAAAGGTTTTCAAGGAGGAATTGCTATGAATATTAATAGCACGGATGCATCGTCTGCTACACAATTTACTATTCAAAATACTACTAACAATACAAAAGAAGCAAATACAAATATAAATGCAGGAGAGGCTATAGCGGCTCAACAAATAGCATCTTATGCACAGCCTGCAACAAACGATACAAAAGAAGAAGTAAACGAGAAAAATGTCTCGGATGCAATAGCAAAGGCAAATAAGGCTATTGCGGGAAATGACAGGAAGTTTGAGTATTCAATGCACGAGAAGACCAAAACAATTATGGTTAAGGTAGTAGATACCAAGACAAATCAGGTAATACAGGAAATGCCGCCTGAAAAAATCCTTAACCTTGTTGCTAACTTAATGCAGTTAGCAGGTCTTATAGTTGATGAAAGAAGGTGATTATATGGCTACTAGTGGAACTAGTGGAAGCTATAGTAATATTTCGAGGATGACGGGTCTTTCTGGGTTTGATGTAGATAGTACAGTTGCAAAGCTGATGAAAGTTGAAACAGCAAAATTGGATAAGGTTAAAAAGGAGAAGCAGACCCTTCAATGGAAACAGGAGTTATACAGATCTGTTACTACACTCCTTCAGGGCTTCTCATCCAACTACCTGAGTTCAATGAATTCTTCGAGTAATATATTATCTTCAGGTGCTTTCAGCGCATTTGGGGCTAAATATAATAACCTTGATAGCTCAAGTTATTTCAGTGTTACTACAGGTTCGGCTACCAAGGCTGGTAATTATACAATAAGCAATATTGTAACGGCTTTATCAGCACAGAAAACAGGAAGTGATTTGTCTGCTGCAGTTGAGGGTAGTTCATTGTCCAGTATTGGTATAAATGCAGCGAATGATAACAACCAGGTAAATGTAACATTCAACGGAACAACAAAACTTATAACCCTTGCTGATGCAACAGATATTAATTCATTAAAAACTGATTTACAAAACAAGCTTAATAGTGCTTTTGGATCTGGGAAAATTACTGTTGGTATTGATGGGACTTCAGGAAATCAGCTTACATTTAACACCGACTATACAAACTCGGTTTCATTTGGGTATGCATATAATGAAGGCTATAACAAAATATTCGGTTCAAGTGTAAGTTCAGGTCTGACAACTACTGCACAGAATAATAAGTTTACTGTAACACTTGGGACCGAGACAAAAACTTTCGCGCTGCCGGCTGGAACTACATATGCTGATGCAGACGCAGTGGCTAGTGCGGTTCAGAACCTTATAGATGATGGCACAAATGGATTTGGTGCAGGTCAGATAAGAGTATTGAACCAAAATGGTACATTAGCACTTAAAGCTATTGGATCAGACTCAGTGTCTACTGCAGGAAGCTCCTCAATAATTTCTTCAACGATAACTGACGGCTTTGTAGTGGATTCCAGCAACCAGACATTAAGCATAGCTGTTGGTACAGGGGATGCCAAGACAATAACTCTGGATGCGAAAACATACACCAAAAAGAGTGATCTTTTAAATGCAATACAGGCAAAACTTAACACAGCCTTTGGAAACAATAAGGTTATGGTAAGCCTTGATAGTTCCAATAAGTTAAGGTTTGAGAGTGTTTCATCAAACACTGCGCCTACTGCAGGGAAGGTAGAAAATGGCGGACTTTCAGCTATTGGATTGAATGTAAACACTTCAAATAAAATTAGTGCAGATGCAAAATTGTATGACATTAAAGATTCATTTAATACAAAACTAACTGTAGCCGGAGCTGCTGATGACATCAAATTTACAATTAACAATAAGGAATTTAAATTCAGTTCAAAATCAACATCTTTGAACGATATTATAAGAGCAGTGAACGCCGATACTGATGCGAATGTAAATATGAGCTATGACAGCCTGAATAATAAGGTTACCCTTAAAACAAAGGATACTGGTGTAGCTGTTACGCTTAATGCATCGGATACTTCTGGGGGAGTGCTGACAGCTCTGGGGGTAACTGCAAGTGGTTTAACCGGACGTGATGCCAGTATGACCTATAATGATGGTGTAAATGGGGATCAGGTAATTACCCGTTCATCCAATACATTTGCTGTTAATGGTATATCATTTACATTGAAGCAGGATACCACAACATCCACAGCACTATCAATAAATTCAGATCCTTCAAAAGCTGTTGAAATGATAAAGGGTTTTGTTGATAACTATAATAAAGTCCTTGATAAAATCAACACCTTAATGTATGAACAACATGATCGAAATTATACACCTCTTACTGACAGTCAAAAGGAAGCTATGAAGGATACCGAAATTACAAATTGGGAAACCAAGGCTAAAACAGGTCTTCTTGGAAATGACCCGACACTTGAGTCTATGGCTTATAAGATGCGAAATACTATTTTGGATACAAAGAGTGATGGTGGACTTAGTTTGGCTGCAATTGGTATATCGTCGACTTACTATACTGATAAAGGCAAGCTGTCAATTGACGAAACAAAGCTTAAGAAAGCTTTAACTGAAAAACCGGATGAAGTAATTAACTTGTTTACAAAAACATCTACAATTTCATATACAGAAGCTGCTAACGATTCAGATAAGGCAACACAAAGGTATTCGGAATCGGGATTGGCAAATAGACTTAATGATATAATCCAGGATGCGGTACGTACTACCCCGAATACTAAAGGAATGAAAGGAACTATAGCTGAGAAGGCAGGTATATTAGGGACTTCAACCAGTTACAATAATATTCTGTCACTTCAGATTGAAGATCAGGATGATAAAATCACTAGTTTAACAGATTACCTTACAACTAAGGAAAATGAGTATTATACAAAATTTTCCAAGATGGAGTCGCTAATTTCCCAGATGAGTGCACAAAGCAGTATGTTTGGCTCTTAATGTTAAAACCTGGGATTTGAAATAATAATAAAAGGTGGAGATATAATAATGGTAACAAATAAAGCATATGACCAGTATAAGCAAAATTCTGTTTTTACTGCGAGTCCAGAAGAACTTACACTTATGTTATTCAATGGATTAGTAAAATTTATAATGCAGGCACAGAAAGCTATTGAAGAACGAGATCTCCAAAAGGCTCATGACAGTATAATCAGATCTGAAGACATAATACAGGAATTTCAGGCTTCACTTGACATGAGGTATGAGTTGTCACACTCATGGGCGCTGCTATATGATTATATGTATAGAAGGCTGATTGATGCTAATATAGCAAAAGACACAAAAATTCTTGAGGAAGTCCTTGGATTTTCTAAAGACCTTAGGGACACATGGGCTCAGGCAATGAAAATTGCAAAACAGCAGGGTTCGGCAAAACAACAGCCTTTAGCTGTAAGCCAGGTTAAATAGTTCATTTGTTTGCAGACGGGAGAAAGGTATGGATACATCACCTGAAAAATATGTCCGCAAGCTGACTGAGGTTTCACAGATAAAGTATACATTATTACAGCAGGCATTAGATCTAACTCAGCTTCAGACTGATGCTTTATCCAAAGAAGACCTTGATAGGCTTGGACAGATTATTGAAAAAAAACAAAAAGTAATAGATCAAATTGCTCCTTATGATACTGATTTTGAGGTTTATTTCAAACGGCTGAAATATGAATTAAAGGTTGAAAGTCTCGATGAACTGAAAAACACTAAAATTGATGGCATAAGAGAACTTAAAGCTGTAATAGACGGTATTGTTAAACTTATGGATCAGATTAATGAAATAGACGGGAAAAATCAAAGTGTGGCAAGAGAGCAGCGAGATAAATTGAGCTTGGAAATTACAAAGCTAAGACAGGGCAAAACGGTTAATTCAGCTTATAATCCAAAGCCTATAACCACAAATTCATCAATGTTTGATACAAAAAAATAAGGAAATTATCAGAGCACCATATTAAACAGCATACCCGAATAAGTAGATGGAAGGTTGGGATTTAACAAATCCTGACCTTTTTGATTGGTGTAACTCTTTAAAAAATCAGTGTTATAAGTATATTTTAATGGTGACGCAATCACTTCATTTGCCTTTTGATTAACCCTTGCAGAAACTCCGTCTGCCGTCGAAAAGAGGTTTTTAACCTTGGTGGTGTCTTCTTTTAATGTATTCTTGAGTTTTTCTTCATCTATTTTTATAGTACTGTCAGAAGTTATATAAATGCCGGCGTTTGCAAGAGAAGCCTTTTTGCTATTAAGGGCGCTTCCGAATTCTCTTTCAAGCTTTGATGTACCATTAAAAGTTCCTGAAAAAGTATGGGCAAGCCCAATTACTTTATTGTAGTCCGCCGCGAAATTCTTTATATCATTGAGTACAGCATTGGTGTCTTGTTCTATGCTAAAACTAAAGTCTTTAGCTTCAGCCTTCTTCAAGGTAACAGAAGCCTTCCCGTTATCCAGGCTTATTGTATTGGTTTCGCTTGAATATTGTTTACCGTCCAAAGTGTACTGTGCGTTCTGTGCATCCGCTAACTTTGAATCTGCTCCTGAGAGGGCAATGGAATTACCGTTAAGTTCGTTTATTGAAAAGGTGTTCGAAGTTCCTGTCTTGTCTGAGTTTAACTTCAGATAACTTGTACCTGTTTTAGTGTCACTCACAACACTGGCAGTTACACCTGTACGTGAAAAGTTAATTGAATTCGCCATTTTTGTAAGGCTTGTTTTATTGGTATCTCCTGCAGATACGCTGAACGTAATCCGCTTTTCTTCATTATTTCCAACTTTAATAGAAAAAGTATTGTTACCTATTGAAAAAACACTGTTATCATTTGAAATAAGGCTTTTTCCCTGATTTGTCTGACCTGTTGCGAGCTTTGTAACATTTAAGGTATAAGAAGCTTTATCTGCATTGTTCTGAGCTGTACCAGCCACTGCACCTGGATTTGATGAAACAACTGATTTCTTTTCAAAGCTGTTTGTAATACTTGATTTCCCAAGCAGGTTCAAGTTGGTTTTAAGCGAACTTACAGCACTATTAAGCTGTGACAGGTATGCCGGCATAGCTGCTCTTACTGATTTTGCAACAGCACCGGAAAACATTTTTGTATTATAAATATTCAGGGGATTTGATGGGCTGGCCTGATATGCAGATTTATATAAGCCAATTACATTGTTGTAATTATAACTACTGATATATGAATTTGTTATCATGACCGCACCCCCCTTATTGTTATAATTTTTCAGCTTTATTGTACCACCTATGTAAAGCTGAGTAAATATTTTACACGAAAAATAGTCATAAATACCCATGAAATTGTGTTGTTTTTACTATTAAACATACATTATGGAATGTTTTAAAACAGTGGAAGTATAAATAAAATCAATGAAAGTGAAATTATAAAAACAACCGTAATGATGGATATTACATTCTGAACCTTTGTATTAACATGTTTACCCATTATATTTTTATCATTCACAAGTAGTATCATAAATGTAAGTATAATTGGTGATAAAATTCCAGCTACCTGTTGGGTTATGATAATTATCTTCATCAGAGAAAGCCCCGGAAGTAATATCAGCAGGCTGCTTAATGCTATAATAACGGTATATATTCCGAAAAATACGGGAGCATCCTTGCGCTTGTGATCTACTCCGCTTTCCCAGCCAAATGCCTCGCATATTGCATATGAGGTTGACAGTGGAATTACCGCGGCTGCAAGGACAGATGCCCCAAAAAGCCCAGCACCGAATAATATAAATGCATATTGACCGGCCAATGGTTTTAAGCCTTCCGCCGCCTGCTGGGCGCTACTTATGGAAAGACCGGCTTTGAACAACGTTGCTGCTGTACAAACAATGATGAAAAACGAAACGGCATTTCCCCAGAAGGCTCCCAGATATACATCAAGCTTTTCATATTTATAGTCCTTTAAGCTTATTTTTTTATCAACTATTGAAGACTGAAGGTAAAATTGCATATATGGCGTAATGGTAGTGCCTATCATACCTATGAAAGTTAGCAAGAAACCGGTTTCCATAGTTAATGAAGGCGTCACCATACTTGAAAAAACATGCCCCCAGTCGGGCTTAGCCATAAATGCAGATATTATATAGCCAAAGAACACAAAGGTAAAAAGCAAAAAAATCTTTTCTACTTTTTTATAGGAACCTTTGGTAACAAGAAACCATATAGCTACTGCGACAACCGGTACCGATATATATTTGCTTACGCCGAAAAGCTCCATACTTGCAGCAACACCTGCAAAATCTCCTAACACGACACCGAAATTTGCAATGAACAGTACTGCCATTGCAAAGAGTGTCCATTTAACTCCGAATTTCTCACGGATAAGATCCGATAAGCCTTTCCCAGTAACAACCGCCATTCTTGCATTCATTTCCTGAATAATTGCCAGACTGAAAGTTATTAATAAAAGTCCCCAAAGCATTTTATATCCGTATGATGCACCTACAGATGCATAAGTAGCTATACCACCTGCATCATTTCCTGCATTGACAGTTATAAGTCCGGGACCGATAATACTCATTATCATGAACATTTTATGTAATCTTTTTTTCATTGCCATTTTCCTCGGTCATCCCCTTTTAAAGGCCCCTTTTTCTTCTTGACTTTAATAGCGTATATACAACATCATCAATAACGACAATACCAACCAAAACCATGTTTTTATCAACAACAGGTACGGCAAGCAGATTATACTTTGATATTATCTCTGCAATTGAGTCCAATGGATCGATGTCATGCACATATAGAATCTTCTTATTCATTATATCCGACAATACAGTTTGAGGATTGGATACAATAAGATCTCTTAGTGATACATTAGCAATAAGTCTTTCATCTTCATCAATTACATAAAGATAATAAATTGAGGAAGATTCCGGTTTAAGCTTTCTAAGTTCGTCTATTGTCTCACCAGCAGTTAAGGCTTTATTGAAAGATATAAAGTCGGTCGACATTAAACTTCCCACTTCATCGTCTTCGTACTCCATCAACTCACGAACTTCTTCGGAGGTCTCTGTTTCCATTTCAAGAAGGAGTTCTTCAGCCTTTTCTTCCGGCATTTCTTCAAGTATATCCGCTACTTCGTCCGCAGGCATTTTTTCAAGTACGTCTGCAGCCTTTTCAACAGAAATTCTTTCAAGGACATTTATCTGTGCTTCTGGTTCGAGTTCCTCAAGGACATCGGCAGCTCTTTCTTCGTTTAAGGATGAGAAAACTTCCGCTTGCATTTGGGCATCCATGTCTTCAATTATGTCTGCAAGGTCTGAAACATGAAGTGTTTCAAGCTTTGAGTATGTTTTAGACAACTTAATTCCTGCTTTTCCAAAGTCAACAGTTTCTACCTCATCCCATAGAATCAGCTTATTCGGAAGAGTGACTTTAAAGGGCTTAAGGAAATATTTGATGGGTTTTGCAATTCCCAGTCTTCTTAAAAGTCCTTCAAGACCAACATCAACAGCTACTACGTATGCTCCTGATGTGAGGATTGCAATTCTTAAATCATTAACTCTTACAAGCTTTCTGCCGTTAATATCAACCAGCTGCTTGTCAAGGACATGATTTTTAAGGAGCAGGGTATTTTCTTTCAAATCAGTGATTTCCTTATCTGGATCATCGCATTTGAAAATATACTGTCCTTTTTCCTCATATATTGAAAAGGTTGAAAAATCTATTATTCTATTTTTATTGCGAGACTTTATTTTAAGGGCAATTATCTGGGGTTTGCCTGATTCCAAGTCAACGAGTATATCGTTGATTTTACCCAGTACATTACCAGATTCGGAAAAGGCCTTTCTACCGAGTACACGGCTCAAGTAAAAGGTTGAAGCTGAAATCATAAAATATCCCTCCATTCTTTTTGAACAGAGGGATAAGACATGCTGTAAGATAAATACGCAAAATCTATGTTAAAGCTTAATGCTATTCCCTCTGTTTTAAATATAAATGCCTGATATTATTACCAGGGTCCGCGTCCACTAATTATTACCCCCTTGTTTAGTATTAACAATAAAAAACATCATTAAAAAACCTTCGCGCAGCTTGAACATGGCGAAGGTTAATAACCCTGTCATACCCGTTCAAGCTTTAGCTCTGCAAGGCGGTGAAATTGCGTTAGGTTATGCCTTGTTATGTTCGACATATCCTGTTAACCTTCTCGGGTTGTCTCCAACCTGCAGCGGCAGCAATCCATATCCTTGCGGTAGCCTCACCTACCGAGTTTATTGGTTTTTCTCTTTATAATTTTAGCACTTTTTATATAAATTTCAACTGTTTTAGTGCAAAATTAATATAAAATTAAATAAATTTTTTGAAAAAACCACTTTATCTCATCATATATATGTATAATTCCTTTATCCTTCAAATTTCTTAATGGATTACAGTGTTCATTTTTTTCCGGTCTTATTCAGACTGTTAAGAAAATCCTGAACAGTGGAAATATAATTTTCCTCATACTTCCCGTAAGTTCCAAGGTGTCCTGTTCCGCTTGTTTCCCAAAAGGATCCTTTCCCGGAGTTTACCGAATATTTGTTATACAAAGCCTTGCTTTGTTCTTCGGTAACCTTCGTATCATCTGTATTATAAATAAATAATATCGGGAGGGAAGACAATTTATCAATCATGGATGAGGGCCCCGGCATAGTCGTGTCAATTCCATATAGCAACTTCATTGATAGTTTGATTGTTTTATTGAATGGAAATTTGGGAAGTTTGCTATTTTCAGATATTACCTTGTTTATGTATGAATCCAGGTCGGTATAAGGGCTGTCCAAGATAAGTGCCTGAATATCATTGCTGACGGAAGCAGCAAGAATTGAAGCATTAGCACCTTCACCAAAACCTAAAAGTATTATTTGTTTTGATCCGATGGACTTAATGTATTTTACAGCCCCCAGAATATCATCCTTTTCTTTTTGACCGAAAGTTGAGATATTTCCTTCTGATTCGCCGCTGTTTCTGAAATCAAACATAAGAACATTGTAGCCGTTGTTTATGAAGTTTTTTACAAGATCAAACGTTTTAATACCGAACTGAAGCCTGTTGCTACCCTGGCTGTGTGCAAAGATAACTGTTTTATCGCTTCCTCTTGATTCAAAAAACCATCCTTTTAATTTAATGTCATTATTTATATCATTAAAACTTATATCCTTATAGTCTGGGACAATATAAGATCCGAATAAAGGAATCTGTACCTTTTTTGGATGTGTTGACTTATTGGCAGTAATTATCGAAGTTACAGCAGTAAATATAAGCAGTGCCAAAATAATTATTAAAAGCACTATAATCGTCTTTCTTACTTTGTGGCTATTGCGTGGAATATATGTAACACCGCTTATTCTCATACAAACCTCCCTTATCTCCTATGTGCCAAAGTGATTGTCACATCGATATGTTAAGAATGGGTCATATAAAATGATTTTATATATGTCCTATTTTGTCTCATTTGTATAAGTCTTTTTGACAGACCGTTATAATGGTATACTTTAATATGAATAGTTATGCTGAAAGCCTAATGAGCGGATTTCAGCTTAATTATATTTTGATTTATGAGTAAAGTAAAGAATAATTTGGTAATTTGGAAGATTTTAAACAAAATTGTCTGCGTATTCACAATTTGTAAGGGGGGAAGGCAATGAATGCTGAAAAATGCTTGGTTTGTCCAAGGAATTGCAAGACTGACAGAGTAAGAACCACAGGTATTTGTGGAGTGGGAAAACTACCGGTTATAGCCAAGGCCTTTCTTCACAAATGGGAGGAGCCTTGTATAAGCGGAACAAATGGTTCAGGTACTGTCTTCTTTTCAGGCTGCAATCTTAAGTGTATTTATTGTCAAAATTATTCCATAAGTCAGGAATGTTTTGGGAAACAGGTTACGGTAGAGAAATTAGGACAAATCTTTCTTTCCCTTAAGGGAAAGGGTGCGCACAATATTAATCTTGTGAGTCCGACACAATTTATACCTCAAATCAGAGAAACCCTTGAAGGTGTAAAAAATCTTGGAATTCCGGTGATTTACAATACTAATGGGTATGAAAACACAGCTTCAATCAAACAGCTTAAAGGTTATATAGATGTTTACATGCCTGACCTGAAGTATATTGATAATTTGTATTCCTACAAATACTCAGGTGCAAAGGACTATTTTGAAAGGGCATCAGAAGCAATAAAAGAGATGTATGAACAGGTGGGCGGAGTTGAATTTGATGACAGTGGACTTATTAAAAAGGGTCTTGTCATCAGACACTTGATTTTACCTGGTTTATCAAGCGAATCGATCAAGGTTCTTGAGTGGATAAGAGTCAATATGCCGCAGGATATTGTTATAAGTGTTATGAGCCAGTATACACCTTACTATAAAGCTGAAAGCTGCCCTGAAATAAACAGAAGAATTACAAGGTGGGAATATGATAGGGTAGTAAGGCACTTTCTTAAGCTTGAATTCCGGCATGGATATTTTCAGGAAAGAGATTCCGCATGTGAAGAATATATACCGGATTTCAACCTTGAAGGTATTGATTAGCAAACCGCTCTTTTTCTATCACTTTAAAAAGCAATATTTTCTTTTAAAAGGAAAGGATAATACGGTTTTACATAGTCAAGTATTTTTTCAGCTATCACCATATGACCATTCTGATTAGGATGGATTCCATCTTTGCATATAAGATTTAGAAAATCAGGATGTTCAAGAAAAGCACCTCTTACATCAATGAACTTAGTATCTGTTTCTTCAGCAACTTTTAAAATTGCAGCATTGTACCGTTCTTGCCACCAGTATATTTTATTAACACTGCCAAGCCAAGAAAGGATATTCTTTGCGGCTTCAACACTGTTTTGGCTTACCCATTTAAAGTATTTGTCAGCATCTAAAGGGGGCAGTGTCAGTAACACCGGTATAATTTTGTTATTCTTTAAAGAATTTATTGAATCCCTTAAAAGTTTTTGGAACAGGTTATAGTCAGTATGCGGCTGGTGATCTGCTTCGGGATTCTTGGCTATTTCAGTCCAGTTAAAGTCGCAGTCGTTTCCCCCGAATTCTATTAATACAATGTCCGGGTTACTGCTCTGTACATCCTTTGGAAGTTTCCCAAGTCCTTTGATTACGGTGTTTCCGAATTTGGAAAGATTGAATACAGCACCTTTTACCACTTTTTGAAGAATAGATACATATCCATCCTCAATAAGCGAGTATCTGCCTCTTGACTCATCAAATACTACTCCCTTGGAAATTGAATCTCCCGAAACTAAAAAATTGTAATCATTCTTTTGAGGGATATTTGTCATATGCTTCACCTTCTCACCGCCGGAACCTTATCTTATAAAATAAGTATAGTTTAACTGCCGGCTGAAATCAATATTCATTACTATCACAGCAATAACATCTAAATTAATTTAAATGTTATTCCCTTGTGTTATATAATATTAAACGTACAAAACCTTAACATCACTTCACTATTTAATAAATTTTTTTGAGGTATTCTATGAATAAAAAATGGCTGTTTTTTGACTGTATGGAAACACTTGTAGATCTTACAGAACTGCCGAAGCTTAAAGACTATGCATATTGGGCCTTTGACGGTTCGGGCGTGGAAGGTCTGTGGAACTCATTTGATGATTTTTTTGAAAATTATATTAATGCAAGGCAAAGCATTGCACAGGAAATTCCCCAAGATGAAGAGTACGAAATGCATGAAAGAATGAAGCGTATTGTGCAGTTGTCTTTTGAAGATAAACAGGGGATAGCTGTTAATAAGATTTCGCAAATGTTGTATATTAACTACTGGAAAAATTACAAGTCCAAGTGCTATGTAAAAAAAGAGGTTAAAAGCGCACTTGAACTACTGGGTAAAAAATATAGGCTCGCAGTCGTTTCAAACTTTATGGTTATGGACGGTATTGAAGAATTACTTATCGAGAATGAAATTTATGATTATTTTAATTTTATAGTTACGTCAATTAAAACCGGATGGAGAAAGCCAAATATAAATATTTACAATGAAGCGACAAAAAAAGCCAGAGCCAAAACTGGTGATATAACTTTTATAGGTGATGATTATATTAATGATTTTATTACGCCACGAAAAATAGGTATGAGGTCTTTGCTTCTTGACAGGAACCGGCAGCATACCGAACTTGGTGAACGGGTGGACAACTTTGAGCAGTTAAAATGGATACTTAACAAGGATTGACATAAATGCAACTAAAGTTAACCTTTCTCATATACTGATATTGTAAAAGTTTATTGTGGGAAAGGGGGAATTATGTATGAAGTACAAGGATTTTATTGAGATGGTTCGTAAAAGCCCAGGATGCTGTGATACCGAGAGCTTAAATGAGCGTTTCCAGAAGTACATGAAATATAAGAAGGTCGACAAAAAGACAGAAGAAACAGTAGCTGAGCCACAAGTTGTTAAAGAAAACCTGCCTGAAATCAAGGTTAAGAAAACCGATACAAAAAAGTGGTTGTAGAATTGTACTTAGAAAGGTGTATCTTAGAGATAGTTATAAATGGCTGGAAGATGCACCTTTTTTGATTCCATTATTTGTATAAAAACCTTATTAGGGGAAATTATTTTTTGACAAAAAAATGTCTGTGTAGTATACTTAATCCATAGCGTAATTTAACTGTTTTTGCGATTTTCCAGACTTCCAATAGCCATTAGAGGAAGTTTTATTTATCGTAAATTTTGGTACATACACTATAGTTGATGATCATAAATAAAGTTCAAGAAGGTTTGAAAATTGCCTGAGCCGTATTCATATCTAAAAACAAAATGTTCTTCTTTGCACCAGCTTTTAGTTTCAACATGGGTGCCGATATTCTTATACTACTTACAAAAGCAAAAATTCTCTCATTGGGGACAAGATCATTTTACAGTATGGCCTGAATACAAAGGCTGGGAAAGCTTTTACCGGAGGGGTTTTTTATGTATAGTGTAGGAGATAAGATTGTTTACCCGATGCACGGTGCAGGGGTAATTGAGTCAATCGAGGAAAAAGAGATTCTTGGGCAGAGAAAAAGCTACTACGTTGTTAAAATGCCTATTGGTGATATGAAGGTTATGATCCCTACCCAAAATGTTGAGGACATAGGGATTCGTGAGATTATTTGCGAATCTGACGTGGAAAAGGTTTTCCAGGTACTCGGAGAGAATAATTCCTGCCTGAATGCCAACTGGAATAAGCGTTACAGGGAAAACATGATTAAAATAAAGAGCGGCAACATATATGAAGTTGCTGATGTTGTACGTTCGCTTATGTGCAGGGAAAAGGAAAAGGGTCTTTCAACAGGTGAAAGAAAGATGCTCAACAGTGCCAGGCAGATTCTTATAAGTGAATTGGTTCTGGCAAAAAACGCTAATCAGTTTGAAATTGAAGCTTCAATAAATACTTTTTTGCATGCATAATAGTTATTGACAGAATTAATTGTTCAAATAATAGTGCAGGGGAGTTAAAATAGTGCTGAATAAGGTTATAAAAATCTCGTTTGCCGCGGTTGGAGCTATTACGGGCTACACTGTTGTAAAGACTTTTTTATCCATCATTAACTCTACTTTAAATATAAATGTAAAAATTGCAATATTAGTTTTTTCATCCGCATTTGTCGGTATAATATTCTATTCGGCAGGAACTTTGCTTATTACTTTAGTACAACGGACTCTCGATAAATGTGAGCAATTAATCCAGAAACTGACCCTCTATGAAATGGGAATGGCTGCAATCGGCCTTATTGCTGGATTAATTGTTGCCAATCTGATTACTATTCCTATCAATAAAATAGATGTTATTGGTGTACCGCTTGCAATTATTGCAAACGTTCTTTTTGGCTGCATAGGTATAGCAGCTGCAGTAGGGAAAAAGAATGAAGTTATTACCGACTTTTTTAAGCCAAAAACTCCTCATACAGAAAATAAAAATACTGCAGTCAAACTTCTGGATACAAGCATTATTATTGACGGGAGGATTCTGGATATCTGCAGGACGGGTTTCCTGGAGGGTGAACTGGTTGTACCGTCTTTCGTACTTGAGGAATTAAGGCACATTGCGGACTCTTCGGATACTCTGAAAAGAAACCGTGGAAGAAGAGGTCTGGATGTTCTTAATCTGCTTCAGAAGGAACTTAAATTTCCAGTGAGAATAGAAAATATGAACATTGTTGAAGGCGGAGAAGTCGATGACAAGCTTTTAATAGCTGCCAAGAATCTTAATGGAATGATAATAACAACAGATTTTAACCTCAGTAAGGTTGCGAGTTTTCAAGAGGTTCCGGTATTAAATATCAATGAACTTGTTAATGCCTTAAAGCCTATTGCGCTGCCAGGTGAAGATATGAGTGTACAGGTTATAAAGGATGGAAAGGAAAACGGTCAGGGGATAGGGTACCTTGAAGACGGTACCATGATCGTTGTTGACGGCGGAAGAAGGTATATGGGAGAAGAAATTGACGTTACCGTTACAAGTGTTCTTCAGACCGCAGCGGGCAGGATGATTTTTGCAAAGCCCAAACTTAACATAGAAAGAATAGTTTAGATATACGTTAATTAGAGCTGCTCACGCTATGAGCGGCTTTTTTAGGTTAATATTAGGGGGGACTATGATTATAAACAATGATTGCTATACCAGTGTGGTTATTGTTGCCGCAGGACGTGGGACCAGAATGGGTACGGATATAAAAAAGCAGTATCTTGAGATATGCGGTATACCTTTGCTTGCAAGGACTATAAAGGTTTTTGAACGCTGTGAATACATAGATGAAATCATACTTGTAGTAGATGGTGATGATATTATTTTCTGCAAGCATGAAATCATAGACAGATACGGTTTTGACAAAATCAAATCAATAGTAAGCGGGGGAGAGACCAGGCAGGACTCTGTTTATAATGGTTTGAGGGAAGTGGACAAGGATTGCGAAGTCGTTCTTATTCATGACGGAGCAAGACCCTTTATAAAACAGGATGAAATTGTTATGCTGATTGAAGCGGCAAGGGAATACAGTGCCTGCACAATTGCAACACCTGTTAAGGATACTATAAAGCTTGTGGGTCATGACGAACTTATCAAAGAAACCCTAAACAGGAATACTCTCTGGTCTGTTCAGACACCTCAGGCTTTTTTATATGAAACGGTATTGGCAGCGCACAAGAGAGCCATAAAAGATAATTTTAACGGCACAGATGATGCTCAGTTGGTTGAAAGAATGGGTATCAGCGTGAAGCTGGTAAAAGGCAGCTACAATAATATCAAGATAACAACAAAAGAAGACCTCATAATAGCAAAGGCTATAATAGAAGGCGATTATACTATATAACAGTTATACAGCTGAAAACCTGAATTCCTTTTCCCTGACCAAAAGCTGTAAGACCTTCACCCGTAGTTGCTGTTATACCTACACAGTTTTCGGGTATTTCCAGTATTGCAGAAATGCTTTTGCGCATCTCAGGAATTTTTGGTGTTATTTTTGGTGTGCTGCATTCAATTGAAACAGAGACATGGACTACTTTGCTGCCGTTAAGGTGCTTCAAGGCTTCCTCAAGATAAACTCTGCTGTTGGTTACACCTTGTTTAAAACAAAGTTCATCGGCTATTTCACCAAGTATATTTACACAGGTAACTCCTGATACAGCGTTTGTAATAGAGTGAAGGACAACATCCGCATCACTGTTTCCTGCTAATGGCGTACAGCCTTCAAATATTACCCCTCCAAGGATAAGCTTTTTATTCTCATTATCAAAATCAAACCTGTGACTGTCCTGGCCTATACCAACCTTCACATCACACACATCCTTTTCCCTTATACTGCTTACAATCGAATTATATATTGTCTTAGGCAGCCCTGCAAGTATATTGACACCAAACAACAGATATAATAATATAAATATATTCGATGACGGGAATGAGAAAAGTAATGCTTCAAAGAGAAGGAGCCACAAGGTGAAAGGTTCCCAGGAATATCTTTTCATCCCACCCCTGAGAATCAGCAAAAAAGCTGCGTCTAAGCTGCGTTAATGGCTTAAAGAGTGGGTAATACAATTTGGGTGGTACCGCGGATAGATTCCGTCCCTTAGGTTATAGGGGCGGTTTTTTATTTTGTATGAAAAATGTGATAAACTTCGCATTGCTGTGTCAGCTATCAACTTGATGTCCTCACGTATAAAAATACGCTCCGGGTATCAAGTCTCAGCTTCCTTGCATTGCTCGTTTCTGACATTTTTCAGGTGAAAAAAGTTATAAACTTTGCATTGTTGTGTCAGCTATCAATTACCCAGATTAACATGAGATAATTATTTAAAATTCAAATAAATCAGATATTAGGAGGGCTTGTAATGGCAAATGAAAAAAAACTGGTTGAAGACATAACTTCAATGAATGTCGATTTTGCACAATGGTATACAGATGTAGTTAAAAAGGCGGAGTTGATTGAGTATTCCAGCGTGAGAGGCTGTATGATAATCCGTCCTTATGGATATGCAATCTGGGAAAACATACAGAAGAACCTGGATGCAAGGTTTAAAGCTACAGGGCACGAAAATGTATATATGCCTATGTTTATTCCTGAAAGCCTGCTTCAAAAGGAAAAGGAACACGTAGAAGGCTTCGCGCCTGAGGTTGCATGGGTAACCCATGGAGGCTCGGAAAAGCTTGCAGAAAAGCTTTGTGTACGTCCAACCTCTGAAACACTGTTTTGTGATCATTATGCAAATATTATCCATTCATATAGGGATCTTCCGAAGCTCTATAATCAATGGTGTTCGGTTGTGCGTTGGGAGAAAACAACACGTCCGTTTTTGAGAACTACCGAGTTCCTTTGGCAGGAAGGTCACACTGCTCATGCTACAGCAGAGGAAGCACAGGAAGAAACTATCCGTATGCTCAACGTTTATGCTGATTTCTGCGAGCAGATACTTGCAATCCCTGTTGTAAAGGGAAGAAAAACAGATAAGGAAAAGTTCGCCGGTGCGAAGGAAACTTATACAATAGAGAGCCTTATGCACGATGGCAAAGCATTACAGTCTGGAACATCACACAATTTTGGAGATGGATTTGCCCATGCCTTTGACATTCAGTACACAGACAGGGACAACCAATTGAAATATGTTCATCAAACCTCCTGGGGAGTTACAACCCGACTTGTCGGAGCAATAATAATGGTACACGGAGATGATAACGGACTTGTTTTACCTCCAATGGTTGCGCCAACTCAGCTTGTTATAATTCCTATTGCCCAGCATAAGGAAGGTGTGCTTGATAAGGCAAATGAAATAAAGAACAGGCTTGCTTCCTTCGCAAGGGTTAAGATAGATGACAGTGACAAAATGCCGGGCTGGAAGTTCAGTGAATATGAAATGAAGGGTGTGCCGCTCCGTCTTGAAATAGGACCTAAGGATATTGAGAAAAATCAGGCAGTGCTTGTAAGACGTGACAGTGGCGAAAAGATATTTATTTCACTTGATGAGCTTGAAGAAAAGGTAAAGGAAGTACTTGCCGCCATACAAAACGGACTTCTTGAAAAAGCCAGAAATCACAGGGACGGCAAAACATATAAAGCCGCTACCATAGAAGAGTTTGAAAGGATAGTAAATGAAACTCCAGGGTTTGTAAAAGCAATGTGGTGCGGAAATCAGGAATGCGAAGACAAGATCAAGGAAAAAACCGGTGCGACTTCAAGGTGTATTCCTTTTGAACAGGAAAAGATATCCGATCATTGTGTTTGCTGTGGAAAGCCTGCAGACAAAATGCTTTACTGGGGTAAGGCGTATTAATTATAAAAGGGGCGTCTTGGTGTAATTCACCGACGCCCCTTTACAAATAAATATTTTACAGGGTATTTTCTAATCTCCTCCATTTGGCCATACTATCCAGCCTTGTTTTCCGTCAGAGGCTTTGACCTTTATCGGAATATTCCTGATATATTTTTCTCCTGTCGAACTGTATGCGTCATAGTCTATGTCTATTATTTGAAGCTTTTCATTAAGATTAGTGATTTTGGCTATTTGTGCTTTTGTATAGTGTTCTCCAATATATTTCTGCAGCTCATTGATATCGGTTATACCTGACATACTCATAAAAGTCAGATGTGAGTCATCTTTGATGTTATTAAAAAGAATGAGCCTTGAATCATATTGCAGGTATTTATTTATGATTTCGCTTCTGGGGGGTGTTGCCTGACCTTTGCCCAACTCATAATAGCTTATTACAACTCTATTCTGATCATTTGTTCTACTAAATTCTGAATATATTTTTCCTTTGCCATCGTAAGAATCTATATACCCTTCAAGTTCATTAATCTTCTGAATTTTGTTGCCTGTAAAGCGGAATATTACTACTCCTGGATCGCTACTTGGACCGTCGTAGTTTATATATAGTTCTTTAAATTTATCATTTACATCAAAATCGGCCATATAAAGTTTATTTTGTATGGATTCCAAATTGCCGTTTACCACATAATCCTTACCAGCAGAACTAATTGTCAGTTTATAGTTATCTTCTTTAAGAACCACCTTAATGGTTTCCTGAATGCCATCGCCATTGATGTCCTTTTCTATACTTTTATTATATTCTTTCTGTTCTTCTATACTGAAATCATTTACCTTCTTCCATTTCTCGTTTATAAGATCAAAATTCTTTTTTTCTATTTCATTTAAACTTTCATAGGTACCTTTAACACCGTCAATGGGTTTATACCATTCCATATTGCTAAAGTAATCCAGAAGCTCTTTCTGATTGAACTTATAACCTTTTCGTGCAAATATCTCATTCTTTGCGAGCAGTAGTGTAAATTTACCAAAGTTTTCAATCTCATTGTCAGCTATTAAACGTTTGCCACTATCCGGCAGGATATATCCTGTTTCTTCACTTGCTAAAGGTTCATTTTTTGGCATATCAACCTTTGATTTATCTGTGAATAAACCATTGTGTTCTGTTAAAGTTATTGCACTTGTAGATGTATCATTCTTATTTGAGTCATTAGTTGAACTGCATCCTGATAGTAAGGCAGCAACCAATAAAAAAATTATAGAAACCTTTTTTATCATCTTGAGTATCATCCCCTCGAAAAGATAATAATGTGCTACTGGTTACAAGGGTTACAATTACATGCAATTCGACACGTACAATATAAATTCCTTCTGACATAAGAGATTTTTTACTTTAGTAAATAATTATAACAATTTTGTTAATACTATTATCAAAGAGATTGAAAATGTAATTTGTGATAAATCTGATAAACAGGCCAATTATATCCAAAAGCTAAGATTTATGGGTTTATCATGTTTTCATCTCATCTCGAACGGTGCAAAATTTAATTAATTTTAGCAGCTGATTATGGAGGGATTACATGAAAAGAAGGATTGCCTTAGTACTTGCACTTTCCATCGTTCTGACGATGGCATTCGCGTTCACGGGAGTTGTTAAGAACAATACCGTAGAAGCTGCTCCCTATTTTCAGAGGGTGGATTATGTTACAGCAGTAGTTACAGCGCCAGGGTTGAATGTTAGACAAGGACCGTCAACAAATTATCCTATAGTGTGTGTACTTAAACAATGGGCTACAGTAAAGATATTTGGAAAACTTGGTGATTGGTATGCAGTTTATGAGCCAAATAAAGGATGTGTCGGTGCAGCTTCAAGTAAATATTTAAAAGTGGCATCAACAACACCGGCTCCAGCACCTAAGACAACACCAACGCCAGCACCAACCCCAAAGACACCAACGCCGGCACCGACCCCAAAGACACCAACACCAACGCCATCAACACCTACACCTGGAACAACCACTCCAGCAGGTATATCGGCAGATGAACAGACGTTACTCAACCTTGTAAATAAGGCTAGAGCAAGTGCGGGAGCATCGCCGCTGGCTTTTGATATGGGTGTTGTGAAAACAGCAAGACTTAAAGCACAGGATATGGTTAACAATAATTATTTTTCTCATCAGTCACCGACTTATGGTTCACCGTTTGATATGATGAGACAGTTTGGTGTAACATTCAAGACCGCAGGTGAAAACATTGCAGGAAATCAGACAGTACAGGCTGCATTTGACGCATGGATGAATTCACCGGGACATAAGGCAAATATTTTGAACACGAGTTATAATTATACAGGAATCGGAATCGTAAGCAGTCCAACATACGGAAAGATTCTTGTACAGCAGTTTATAGGAAAATAATTTAGGTAACAAAGAAAGAGGTATGGAAAACCATATCTCTTTTTTATTTTATACTGTTCTTAACTTGAAAATCGGGGTCTACTTCAATAATCCTACCCTTGAGATAATTTAATTCTCCTGCATTCTTTAAAGCAAATTCGAGTTTATATGCCCAAAGTGCCTGGTATTTTGCTCCCAGAGGCCTGTTTATCTGATTGCTTCCATATTTTCCATCACCAATTATCGGGTGGCCAATACTTGCCAAATGGGCTCTAATCTGGTGCGTTCGGCCTGTTACAAGTTCTACCTCAAGAAGGCTCATATCTTTCTGCTTGGCAAGTACCTTGTAGCGGGTTACTATCTTAAGAGAGTTTTTGGATGGGGTGTTGTTTATAAAAACCCTGCTTTTCCTCTCGTCCTTTTCCAGATAAGCGGTAAGTTCTGCTGAATCTTTCTCCATTGTGCCTGCAACAAGGCATTGATAGTACTTTTTAATTTCCCTGTTTTTTATTTTTTCAAGCATTATTTCAAGCGCCCCAGGGGTTTTTGCAATGATTACAAGTCCACCGGTGTTTCTGTCTATCCTGTGACACAATGCTGGCTGAAATGAGTTTTTTTTGCTGAATTCTCCCTTTTCATAGAGATATTCCTGAACGTTATCAATTAATGTTCCTTCCTTTTGATCCCTGTCAGGGTGAACAGGAATACCCTGCTGCTTGTTTACTACAAGTATGTTGTTGTCTTCATAAACCACTGTAAAACCAGTACTTTTATTTCTTTTGCCATCGGAATCAATTCCATTTAGGATATTATCTATTATATATATTTCAATTTTATCCTGAGGCTTGGTTACATAGGTTTCTTTTATCCTTATACCGTTTGCTTTGATATCCTTCTTCCTGAATGCCTTATACAATGCTCCTGAAGGCAGTGCAGGGAAAATACTCATTATAACCTTATCAATTCGTTTATTGCTGTCTTTTTCATCAATAATCAGGGTTTGCATTCTAAAAACTACCTTCCGTTGATTATAAGCTTTATTTTTTCCGTATATTTCTGGCACATACTTTCTGCGACTTGTGGATTAATTCCTTCGGCATAAACTCTGCACAGTGGAAGGTCTGCATCTGGAAGTATAAGTACCCATCCATCCTCAAGCATGAACTTTACACCGTCGAGTAGCTCTATTTTATCCTTGCTTTTTTCTGTAATAAGGGTCCTCATGACCTTTCCCTTAAGCTCCCACGGGCAGAAAATCTTTTTCTGGCTCATATGGAAATCGGGGATTTCCTTTAATGCTTCAGATAATGAAGTATTAAATGTACATAAAAATTCAAGTATTTTAATTAATCCTGCAAGTGCATCAAAATTAAGTAAAAACTGATTCATATTTTCATTCTTTTTAAACTGATTGTGGTTTAACATCCTTTCCATTAAGGCCTGTGTCGATGTTTTTGTCCTTATAACCGTACCGTTATATTTCTCGGCAATTTGCTCAATGATAGAAGAAGCGGTTACAGGAACTATTATTTTAGCTTCCTTTTCCGTTTTAAGAATTATTAATGATACCAGAAGCAGGAATAAATCATCCTTTATAACATTACCTTTTGAGTCAATCAGTTCAAGTACTTCTGCATTACTGTCTATATATGCTGCGAAGTTGGCATTGCTTTTTTCTATTTCATCAATTACTTCCTCGGTATCTGAAAAATTCGTTGATGAAAAGCTTGCAGGTTTGCAGCCTACATCCGAAAGCATGGGGGCAACTACCGATATTACAAAATCCGAGGGTGAAAAAATACATATCTTGGGGGCCTTACTCTTGATTTTATCTACATTTATATCACTTAATATAGCACGCATATATGAATTTTTAAAATCGGTGATATTGTTAAGTCTGCTTATTTCATCGCCGGAACATCTTTTGAAGTCTTCCTTTGCAAATGCGTTCTCTATCTTCCGTTCCATAAGACGGCTTATGCTTGCTCCCATAAGGTCCATAAAGTCAACCTGCAACTTGTTTGGATTGTCGTCGCTCAATTTGATATGTATTCCGCCTTCTACTGAAAGGTAATTGATTGCGTGACGTGCAATAGGGGTGAGAAGGCTGCTCATATTGAACACTTCAATACCAACTGACAACAGCCCGGATACGAAAGCGTGCTTGAACATTCTGGCTGAATTCGAGGTTGTTGAGCTTACGACTACCTTGGAGCTCTTTTTGAATATTGATCCATAAGCTGCGCCAAGTCTTGTGGCGAATTCTGGAGAAATATCAACATTAATTATACCTGATAATCCGTTTTCACCGAAAATTGTCCGTGAATGCTTTGAACCCCATATAATATTCCTGTCTACAACAGCAAAGGGGTCTATGGTTTTTTGAGGCCAAATTTTTATATTGGGTTTAATTATAACTCTCTCGCTAATACAGCAATCGTCACCGACTATGGCGTTTTCGAAAACCGATACGTAATGCTTTAAATTGATGCGGTTGCATATGATTGATCCCCGTATTTCAGAGCTATGTTCTATAAAATTATTGTCCCATATAACACTTCTCTTAATTGAGACATCATTTTCTATGACATTATTATTTCCTATAACAGTCATTTCTTCAATTCTTGCAGATTTACCTATGTGGCAGTTGCTTCCAATGATACACGGACCAGTTATATCAGTACCTGGATCAATGACTGTGCCTGGTCCTACCCAGACCCCTGGTTTAAGTTCCTTTGCATCATAGTGAAGCTCAATTTTACCCTGTATTATATCGTAATGTGCACCAAGATAAGCATCCAAGTCGCCTATATCACACCAGTAATCCGGCGTTACATAGCCATACATGGGTTCGTGCATTGAGAGCATAAGAGGAAACAGGTCCTGGCTGAAATCATACTTTGTTCCGTTCTCAAAATACTTCAATGCCTCTGGTTCGAGTATATATGTTCCTGTATTGACAGTATCGCTGAATACTTCTCCCCAGCTGGGCTTTTCGAGGAACCCGGTTATAGCTCCTCCCTTGTCAAGGATAACAACCCCATACTCCAAGGGTACATCCACTTTTGTAAGAACAAGAGTTGCTTTTGATTTTTTTGATGTGTGAAATTCAAGAGCCTTTGTAAGATTCATATTGGTTAATGAATCCCCGCTTATTACTATGAAGGTTTCATCCAGAAAACTTTCTGCATTTTTGACACTGCCGGCTGTTCCAAGGGGTTCGTCCTCGATGAAATATGTAAGGTTAACTCCATAATTGGAGCCGTTCCCAAAGTAATCTCTTATTCTTTGGGGAAGATACATCAATGTTACGCCTATTTCGGTAATGCCGTGATCCCTCAGCAGATTGATTATATGTTCCATGATCGGTTTATTCATAATTGGAACCATGGGTTTGGGAATATCACATGTCAGCGGACGGAGCCTTGAGCCTTCTCCGCCTGCCATAATAATAGCCTTCATTATGTTACCATCCTCTCGTTATTTAAAGCTGAAAACATAATAATATGAATAGCTAAGCACTACTATTAAAGACTTATGTTTAATAATATTCCATGAGAACATAAAAAACCCTTTTTAATCTATAAAAAAAATTATTTATCTTATGTTTCCGCCCATGCCTGATATAAGCTCTTTGACTTCATTCATTTTATCTTCTGGCACATTTACCATAAGCTTGACATTTATACCCTTGCTTTCATCGGTTATGCTGCTTCCGCTTACCATAGGGTCTGCAGCAAGAAGTGGAGTTTTGCCAACAGTGTATAAGTTTACATGAGGTTTTAAAACAACTGCTGAAAGACTTAAGGCTGTTCTGCCAGGGATGCCTGTTTCCATTGCAAACTCAGTCCCAAAGGTATCCGCCATGTCTATGTGTGCATTATAGCCAAGATTTTTAAGTTCACCAACAACATTTCTTGCATCGATCATTCTATCAAAATCAGCTTTTAGTGTAGTCATATATATCGCCTCCGATATTAGTTTCTTCAGCAAAGCTCACTTTATTCTTTGAAAATAATTATTAAAATGTACTGCCTATTTTGTTAATACCAGGCTGTTGTGTGGTAAAATAATCAAAAGGAGATGATTTTCTTTGAATATTAACTCAGTTTCCACAGATAAGGCACCGGCTGCTATCGGACCATATTCTCAGGCCTTGATTGCCGGAAGCTTTATTTATACCTCTGGTCAGATACCCATTAATCCTGTAACAGGGGAAATTGTCAAAGGTGATATTGTTGCCCAGACTAATCAGGTAATGCAAAATCTTAAGGTTATTCTTGAAGCGGCAGGGTCAAACCTTGGCAGTGTAGTTAAAACAACAGTATTTATAAAGGACATGAATGATTTTCAAATAGTAAATTTAATATATAATGATTACTTTCAACAGCCTTTTCCTGCAAGGTCCTGTGTTGAAGTGGCAAGACTTCCCAAGGATGTAGGAATCGAAATAGAAGTAGTTGCCCTAATAGACGAAAAATAGATAAATATTTTGGATTCCGGAGTTGAATTTTATGAAGCATGTAATTATAGGAAATGGTGCCGCAGGTATCACTGCGGCTGAAAAAATCCGTGAGCTCAGGAATGAAGATTCAATAACCATTATCAGCAGTGAGGACTCTCCGGTATATAGCAAGTGTATGCTGCCTGATTACATAGGGGGTAAGCTGCTGCGAGAAAAGCTTTTTATCAGGGATATTAAGTCTTATGAAAAAAACAAAATTGATGTTTTATTTAATGAAAGCATACAGCAGCTTGATATCAATCAATGTAAAATCCGTCTCGGTTCTGGTGGAGTTCTGGATTATGACAAGCTTCTACTGGCTGCAGGTGGTAGTCCGTTTATACCTTATATGGAGGGCTTGGACAAGGTTCGTTATTTTACACTCAATTCCGTTAAGGATGCTGATCATATAAGAGAAAACGTTATTCGTGATGGCACTGCACTTATAGTTGGAGGGGGACTGACAGGCATAGAATTGGGTTTTGCACTCAAAAATCTTGGCATGAAACCTCTTATAATTGACCGGATTGACAAGATTCTTCCGAAGCAACTGGACGGTGAGTCAATGAAAGTTCTTCTGGGAGAGATTATTGAGCATGGCATTGAATTCAGTTTAAACACAACTATTGAGAGAATAGAAGGTTCAGACACCAATTTACGCAGCAATGGGGGCAGGGCAGTTCTTTCAAACGGAAGGGAATTTGATTTTGACCTTATTATACTTACAATAGGCTCAAGACCTAATATCGGTATTGTTAAAGATACCGGAATAAAGACTGAGAGAGGAATACTTGTAAATAAGCTTATGGAAACCTCGGTTCAAAATATATTTGCCGCTGGTGACATTGCTGAAGCCATTGATAAGTTGTCGGATGAATATGTTTCAAGCTATGTTTGGCCGAATGCAATGGCTCAGGGTAGGTGTGCAGCCTTTAATATGTCAGGTGTTCAGCAGGAATTTTCAAGCTCGCAGTCAATGCTTAATTCGGTTCAATTAAGGGATATACCGTTTTTGTCAATGGGAGCAGTTAATCCTTCAGGAAATGACTATGAAATCCTCACCAATTACAATAAGGATTTAAAGGTATATAAACGGGTGATATTAAAGGATGATACTGTAAAAGGCTTGATTTTTTATGGTGATATGAAAAATGCCAACATGGTTGCAGGACTTGCACGTAAAGGAACTGATGTTAAAGATATTAAAGAGGAACTTACAGTAATCTAAGGCATCATACAAAATATGTTCATTTATTAAAAGCTCTGATACTTTTCAGGGCTTTTAATATTTTGTTCTTAGTTTACAAATAATAAACTTATCAACCTAATCGGGGGTAAATATGAAATTCAGACTGGGATATGTTGCTATGACTTTAAACCTTGAAGACTGCTCTCCTTCGGGAACAGTCACCGTTGCTGCCTTTAACAAGCTCACGGACAGAGAAGCAGCAATGGGAAAGGTTCGGAGAATTGCAGTAAAAAATCTTGAGAACACCTTGAGAATCCTCCGTTATAATCTTGCATACAACATAAATGTTTATAGATTTACCTCAAAGCTTATACCTTTAGCAACTCACCCCGTACTTGACAATTGGGATTATTCCTCCGATCTAAAGGATCAATTCCGGCATATAGGTGATTTTGTTAGAGAAAATGATATCAGGGTAAGTGCCCATCCTGATCATTACACGCTTATAAATTCCATAAAACCTGAGGTTGTTGAGGAATCCATAAAAGACCTTGATTATCATGTCAGGGTTTATGAAGCCATGGGCCTGGATGACTACAGGTACAAGCTTGTTATGCATGTAGGCGGGTTATACAAGGATAAGGAATCCTCCATTGAACGTTTTAAAACTAATTTCAAGCTGCTGCCAGAAAGGATACGTAAAAGAATAATCCTTGAAAACGACGATAAGTCCTATTCTGTAAAAGATGTACTTGGAATTTGCAGGGAGCTTAATATACCTATGGTACTGGATGTCCACCACCATAACTGTAACAATAACGGTGAAAGCCTTGCTGGCTTTCTCTCAGAAGTGTTTGATACCTGGCAGGGGCAATACTTCAGCCCCAAAATACATTTCTCAAGCCCCAAGTGTGATAAGGAATTCAGGCACCATTCAGACTTTATCAATTCAGCAGGTTTTGTAGATTTCCTCAAGGTTGCAAGAGATTTGGGCAGGGATTTTGATATAATGCTTGAGGCAAAAATGAAGGATAATGCTTTGTTTAAGCTGGCACAAGAGCTAAAAACAGTAGATTGGATAGTCCGGAAAAATGAAAGTGAGTATGAAATGTAAAAACCTTTCCAAGCACTGAATAAATTTCCTTTTTTAATCAATACTAATTGTAAAAGGAGGCGATTTTTATGGGAGATAAGAACCAAAAAACCAAGAGTGATAAATCCGGTCCGGAATTCTTCAATGACAAGCTTGGAGAAAATTCATCACATATGGTGGACAGAAACGAAAAAAAGGATTCAAAAGGCAAATCAAAGTGTAAATAAGGGTTGGATTATCCAACTCTTATTTTTTAAACATTTTTCTGTTATCATTAAATAATGTAATGGTTAAATAATTCTTTAACAGGGGAATATCATGATAACAGCACTTTCATTAAGTCCGGCAGTAGATAAAATATATTTTGTAGAGAACTTTGAAGCAGGTAATCTGTATAGGGTGAAGGACATATATAAATCTGCAGGCGGCAAGGGTATAAATGTTTCACGAGTTGCCTGCCTTCTTGGAGAAAACGTAACAACAATGGGCTTTAAGGCAGGGAGTGCCGGTAATTGGCTTGAAGAGAGACTTGTAGAGGTTGGAGCAAAGACGGTTTTTCTTGAGGTTGAAGGTGAATCCCGCACAAATAGTAATATAATAGACAAAGAAACACGAAAGGAAACAGAGCTGCTTGAAATAGGGCCTTTTATCTCTCCCGAACAAGCTCGAACTTTTGTCGATAAGTTCACTGAAGTATTGGAGCATACTGGCGTGCTTGTTTGTTCTGGAGTGCTTCCATGCGGTATCCCTGCGGATTTTTACCGCAAATTGGTGGATATTGCATCTCAAAAAGGTATTTCCACCATTCTGGATACAAGTAATGAGGTTCTTTTAGAAGGAATAAAAGCCTGCCCTTATCTTATAAAGCCTAATTTAAGGGAATTGTCCGCCTTTGCAGGCAAAAACCTTAAAACATTTGAGGATATTATCCAGACAAGTATGGGCATTGTTGCAGGAGGGGTCAAGGTTGTTGTTACTTCAATGGGAAGTGAAGGGGCGTTGCTGGTTACTTCAGATACAATAATCAGGGCTTATGTACCTGAAATAGAGGTTGTAAATACAATCGGGTCAGGAGATTCCATGGTTGCAGGCTTTGCTGCTGCAATTGAAAGAAAGGCATCCCTGGATGAAATGCTTAAGCTTGGAATGGCTTGTGCAGCAGCAAACGCTAATTTTAAAGAAATAGGCTTCATATCCATGGATCTGGTAAACAAATATATGAATGAAATCAGGCTTGATTACATTAAGGGAGCCTGAAGTAATCAAAAAACTCTCCAAAGTTGATGTTTGATATTTTCTTGTCTTTGAACTTGTTGTAAAGAAAGTCATGTCCTTCGTAAAGCCCATGGGATTTAACACCGTGGGATATTGAAAGATATGCTTCCATGTATGCGGCAAGTTTATCGCACGTTTCAATTACCTCTCCGTCAATAGGAGAAAAAGTATCGTTATTATAATTTTTGCATATATCTTCTGCTTCTACGTATTTTATAGCCCCATCTTGAATTATGCGGTTTTTAAACTCGTCATCAAGAAAGTAGGATATTTCGTCATGCCATGCATTAGGCAGCAGTGGCAGAATTTTTTCATCCACCTGCAGCTTTTCTATCTCCTTAATTACATCATTAAGGCCCTGGACGGATTTTTTAACAGGTGAAACTATATCACGGGTTAAGGCTTCAGGAAGATCGTGAAAAAGTCCTGCAAAAAAGTTGTTGTATATTCTTTTGTCACAAGCACCAAGCTCAAGAGAACACAGATAAGAAAGTATAGCTACTATAAGCATGTGACCAAGCACCGAGGTTTCAGGTATTCGTGCTGTTTGTGCCCATCTGAGCTGAAACCTCAGCTGACCTACTATATCAATGAAATGCTGTGTTTCTCTTCCTCTCTGAAGCCTTTTAACTCCGGCAAGATCCATATGCTCAAGAATCTCATCTTCTATTTCAAGCTTTGTTTCTTCAATACCGTAAAGGCTTGAATTGAGCTTGTATATTATTTTGAATTCCCAGTTTGTTGCAAGGTAATGTGAGGCTTTGAGGATTTTTTTCTCCAAAGGGAAATAATCTTGATCTTTAAAATACCGTTCCATTTCCTTACGGAAATTGCCCTGTACCTCATAGATTCCTGTATTCGCAAGGTTCTCAAGAACCCACATGTTCAGTTGGTCGCCTTTTTGGGACATAAGCTTATGAAAAATAGGTGGTTTTATATCTGTAAGCATTATTCTGTGCAGCAACTCATAAAGACCGCCGCTGATAAGTGCTTTCCAGTCAATAACCGCATTCTTGTCTGATTCTTCAAATCTGCCCAGCATATATGCTATAACCATTTTATGAGCCTGCTTGTCAAGTTCGGTGAAGCCCTTTGCCCGCATATAATCATTCCACCGCTGCATATATGCAGGTTCATATACCAGTTGAAGAAGAGGTTTATTTATCATAAATGATTCACTTCCTGTTACTAAAGTAGGGAATTTTTTAACTGGGGTATAATAATTATTATAATAACAAAAAAGACCAGTACATACAATAATCCGGCTAGCCCTATGTTACCTGTGTTTACACTATTTTGTTATTATGCTATAATTATGAGGATTAGTCCATAATTATAGTAATTTATTTGCATTTTTTTCTGCAAAGGAAGGTAATTGTAATGCACGCATTTTCCAACTCCATTAATATAATGTTTAAAAGACGTTCCATCTGGCTTTCCTTTGGGTTTGTCATGCTTGGAATAGGAATTATTAATTTTTATAACCCGCTTTATGCCTTTATTTTTGGGCTTGGCGGCATTGATTTCAGTAATATTGTCAATTTTCTCAATCTTTTAACCCATTTTATTAGTTCTCCTGTGTCAATAGTTAAAACTATTTTAATTTTGATAGGAGTTATTCTGGCTGTTTCTTTCATATGCTCAATATTTTTCTCAGGTTCCTTTAACGCTATCAATAAGGCTATGGAAGGACGACAAAAGGCTCCGGGTGAATTTTCAGAGGGGCTAAAAAAATACTACTTCAAAACCGTGTTTGTTACATTCAGAGTTTTATTCTTTGGAATACTATTTTTATTGTTCCTTATGGTAGTGTCTGTCCCTGCAATAGCAATTACAAAGGCTTGGCTTTCAGGCAAGGCCGGACTGATGGCATCAGCACTTATCCTGGATTTGATTACAGTTTTGGTACTATTTTTCCTTGTTATATTCTTTACAACGTATGTGCTGTTCTGGTTCCCTGCATCAGTGAATTCAGGCAAAAAGTCTTTCAGTTATGGAAAGCATGTGGCAGATACAATGTTCTGGAAAATAGCAGGCAGAGTTGTTTTAATAGGTTTGGTTTTTATAGTTTATCAAGGATTATTGCTTGCGGCTGATAGGATATTGTTAGGTACCAACCCGGATGCAACATTTATCTCAATAGTTCTGTTCGTCATAAACTGGTCTTTGAATACCGTTTTTTCTTCATTCCTTGCGACTTATGTGTTTTACATCTTTAAGTACATAACCGCAAACAGACATAACAGGGTTGCGGCATAAGAATAAAAACAGAAATTATGAATACATAAACTAAAGGACAGTTCACAATTCAAAACTGTCCTTTTACTTTATTCCAATAATTAAATTGCAAAGTTATGGTTTCCTATTTTCAACACTATTACTCTACTCCATATCCAGCTGCTTGTCGCTGTTGCAGGATTATAATAGTAGACTGCACCTCCGGTAGGGTCCCACCCGTTAATAGCATCCCTTGCGGCGTTATAAGCTGCCTGGTCAGGCTCAAGGTTTATCTGCCCGTCTGAAACTGCATCAAAAGCACCCGGCTGATAAATAACTCCTGCTAAGGTTTGTGGGAAACGGCTGTCCCTGGTCCTGTTAAGAATTACAGCTCCAACTGCAACTTGACCTACATATGGTTCCCCACGTGATTCCCCGTAAATTATATGCGCAAGAAGATTAACATCTCCGTTTGAAGAACCGCCAGAAGATGCTGAAGAGCTGGAAGGAAGACCTAACGCCGCTAGTGTTTCAGGCCCTGCTATGCCATCAACGGTTAAGCCGTTTTTTCGTTGAAATTTCGTTACAGCATTAAAAGTCTGGTTTCCGTAAATTCCATCAACAGATCCTGAATAATATCCCCAGTTATGAAGCTTTTGCTGGATATCCCGTACTTCTTGACCGGTAGATCCAATCTGGGAGAGTACGTTCTGTAAATCAGACTGCTCCTTTTTCTCTACTCTGTATAAATAGTAAATAGAAGATGTCAGCACTGCTGTGATAACCAGTAATACCAGTATTCTTCTTTTCAATTTGAATTTCTCCTTTGTAAGGCTGCACCGCCTGAATTAGTATTTCCTTAAAATATTTTTTGTCATTCCCAATATAATATTCATAAAAAAAATTAAAAAAGTTCTCTTCCGGCTAATAATATGTACAGCAGAGTTATCATCAACATATCATCTTCTATTTTTTCATCAATCAAAAGAAATATCAGACCGATAAGTATGAGCTCATCTATTTTAACCTTTTTAAATATTGAAGAAATCCCGCCTAAAGAACTGAGCGCAGGAAAAAATGAGCTTTTCTTTCTTTCAATATTTTCAGAAGGCTCATTAGGGGATGGAATATCTATTGTTTCATTGGGTATTCCAAAATCTTCAGACGGTATATTTTCGGGCTGCATCGGGTTATAGAAGGGATTTGAATAATTGTACCTTCTTCCCGGAGTTGGATATTTCCTGTACATGTCTCATGCCCCCAATCCTATTTGTCCACATCATCCATCAGTCTTGCAAGAGTGGAAACCTGAAGAATTTTTATGCAGTTATCCAGCTTCTTTTGTCTGCTGTTATTCATATAAGGTCTTATAGCTGTTAAAAGGTTTACTCTAGGGTCATTCCTGGTGTTAACCCTGTCCAGTACGGTTCGTATTTTACGTACCATGTCTGTAGTATCAAAATCATTCTTATTCTGAGGTTCTTCCTTTGGTTCTTTAATTACCGGCGCTTCCTCGACCTTTTGCGAGGGTTCGCTCTTGCTTGGCCCTGTCAACAGCGAAAATAGGCTTTTTAAGTTATCCGGCATGTTGTCCTGTGTCAGCAAATCTGTTAGCTGCTTTAATTTATTGTTGAGATCGTCACTCATTAAAATCCCCCCAAAAGGCTTATTATTTAAAATATTTCAGGTTTTATTTCATCATGTCCTTGATTTTGTCTACCAGCTCGGAATTGTCATCCCCCAAAAGCTGTGCCATTTTTTCGAAATCAGCGTCATTTACTTTTTTCCGTAATTCCTTTTTGTCGATGTTAAGTTCTTTTAGCTTTGTATCATCCAGTTCGTTCAATTTATCAAGCAGCTCGTTCTTATCCATTTTGTTTATTCTCTTGACCAGTTCTTCGGTGTTCCCTTTACGAAGCATTTCAATGGCTTGATTAATTTTCATTTCAAGAACCTTTTCATCCACCTTGCCCAGTAATTCGGAAAGTTTCTTTGTAAACGCGTCATTCATATAAAAACCTATCCTTTCTGGTTTAAATACCATCTAAAATCGATATATGCAAAAAGGGCTTGGCATAATGCCTAAAAACCATAAAA
>JAEWTV010000021.1 GCA_023397675.1 Bacillota bacterium | reverse complement strand
CAACACCGTAAAGAGGGACAAATGAGTGGCCCGCTCGTCCCGGGTAGGTGGCTTGAGCCATACAGAAATGTACGGCCTAGATAGATGATCGTTTAATACAGAACCCGGCTTACAGACTTACTCGGTAAATGATATCAGAGACACCAGCTTAAGAGGCTGGTGTTTTTGTTGTTTACTTACAACTTCTCCTCTATAAACTCCTTCATTTCAGCCGCATCATGTTTCAAAATAATCACATTTATGTCACCAAACTCATAAAATACATTGAAAACTTTTAGGAGTGATAACAATGGCTGTTTGGTGTGCAGGCTACCCTGAATTTAAACCGGGGGATAGAGTTGTATCATTGGTATTTCACCCACCGGAAATAAAAAGTGGTACAGAAGCTACCATCATTTCGCCTGTAACTGGTACATTATACGCTGTACAGTTACCTGACGGGGAACTTCATACATGGTTTGCCTGGTTTGAGTTGCAGGCTTTAAATCCAAGACCATATAATTATCTCCAAGTAGGAGATTATGCAAGAATATTGGTAAATCAAGGACATCCTCCAATGATAAAAATAGGAACAGTTGTCAGGATTGTAAAAGTTATTGCTAGAACACATTTTTATGATTTAAGACTTGAAGACGGCAAATACCATCGCTGGCTTGCTGAATTTGAGATTGCACGTCCGTTATAAGCTTAAATGTAATTGATTAATTTAAATAAACAAAATAAACGCAGATGATATGAGATTTATCATTCACATATTATCTGCGTTTAAACATAAAGAGAATATTTATTCAATGTACATAATAAATTTATAGGAGTGGTTTTTATAGATTGTTATGAGAGCTCCATCTGTCAGCGAATAAAAACATTGATTGGGGAATTGGAAAACTGCATTAATTTGCTATATAGAGCACCATGTACATATACCAGAAATATTCTTCTTGTTCAACTTAATTGCAAAATTAATGAGATTGATTTTTTAAGCAGCATGATATGTCATCAGGTTAATCAAATGCAGAGTAGCCCCGGCGAATTGCCTCAACAGAACTCGGATAGAGACCTTACTCTTCAGCAACTGTCGAAGTTTAACGGAAAAGACGGAAGCCCTGCTTATGTCGCTGTAAACGGGATAGTATATGATGTCACAAATAATGCCGCCTGGGCTGCTGCTTCACATTTTGGCCTTACAGCAGGAAAAGACGTAACAGTAGAATTTGCTTCATGTCATGGAGTACAGCCTGTATTAAGCAAGTTAAAAGTAATTGGGAAGCTGGTAAACAGTTGAAAGTTGACAGTTATAGAAAGACACTGAATTTATATTACTTTGGAGCTTTGAAAATGAATAATGGAATAAGAGAGTGCCCGGAGTATACTGCACGGCTTCATACAGCATCGGACTTATTTAATAAGGTTAAGGATGAAATACAGGATGGTACACTGATTAGGAAGAAGCTGGTCTGGCTTGAATTAACAGGCTGTTCCGGAAACATCATTTCACTTTTGGATGGAGCAAACCCAGATTTCAAATATCTTATTTCACAGATGACTGATTTTATATTTGATAACAGTCTGATGTCAGCTGAAGGTGAAACCGCTATGGAGCAGTTGATGGGTATTACTGATAAAGATTATATTCTTGCCGTAGAGGGGGCAGTGGCAACTAAAAATAACGGGCTATACAATGTTATTGGTCGTTGGAAGGGTGAACCTGTTACTGCATTAAATGCAATCAAACTATTGGGTGAAAAGGCTTCTCATGTTATAGCTCTTGGAGCCTGTGCAACTCATGGAGGTTTTTCTGCAGCCAAACCGAACCCTGCCGGATGTGTCAGTGTGCAAAGTGTTTTAAACAGAAAAGTAATAAAGCTTCCAGGGTGTCCATGCCATCCTGACTGGTTTTTAGGGACACTGGCACATATCCTGTTATACGGAGAGCCAGAGCTTGACAGCAAGGATAGACCATTATTATTTTATAGTACATTAATACACGACCGTTGTCCCAGAAGATCATTTTTTGATAAAGGAATATTTGCAAAAAAACTGGGGGAAAGCACCTGTATGTTTAAACTAGGATGCAGGGGTCCTGTGACCCGTATAGACTGTCCGGTGAGAAAGTGGAATCAGTATGTGAACTGGCCTATCGAAGATGATACACCTTGTATTGGGTGTGCACAGTTTGGATTTCCGGATCAAATGGAACCTTTTATCTCGTACAATACTACCAGAGAGGTAAAAGAATGACTAAGAGGATTGTTATAAACCCTGTTACAAGAATCAGCGGGTTTATGGAGATAGATGCAGCAATTGATAATAACAAAGTAGCAGATGTCAAAACGAAAGGGCTGCTTTTCCGCGGGTTTGAGAAGATGCTTGTGGGAAGAAATCCTTTTGATGCTGTATACTTCACACAGCGAATTTGCGGAATATGCTCTACAGCCCACTCAATGGCATCGACCCTGGCACTTGAAGCCGCAATGGGTGTTGTTCCGACCGAACAGGGAAGGTATCTTCGGGATATCCTGCATGGATGTGAGTTCCTGCAAAATCATATACGGCATTTCTATCAGTACACAATACCTGATTTCGTAAGATTACCCGACAGGTATCTGCTGTATGTAACTGATCATCATGATTTCAGACTGCCTGAAGATAAGAATAATCAAATAGCGGCTCACTATTTTGAGTCCCTGGATATAAGCAGAAGTGCTCATGAAATGCTGGCGGTACTCGGAGGAAAGGCTCCACATAACCATGGAATTTTTGTTGGTGGAATTACTACTCAGGCAACTACTGACAGGATTATTAAGATGAAGTCAATCTTACATACAATAAGCAGCTTTATTGCAGACAAAATGATATCTGATGTTTATACAATTGCCCAATATTACAGTGATTATTATAAAATTGGCGGAGGTTATGGGAATCTTCTGAGTTATGGTTGCTTTAATGGATATAACGAACTTGGAACCCTGTATGTAGATCCTTTAGTCTACACTCAAGGTAATTTGAATGTATTTAACCCTGGAGATATAATGGAAGAGATTGATTATTCATGGTACCAGGATAAATCGGATGAATATAAACCGATGGAAACAGTGCCGGAAGCAGATATGAATAAAAAACAGGCATATTCCTGGGTAAAGGCCCCACGGTATAATGGAATGTCGTATGAGGTTGGTCCACTGGCAAGGCAATGGTTAAGCGGTGAATATAGAAATGGAATATCTGCGATGGACAGAACAATCGCAAGAGTTCTTGAAGCAAGGAAAATTTCAGAGGTTATGACAATACTGATGGAAAATCTGATTCCGGGCCTATCTGTACAAAAAGAATATACCCTTCCAAACACTTCTGAAGGTGTGGGATTAATAGATACAACAAGGGGTGCACTGGGACATTGGCTTAGGATTGATAAAGGAGTTGTTTCATTTTATCAGATTATCACCCCTTCAGTATGGAACCTGTCAACCAGAGGGAATAACAACATAAGAGGAACAGCAGAGCAAGCTTTAGTGGGCACTTACATAACTAATACTGAAAAACCTGTAGAGTTGGGGAGAATTATCCGTTCCTTTGACCCCTGTGTATCATGTGCTACGCATGTTTATTTACAAGGGGAGTTTTTAAAAACAATACAGGTGATGCCATGAAAAAAGTGCTGGTCCTGGGTATCGGGAGCCGCTTAATGATGGACGACGGGATTGGTGTTCATATTGTAGAAGAGTTAGGTAAAAGAAAAACAGACACTGAAGTATGTTATATTGCAGGAGAAACTGATGTTAGTTTTTGTATGCAGCAGATAGAGGAGGATTTTTTGGTAATAATTATCGATGCCGCCTGCCTTGGAAAAGAACCGGGGACCATATACACTATTCCATTGAAGCAGGTTTTGGAGGGGCCGCAGAATACGATTTCATTCCATGAATTTGATTTATTCAGGCAACTAAAAATCGATGGCAAAAATATTAGGGGTATACTTATCGGTATTGAACCATATGAAATTAGTTGCGGCGTACAACTGTCAGATGCTCTTCAAGAGAAATTTGAGGATATTGTTAATATAGTTGGAACTGTTATTGAATCTATAAGGGGGGCTTAATCTTGAAGCAGCTTAACCCTGAAAAATTAAAAGTAGACTTCAGGCCAGGAGTTACTGTAACAGAGCCTGTAATAGGTCGTAAATATACCTTAACACATTCAGATATAACAGCTGAGCTGTTTCTGACAATAGGCCTACAGTTTGCATATGATAAGGTGAACAGCAATAGAGACGAAGTTCTTGCAGAATGGAGATATTATAATGGAAGCACTTTTCTGTATGCATACGTATACGTAGATGGCCAATTTGGGCCTGCTGTATCTGCTGTACGTAACCAAATTTTCAGACGTGAGCTGCCACTGGCTTTAGAAGCTATTAGATATGGTGATAGGGTATTCTTTGCTGCCCACATGGAGCTGGATTCAGCACCAATATGGATATGTTTTGACTCAACAAATCAAGAGTACAACCGGCTGGAGTACTGGGGAACTCCCAACGATTACAGATAACATAAAATAGAAAACAGCAGCCATTTTGTTTTATTTTGGATGCTGTTTTTAAATACTAATTGAATTTATCGGTCATAATTTAATGGTGTTCAGCAGCCTGAGCATCAGCCTTGGTATTATGAACCGTTCCATGCGGGTGTTGTGGCGGTGCATAGATAGAGTATAATTTAAGTGGTACGTTACCTGTGTTAATGAGATTATGCCACTTACCTGCAGGTATAATGAATGCAAAACCATCGCCTACACTTGCCTGAAAATCCAACCTGTCTTTTCTGTCACCCATTAAAACAAGCCCATAACCTTGTTCTAACCTTATAAACTGATCAAGATCAGGGTGTCTTTCCAAACCTATATCTTCACCAACATTAATACACATTAACGTAAGCTGTAAATGGCATCCAGTCCATAAAACAGTACGAAATGTTCTGTTTTGTTTAGTAGCCTCATCAATCTTAACTACAAACGGCTCTGGTCCGTAATCTTTTAATGTTATTGAAGAGCCACTGGGAAAAGTATTAGTATAGGGATAAGATAAATATGGATTGACAAAGTATGGGTTATACATTGGATTATTACTTAAGTATGGGCATTGATGTATGTTATAACAGTTGCACATATAAATCATTCCTTTCAAGCTTATACTTCATAGTATGAATTATGTAAAGGTAATGAGAATGTATTCATTTTTTACGCATTGACAAAATGGTTTAATCGATTCTATTACTAAATTCCTTTAATGCTGTGATATAATTTTATAAGAAATATATCCAGCAGAGGGGAATATACTAATGAACTGGCATTTAAAAAGATTTAATGAGCTTACCATCAATGAAATCTATGAAATTCTCAGGTTAAGAAACGAAGTGTTTGTAGTTGAGCAGACCTGTGCTTATCAGGAGTGCGATGGTAAAGACATCAATTCATATCACTTATATTCTGAAGAAAACGGTCAGATTATCTCATACCTAAGGATTATAGAGAAAGGTGTTTCCTATGATGAAGTGTCAATAGGCCGCGTACTGGTAAGAAAGAATTACCGGGGTCAGGGGATATCAAGAGAAATGATGCTTAAAGCAATAAAATTCATTGAACAAACCTTAAGTGAAGAAGAGATTAGGATACAAGCTCAAGCCTATCTTGCTGAGTTTTACAAAAGTTTTGGATTTAATGAAATATCCGCAGAATACCTGGAAGATGGCATTCCGCATATTGATATGCTTTATAAAAAAGTTAGGGGGTAAGGTAAATATGAGTGTTCGATTGACTGACAAACAATCAATTCCCAAGGTTATAAAAGAAATGACGCTGGAAGAAAAAGCGAGTCTTATTACAGGTGCTGCACCATTTCAGAGCTGCGGTATAGAACGTCTGGGGATTCCATCAGCTTTGTTCCTTGATGGAGGAACAGGGATCAATTTTATGCAGCTTAATCAGCAAATGTTTTATAAATATAATAAAAAGTTCTATAACACCGACGATTCATCTAATACTACTGGCATGGAAGTATTCAGCCATGCAGGAAGGTTTATGAATGCGTTAAAAAATCCTGATATTCTTTCGCAGGAAGACCGGCAAATATTCGATGCTGCCAGGGCAGAGATGGAAACAATAAAGCCTGAAGGCAAATCACCCGGATGTTTTCCTACGGGAATGATGCTGGGTGCCACGTGGGACCCTGAAACTGTTTATGAATGCGCCACAGCACTTGGCAAAGAAGCTAGCGCCTATAAAGTAGATGTGCTGTTAGGCTCACCAAACGTTAATATACATAGAGATCCGCTTAATGGACGCCTATTTGAAGGGTATTCAGAAGACCCGTGCCTTGTGGCCAAGTTAGCTCCAAGCTTTGTCAAGGGTGTTCAGGAACAAGGTGTAATAGCAAACGTAAAGCATTTTGCTGCTAATAATCAGGAAACTGATAGAAACGAAATAAATGAACATATCCCTGTTCGTGCACTTCATGAAATATATTTTCCAGGCTTCAAGGCCTGCGTTCAAAAGGGCGGGGTTAAGACTGTCATGTCCGCTTATAATAAGATAAACGGTGAGTCCTGTGCCATGAATAAATGGCTGCTTACAGAAGTTCTAAGGGACCAGTGGAACTTCAATGGATTTGTGGTTTCAGACTGGGGAGGTGCATACGATCAGGTACAAGCTGCAGAAGCGGGGAATGATGTGGTTATGCCAGGACCAAGAAATATCCAGCCAATAATTGATGCAGTTAATTCCGGAAAATTAAGTGAAAAGGTAATTGATAAATGTATTGAGAATTTTCTTCAGGTACTTATTGATATGCCTGCGTTTAAAGGCGGGAGATATAATGATATTGATAAGGAGTTTTCTGTTAAAGCGTCTTACAAGGCGGCAGCAGAAGGTATTGTACTGCTTAAAAACAACGATAGCCTGCTTCCTCTAGATAAATCATCAAAGTTAGTCTTCTTTGGTCAAAGGAGTAAAAAGTTTATCGAATGTGGAGGCGGTAGTGCCGAGATTTGGACAGATTTAAGCAGTAATATTTATGATACTTCTATTGATAAAATAGGTGAAACTTCTGTTTCCTTCCAAGCCATTAAAAATGATACTGATGTGGTGGTTATTACTGCAGGCGCCAAGGGGCAGGAAGGCACAGACCGTAAACAAATGGACCTTGACCCTGCTGACAGGGAAATGCTTATTAATGCACTTAAACAGGCGAAAGCAACCCGTAAAAAAACAGTTGTCATATTAAACATATGCGGACCTGTTGATATGACAGACTGGATACATGAGGCTGATGCTGTTTTGTGCGTATTCATTCCCGGTATGGAAGGCGGGCATGCTGCTGCGGATATACTTTTCGGTGATATCAATCCATCAGGAAAGCTTCCTCTTACTTTTCCGAAGCATTACAGGGATTGCCCTACCTATGGAAACTTCCCGGGTGAACTTGGAGAGGTTTGGTATGGTGAAGGCATTTATGTAGGATACCGTTACTATGATTTTAAGGGAGTAGAGCCTCTTTATCCTTTTGGTTACGGGCTATCATACACTGATTTCGAATTTAAGGATATAAGATTGGACACTCAAAATGTAAACCTTGATAAAGGAGAGAAGGTTCTGGTAAAGGTAAAGGTTAAAAACACAGGTAAAATGGCAGGCAAAGAGGTAGTGCAGCTTTACTTGGCTGATGAGGAATCAACCCTTAAAAAGCCGCTTAAAGAGCTCAAGTCCTTTACAAAGATTCATCTGGAGCCTGGAGAAGAGAAGGAAGTATGTCTGGAACTGGTTAACGATGATTTTGCCAGCTTTGATATCAGGATGAACAAATGGACTGTTGAGCCTGGCTATTATAAGATTCTTGTTGGGAATTCATCAAAAAATATACTTCAAACTATACGGGTAAGAATTACAGGTGAAAATCCGTATGCTTATGGGCCGGATTCCACTATAGTAAAGGTATTCAGCGACAAAAGAGCTGTTGATGTCATACGCAGGTATTTTAAAGGCAAGGTTGATCCGGTGGATATTGTGAGCAATGATCTCATATTTAACCCCGATACCAAGCTAAAAAATATATGGAAGGAAAGGTTCGGCCTTTTCTTTACAGACATAACTGAAGAGGAAATGAATAAGATAATTGAAAAAATTTATATTGAACTCAAGGAAATAGATATTTCTATAGGCATTGAAAAGTAATTAACCATCATTAATACACAATTAAAAAATACTTTCATATTATTTATTATAAAACTTGTCGGAGAATAAGTAATATGAATATAAACAGCCAATATTCATTATATCCGTCACAGCCGAATAATCCGTCAGATACGGATAGAAGAACCCTTTTATATAATGCATTAATACAGAAGGGCTGGCCTCAGGATATAAACGTTATTACAAGGATTATGTCCCCGCCTTCCGACATTACATGTCTTGCAAAACCCGGGCAATTCAAGGATAAAAAGGTTGCCATAATAGGAGGAGGTCTGGCGGGACTTGCCTCCGCTTTTGAACTCAGAAAGCTGGGATTTGACATTACTGTTCTGGAAGCCATTAAGGACAGAATAGGCGGAAGGATTTACACGTATTATTTTGACCGTTCAAAGACCTTATATCATGAATTCGGTGCTATGAGAATTCCTGTTTCGCATGAAACAGTGTGGCATTATATTAAGCTTTTCGGGCTGTCTACACGTCCTTTTATACAATTTAACCCAAATGGGTATGTATATCTGAAGAATACACGTGTAAGAAATGATGCTAACGGTTATAATGTTATGCAGAGTATATATCCCAAATATAATCTAACAAATCGTGAAAGACTTATGAACTGGCAAGGGTTGCTTTATACCGGTACCGACAGTCACCTTTTAAATGCATCTACATATGAAAGAGCGGAAATAATTCAGGTAAAGCCTGAATACACAAATAAAACCCTATTATGGAGTGACAGAAGCAATATTAACCTAATGCAGGCTGCTGGCTTAAGTCAGGATGCAATAAACCTTGCAGCTAATTTTATTCCTCTGCTGTATGGCGGTCTGTATCATAGCTTTATTGATTACATTGAAGAAAGCTATCCTGCAAACTTATCCTACCTCTATGAAATACCAGGTGGTATGGTTAAACTTCCTTTGGCTTTTTATAATTCATTTTCAAAAACAGAACCGGATGAATATGGAGGAATTCCTGCAGAAAGCCTTGGAAAAGTAAAATATAAGTCAGGCTGCTGGGTGAATGGAATAAGTATGGACTGCGGCAGTCAAAAAGTAATACTTGAATATACCAATACTGTGGCAAGGGTCAACAAACGGGAATGTTTTGATTATATAATTTGTACGATACCATTTTCCTCTTTAAGGAATGTAAAAGTCAATCCGCTGTTCAGCGATATCAAAATGCGCGCAATACGGGAGGTAAACTATATTCCATCTCAAAAAACCTTACTTCTGTGCCGTGAAAGATTTTGGGAAAAGGATAATATAAAAGGCGGTGGATCCTATACAGATCTTCCAATTGCATCGATATGGTATCCCTCGGACCATGCACAAAGCCAAAGTAAGAGTGAAAGCTCATGGAAAGAACCTGGCGTAATAATCGGCTCCTTTAATTTTAATCTTGATACCACCAGACTTACCAATCAGCCGGAAGAAAGACAGTTCAATGAAATCAAAAGGGAAATAGAGGAGGTTCACGGATTGCCTGCAGATTATCTTGATGATATAGTAGCAGGCCATAAAACAGTAAATTGGGATGAACAGCCTACTATTAGGGGTGCATTATCATTTTTCTCACCTGAACAAAAAAGAATTTTTTCATATGGTATGACTCTTCCTGAATATAACGGGAGGGTTTTCTTTGCCGGAGAACATATATCGGCGGTTCACCGATGGATGCAGGGTGCACTGCAAAGTGGTATGTTTGCGGCCAATAGTCTTGTTCAAAGTATAAATAAATAGGTGTAGTGTATTATTAAAACCGTATAATTTTATGTATACGGTTTCTGTATTATTAAATTTAAATTAAGCAAATGTTTATTATGAGATAATTCTTTTTTTTTATATGTACATAAGTTATAATCATCATGTAGGTTAAAAGGCAAATGCTAAAAGCAGAATGTAATTTACATAAGACACAACTTTTACGTTCTTAAAATTACTGCACATTTAAAAAATTAAAGAGTTTTCCAATTTAACCGAAACCTTGCTTAAGCCCGAAATGCAGTTTTGGAGGAACGGTATACAAATGAGTGATAATGAAAAAGCTCTTCTGGAAAAAGCCAAAAACGGTGATTTAGATGCTTTTGAAAAGCTTATAGAGGGCTATCAGAAGAAAGTATTTAACATAGTTTACAGAATGATAGGAAATCCTGATGATGCCAGTGAGCTTACTCAGGAGGTTTTCATAAGAGTATTCAGGTCTATCGGGAGTTTCAAAGAGGAATCCCAATTCTCTACCTGGATTTATAAAATTGCAACGAATATCTGTCTGGACGAGCTTCGGAAACAAAAAAAGCATAAGGTTATTTCTCTTGATGAAGAAATTAAATCAGATGATGGAGAAATGAAACGGCAAATTGAGGATGATAAACCTCAGCCCGACATAATCGCGGAAAGAAATGAACTGAAAAAAACAGTCAGAAATGCTATTTTAGCTCTGCCAGATGAATACAGACTTGTTATTATAATGCGCGATATCAAGGGATTAAGCTATGAGGAAATTGCTCGGATAACTAAATGCCCTGAAGGCACTGTAAAATCACGTATTAATAGAGCAAGAAAAGCGTTAAAGGCAATACTTTGTTCAAAAAGGGAACTTTTAAACGAAGAATACGTCAAATAAAATGAAAGGAGGTGCGGAGAATGAAAAATTGCATTGAGGTTAAAGAACTTCTATCTCTTTATATTGATGGCGAGTTGGATGTAAAAACTTCGGAAGAAGTAAAAAAACATATGCGTTTTTGTAGTGAATGCTATGAAGAAATGGAAGACATCAAAAAAGTTATACAGGAATGCAGAGAATGCGAGGATGAAGAACTTCCTGACGGTTTTCAGGAACAGCTTCATAAAAAGCTTGTTGCTGAGGCCGAAAAACAGCGTTCTGCGGCTATAAGGTCGAAGAAAATTACAAAGTTTTTGGGAATTGCTTCATCAGTAGCGGCGGTTTTGATTATGGCTGTTATAGTCAAGGATGTATGGTTTAACCAAAGCCTTACAAGCAAATCAGATTCACCTGAGTCAGCTATATCTGCTAAACCGGCTGCCACCAATAATGCTAAATTTTCATTACAAGACGCTGATAACTCCACACCTTCAGAAACGAATAAAAGTAAGACAAAAGAGGCAACTTCAGGAAGCGGCAATAATACGACAAGTTCATCAGTTGGTTCAAATAAAAAAGCTGGTTCGGATATGCAGGTTTCCAGAAGCGAAGATGGAGTTCTAAGGCTTAATCTGCCGGCAGGCAGTTATATAAGATCTTCTGAAGCCATTACTTTAAAATGTGACAAACCTGAAGATATTTCTGTGAAATTGAATGAATGGAGTTTCAACAATAACAGCATAGCATTAAATATCACTGAGGACCAAACCTTTGCGACAGGTTTGGCGGCACAGAATGCCTTGAACTTTAAGGTGCCTGCTTCAAAATATGCCGAATTCAAAAGCTTATTAAAAAAATCATTTCCCAACTGTGACATTTCATTCGGAAATCTTTCAAAGGAAGATGTAACACCACAAATAAATGAAACCAATACAAGGATAAATGAGCTTACCACTTCAATGTCTTCGGCATACATGGACAGTGAGAATGCTGACAGAATTAAAGCAGATATAGAAAATTCAAAAGCAGAAGTTATTAGCATGAAAAATGATTCTTCATACGTATTTATTACAATAAATCTGGTTAAGAAAAATTAGTTTTAAAATTAAATCACAGCAATCGTTTACGATTGCTGTTTTTTTGTGTAGAATTATTATGCAGCGGATTTACTGCAAGAAAGAGGTTATACAACCATGAACAATGAAAAGGTTATGATTATAGACGGAAACAGTATAATGAATAGGGCTTTTTACGGCCTTCAGGGAGCAAAACTGCTTGCAACCAAGGATGGACAATACACAAATGCCCTTTTCGGTTTTTTAAATATACTCAACAAATATCTTGAAGAAGAAAAACCTCAATATATATGCGTAGCTTTTGATCTTAAGGCACCAACATTCAGGCATAAGGAATTTGAAGGTTATAAGGCTAAAAGGAAAGGAATGCCGCCTGAGTTGGCTTCACAAATGCCGGTAATAAAGGAAATACTTGATGCAATGCATATACAAAGGCTCGAATATGAGGGCTTTGAGGCTGATGATATAATAGGACATGTCTCAGCGTGTGCTGAAAAGCTTGGCTTGAGCAACATAATTGTAACAGGGGACAGGGATTCGCTTCAGCTAGCTTCTGACCTTACAAGAATTAAGCTTCCTGTCACCAAGGGCGGTAAAACCGAAACAGAGGAGTATGATGAAAAGGCTGTAATGGAGCGCTATGGAGTAACACCAACTCAATTCATTGATGTAAAAGGTCTTATGGGCGACACCTCAGACAATATACCTGGTGTTCCAGGAATAGGTGAAAAAACAGCGTTAGAATTAATAAAGGAATTTGGGAGTATTGAAGAGATATATTGCAACATTGAAAGCGTACAAAAAAAATCCGTTAAAGAAAAACTTGAAAACAACCGTGAGCTTGCATTTATGAGTAAAAGGCTTGCAACTATAGACAGAGGTACTTTAACAATTTGTCCTGTTGAAGAAATGAAAATTCAGCCCTTTGACAACGAAAAGGTTTATGAACTTTTCAAACGTCTTGAATTTAAAAGCTTCATCGATAAATTCAAACTTAATGTATGTATGGAAAATGCGGAACCTATACAGCAGGCAAAGATTGAATTTAAAATAATTGATTCTGTTTCGGAACTGAAAGAACTTGTTCTGGAATTGAACAAAGCACAGGCGATTTCATTTTTCCAGCTGCTGGATGAGCAGGAGAACGGGTTATCATTGGTTGGTTTAGCTGTAACAAATGAAAAATCCGAAACCTACTTTATAAAAATTAAAGATGGTGTCGGCGAAGAATATTTAATGGAAGCCTTTAAAACAATTCTTGAAAACCCTTCAATAAAAAAGTATGGACATGATCTGAAGGATTTTATAGTATTCCTTAAGAACCAAAGCATTAATTTATCAGGACTTGCTTTTGATACAAAAATAGCAGCATATATCCTTGAGCCTACAAGAGATACCTACACAATTGCGGAATTGGCTCATCAATATGCCAATTATGAAATTGAAGACATTGAAATACTTTGCGGCAAGGGAAAAAGCTTTGTACCATACGGGCAAATGGAAACACCAATGCTTTCAAAGGTTGCTTCCGCACATTCAATTGCGGTTTTAAAGGTAAGAAATGCTATAGATGCAATAATAAAAGATAACAACCAGCAACAGCTGTACTATGAGGTGGAACTGCCTTTGGTAGAAGTACTTGCCGATATGGAGCACCACGGCTTTAAGGTTAATACAGAAGAATTAAAGCTTTTCTCAGCCGAGCTTGAAAAGGGTATAAATGCCCTTACCGAGAGGATTTATTACCTTGCAGGCGAGAAATTCAATATAAACTCAACCAAACAGCTTGGAGTCATATTATTCGAAAAATTAGGGCTTCCTGTTCAAAAGAAGACAAAGACGGGCTATTCGACTGATGCCGAGGTACTTGAACAGCTTTGCTCCAGACATGAGATAGTGGAAGAGATACTTGAATACCGCCAGCTTGTAAAGCTTAAATCAACCTATGTTGAAGGACTTTTAAACGTTATAAACCCTAATACGGGTAAAATACACTCAAGCTTTAACCAGACGGTTACGGCTACAGGCAGGATAAGCAGTACAGAGCCGAATCTTCAAAACATTCCAATAAAGCTTGAAATGGGCCGTAAGATAAGGAAGGTATTTGTACCAGAAAACGAAAGCTGGCTGTTGCTTGATGCGGACTATTCTCAGATTGAATTAAGGGTTTTGGCACATATTACAGGCGATGAAAACATGATAAAAGCCTTTATGGAAGACGCCGATATCCACACTGCAACTGCATCCCAGATATTTGACGTAGCTCCCGAGGATGTAACCTCTACCATGAGGTCACGCGCCAAAACTGTAAATTTCGGAATTGTCTACGGTATAGGTGATTTCAGCCTTTCAAAGGATTTGGGTATAACCCGTAAGGAAGCAAAGAAGTATATTGAAGGCTATTTGGACAAGTACCCAAAGGTCAGAGAATACATGCATAATATAGTGAAGCAGGGAAAAGAGGCTGGTTTCGTAAGTACCATACTCAACAGGCGCAGATACCTTCCCGAGCTTGCATCCAGCAACTTCAACATAAGATCCTTCGGTGAACGTGTTGCAATGAATACACCTATTCAGGGAAGTGCGGCAGATATAATAAAAATAGCAATGGTTAAGGTTTATAATGCACTTAAGGAAAACAATCTAAAATCAAGGCTTATTCTGCAAGTACATGACGAATTGATAATTGAAACCGTTCAGCAAGAAAAAGACTGCGTTGCAAAGATACTCAAGGAATGTATGGAAAAGGCGGTAGAACTGAGAGTGCCCCTTAAGGTTGATGTAAATGAGGGACACAACTGGTATGAAAGTAAGTAGTTGAAGGGAGAATCCAGTTTGAAGGTTATAGGAGTAACAGGAGGAATAGGCTGCGGCAAAAGTGCTGTTGTAAATTATCTTCGGGAACTGGGAGCCCAAACGCTTGATGCCGACTTTACAGCACGTGAGGTAGTTGAGCCAGGCAATCCTGCTTTGCAGGAAATCATTTATGAGTTTGGTAATAATGTTGTGACTACGTCAGGACATCTTGACAGAACAAAACTGGGTAATATAGTCTTTAATAAAAAAGAAAAGCTTGATATACTTAACGGAATAATGCATAAATATATTGTTGAGCACATTATTAGTGCAATTGAGCGAGAAAAACAAGCAGGTAAGACGAAAGTTTTTGTTATTGAAGCTGCAATCCCTCTTGAACACGGCTTTCTGGATATGGCGGACCAAATTTGGACGGTTGTATGTGATGAGGAAATACGAATTAACCGTATCATACAAAGAAACGGCATTTCGAGAGAAAAGGCTTTAAGCATCATAAACTCACAGTTAAGTGTAAAACAATATATAGAGCTTTCTAACGTTGTAATTGAAAACAATGGAAGTTTGGAACAGCTAAAGGTTTTGGTAGATAAAGCTTTTAAACAATTTATTTAAAAGGTGATTCAATTGAAGAATAAAAAATCCGGCAGGTTAAAATATATATTGGTAATAATGATAACACTGGTAGCTGTCATCCTTCTTATAAGCAATTCATCACTGCTTTTAAAGGTTTCCTACCCCTTAAAATACAAGGAGCACGTATATAAGTATTCTGATATTTATAAGGTGGATCCTTATCTTGTATTTGCTGTAATGAAAGCTGAGAGCAGCTTTAAGCCCAATGCGGTTTCAAATAAGAATGCAAGAGGTCTTATGCAGATTACTCAAACTACCGGGGAATGGATAGCTAAAAAAATAGATATGAAGGATTACAGCTTTGACAGGCTGTTTGATCCCGAAACCAACATACAAATGGGCTGCTGGTATGTAAAGTGGCTGATAGATTACTTCGAGGGACAGCCAGATCTGGCAATAGCTGCATATAATGGCGGTACAACTAATGTTAGGGAATGGCTTAAGAATAAAGACCTCAGCGACGACGGTAAAACACTTAAAAGGATTCCTTTTAAAGAAACCAGTGATTTTCTGAAAAAGGTTAAAAACTATAATTCAGTTTACAAAAAGCTTTACGAATAGTGTATTTAATGGTATCTTTAAACTATAATTTTAAAAAATTATGAAGCATATTAAATGTGGCAATTCATTTTGCACATTGTGACACGGGAGGTTAAAAAATGGCTGATAACATTTTATATTCAAGAGACCTGCTCTATATGACAGAGAAAGTGAATGAACCGGGAAGCGTGCACGTTGAAGTGCTGCAGCCTACAGCTGAAGGAAAAATGCCGGTAATAATCGAAGAAAAAACATCTCATTCACCGATAAACTATATTGATGTGATTTTAAGAATAATGCAGACCGACATATTTGACAGAATACACATAAATGTTAAAGAAAACCTCAATATTTATATAGCAAACAAGGATAAACTTATTAATGAATATGCGGATTTTTCTTATATAAAAATTGTCTTCGGTAACGGCGGATTGGAATATAAAGGCTGTACAGAAGTAAAATAATAGGGTTATAATTAATAGGTCAGAAAGGGCAATTCCATAAGAGGAGTTGCCCATTATAATTTTTTATTGTTTTTAGGAGAGTGGTTGGTTTTGGATAAGAAGGGATACGGTTACTTATATCTTATAAATACCGTATTGTTTTTCAGCACATATGAAGCTGTCAGTAAAACATTGGTTGGGAAAATAGATGCATTCCAAATAAACTTCATAAGATTTCTTATTGGTGGGTTCATCCTGCTGGTTTATATATTTTTTAAAGAAAGCCTTAAAATTTCAAAAAAGGATCTACTTCTGGTTCTTCTTTTAGGCTTTATAAATGTTGTAGTAAGCATGAGCTTTATACAGCTTGCCTTATATGTTGCTAATGCAAAGGCTTCAGTAATTGCGGTTATCTTCAGCAGCAACCCTATTTTTGTTATAGCTTTTTCTGCTTTGATTGACAAGGAAAAGATAAATGCGCAAAAGCTTATCGGACTGTTTACAGGGCTTTTTGGCATTATAATAATATTTGTTAACGGACTTGATCTGAAATCAATGAATTACCTCAGTGCTCTATTTGCACTGCTGTCTGCTGCAAGCTACGGATTGTACACTGTAATCGGCAGGAAGGTTTCGGTCCGTATAGGAAGCCTTAAAATGAACTCGTATTCGTCTCTTGCAGGAAGTTTAATGCTGCTTCCAGTGTTATTGATATTAAATAAACCTGTTTTCAGCTTTGATTATTCAGGAATCGTCCAAGTAATTTATTTATCTGTTTTTGTTACAGGGCTTGCTTATTTGACTTATTTCAAAGGCCTGACGATAACCGGTGCAAGCTCGGGATCACTTGTTTTCTTTGCCAAACCAGCCCTTGCAAGCATCATAGCAGTTGTGTTCCTGCATGAAAGTCTGACTCCAAATCTTATTATAGGTACTGTACTAATAATTCTTGGCATAGTTTTATCCATTTATTTTTATGAAATAAAAGGCATAATATCAAGAATTTTTGGAGGAATTTTCAAGCGAGTATAGAATTACTAATATTAGACATATTTAATTGTTAAGATACGCAGCCTATAAGAGAAAGTTGATTACTATTATATGGATAATAAAAAAACAAAAGCAAAGAGTACTCAGTATATAAAAAGTGCATATCTTGTTTTGTTTTTCAGATGGCTGTTCCTGGTCATAGTAATTCTTAATTATTGGCTGGGGGGCATAAAGAATGCCGGTACCGGTTTGTTCTTTGCAATTTTATCTATTGCTGCGCTTTATAACAGTGCGGTAACCTATGATCTTATAAAACGTGGAAAATCAGGCAAGACAAATGCAATAAAATACTCAAGTGCATATTTTTATATGGATTCTATAATTATTTCCCTGTTCTGTTATACGACGGGGGGTATAGGGTCTGACCTTTATATTTTGCTATTTTTTATAATGGGCCTGTGCGGTATAATGGGGGATGTTTCTAAAACCGTAAGCGTTAGTCTCTTCTGTGTTCTTTCTTACTCTATAATGAGCGTCATCTGGGGAAACAATTTTTCTGCCGAAATCAACTACTGGAAACTTATTTTCAAGGACATGTTCATAATGTTTGCAGCTCTTGGAATAAGCCATCTTGACGGACAGATTAAGAAATTTGACGAAATGCATAAACGCGAATTCAAGCTTGCCAGAACCGATAAGCTTACAGGTCTTGCAAATAGGCACTATCTCGAGCAAAAAATTCAGGATGAGCTTGAATATGCTGAAGCCACCGGTATGCCACTAAATATACTAATATTTGATCTGGACAGCTTCAAAAAGTTTAATGATACATATGGTCATGTCTGGGGAGACAAGCTGCTGACACTTTTCTCCGATATCATAAAGCAAAATGTACGTAAAACGGATATACCTGTAAGATTCGGCGGGGAAGAGTTCCTTATTCTAATAAGGGAGCTTGATCTCTCAACTGCAAAAAGCATTGGAGACAGAATAAGAAGGCAGCTTGAAAAGCAGCGTATATATGTAGGAACAAGCGACACCAGAAAAAGGGTAACTGTAAGCTGCGGAGTAGCCCAGTACCCTGTTCATTCAACTGATATTAAAAAGGTTATCGAATATGCCGACAAAGCATTATACCATGCCAAAGACATCGGTAAGAACATAGTTGTCACCTATGATGAGATAGGAAATGTTCAGCGGACTGACCTTGATGATGGTATAAGCCTTTAATTATATGTTTAAAGTTCTGCCTACAGCCTCGGCAACAGGTTTCAGTTCTGACATTACTTTCGCAAAGCTGTCGGGACGAAGTGACTGAGGACCATCACAGTAAGCTGTTGGAGGATCGTAGTGCACCTCAATTATAAGTCCGTCTGCTCCTGTAGCAATTGCACCCTTTGACAATGCGGGAACATACTTCCAGGTACCGGCTGCATGACTGGGGTCTACAATTATCGGAATATGTGTAAGCTCCTTGATTACAGGGATTGCACTCATATCTATAGTGTTTCTGGTTGCGGTTTCATAAGTTCTTATTCCTCTTTCACAAAGAATAATATTAGGATTGCCTTCAGCTGCAATGTATTCAGCTGCCATGAGCCATTCTTCAATTGTTGCGGAAATACCTCTCTTTAGAAGTATAGGCTTTTTTGACATTCCAGCTTCCTGAAGCAGCTTGAAGTTCTGCATATTACGTGCACCAATCTGCAATATGTCCGCATATGACGCAACAAGCTCGACATCGCGGGTGTCAACCACTTCTGTAACAAGCTTAAGCCCTGTTGCTTCACGAACCGATGACATTATTTTCAAACCTTCCTCTTCAAGACCCTGGAATGCATATGGGGAAGACCTGGGCTTATAAGCGCCGCCCCTAAGAATCTTTGCTCCGGCGGCCTTGACCTTTTGTGCAGTGTCCAGGAGAGTATCCTCATTTTCAATTGCACACGGACCGGCCATTACAACGATTTCATCACCGCCAATCTTAACATCGCCTACTTCAACTATTGTAGGAATCTGCTTAAGCTCACGGCTTACAAGCTTGTAAGGTTTCATTATTGGTACAAGACTTTCAACTCCAGGCATTGATGTAATCAGCTGCGTATTAAGGCTCTTTTTATCACCAACAGCTCCAATGACAGTTTTGACTTCACCGTAGATAGGGTGGGTTTTAAAGCCGAACTGTGAAAGTTTTCTCTCAACATTATCAATCTGTTCACGGGTTGCTTCTCTTGACATTACAATAATCATACTAATACACTCTCCTTTTTGAAATTTACTTTTCCGATAAATTAAAAAATCCCCGTCCCAAAAGGGACGAGGAATAAATTCTTTGTAACCACCCAAATGTTAGTATGTACGGACTGGGTATCAGCCTTATACAACCTTTCTTCTAACGGTGAAAGCTCCGGTACAGTCTACAATAAATAAAATGTTTATTTCAACTGACATCTCCAAGGAGAACTTCAGCTACTTTACATTATCCGGCTTGCACCGCCCCGGACTCGCTTTGAATGGATTCAGGCAGCTTACTTTTCCTTTTCATTGATATTAATTATGTTTTTTTATTATATTAGCACGGTAGTAAAAGTGTGTCAACATTTTATTTATTACATTTAAATCTTAAATATATAGGATAAAGTAAATTTCTTATACATTATTTGCATTTCTAAAGCCAAATGCAAATAGGTATCAAATCAGAATTTACTTTATCCTATTACAGATGTAATAAGTTGAATTAAAATCATTTTTCATACCATCATGGCCGGCATTAAGGACATGATGCATATTAAATATTTAATTCAACTTATATATCCAAATAATTTGCAATTAATTGTCATTCTATGATAATATTAATTTACAGTCTCTATAATCACTTGGGCGTTATACATACAGGGGGTCCAGTAAATGGGTGAATTACAAATAGTTGTTTTCAGCCTTAACAGGGAAATGTGCGGTGTTGATACTGCAAACGTGCAGGAAATCATAAAGTACAAGGATGTAATAAAGGTTGCCAGGATGCCGAAGTTTATAGAAGGTGCTATTGATTACAGGGGTATAATGGTTCCCATAATAAACCTTAACAGCAGGTTTGGTTTCGGGGAAACAGAGTACACCAAAAAGACAAAGATTATAATTACAAAGGTAAGTGAAATTCTTCTGGGCTTTATTGTTAACGATGTGCCTGGCATATTCAAGCTTTCGGAAGAAGAATTTGAGCCTGCTCCTGATATAATAAAAAAAGCGGGAAATGTTTATCTGAAAAATGTAGCAAAACTAAATGGAAATCTTATATCTGTTGTTGATACCGGACTTATACTTGAGGATAAAGAACTAAAAAGACTTGAAATACTCGAAAACAAATTAACTAACGCAAAATAAGCATTATATAAAATATGGCTTTGAAAGCCACTGTCAAATCTTCCAAAACAAAAAGACTGCCCGAAAAGGCAGTCTTTTTGCATATATTAATTAAACATTAAATCTGAATAACGTAACGTCTCCGTCCTGCATAACATACTCCTTGCCTTCAGACCTTACAAGGCCCTTTTCCTTGGCAATAGTGTAGCTTCCGCAATCTATAAGGTCCTTATAAGCAACTATTTCAGCCCTTATAAAACCTTTTTCAAAGTCGCTGTGAATTTTTCCTGCAGCCTGAGGAGCCTTTGTACCCTTAGTAATAGTCCATGCTCTTACTTCAGGCTGTCCTGCCGTAAGATAGCTTATAAGCCCAAGCAACTTATAGCTTGCCTTGATAAGTCTGGCAAGACCAGACTCTGAAATACCAAGCTCATTAAGGAATTCCTGCTTTTCATCATCTTCAAGCTGGGCTATTTCTTCTTCAATCTTTGCACAGATGATCATAACTTCTGAATTCTCTTTTGCAGCATATTCCTTAAGCTCTTTTACAAGGCTGTTCTCAACACCATCCTGAGCATCCTCTTCAGATACATTTGCAGCATACAGTACCGGCTTGGAGGTGAGGAGGAAGAGCTGTTCAACTTGAAGCAACTGTTCGTGATCAAAGCTCATTGACCTAACAGGCATACCTTTTTCAAGGTTTTCCTTAATTGATTCATATAGTTCAAGCTCAATCAGAAACTTTTTATCACCTGATTTTAACATCTTCTTTGTACGGTCAATTCTTCTTTCCATAACCTCAAGATCTGCGAAAATAAGTTCAAGGTTAATAGTTTCTATATCTCTTAAAGGACCGATTGAACCGTCAACATGAACAATGTTGCTGTCTTCAAAGCAGCGAACAACGTGAACGATGGCATCAACTTCCCTTATATGCGAAAGAAATTTATTGCCGAGACCTTCGCCTCTGCTTGCGCCCTTTACAAGTCCTGCAATGTCAACAAATTCTATAGTAGTAGGTGTAATCTTTTCAGGATTGTACATTTCAGCCAGCTTATTAAGTCTTTCATCGGGAACAGGTACGATGCCAACATTGGGTTCAATAGTACAGAATGGGTAATTAGCACATTCTGCTCCTGCTTTTGTTATTGCATTGAAAAGGGTGCTTTTGCCAACATTAGGCAACCCGACTATTCCAAGTTTCATTTATTTCATCAAATCCTTTCATGTTCGTTTGAGTAAGTAAGGTTAATCCAAAAATTAATTATACAATAAAACATCTTTCTTTGAAACCTATACCAAGAAAAAAGTTAGGGGACAGGGGAAGTTTATAAACCTATCTCAGGTAATATAAATAAATTGCGAAGTTAATGATAGCCACCATGTCACTTTCATCAATTAATGTATACTTCTTTAAATAATCTTTTTTTAGTAATTCCAAATCATAATCATCCTGATGTGCGAATTTCCCATAAGATTCTTTGTAATAAATGGATTTATCATATTTTGATATTTCAACATAGAGTTCATTTTTAAGCTGTCTGATATAATCTACCTTCTCTTGACTATAAGGTCCTAACTTGTAGTACTTTAACCTTCTAGTTATCTTACTTTCAATTTGAACTGATTTCTCCAAGTTGAATTCATATGCTAAATTACTGAAACATATAAAATTATATGTAACGTTACTTTTGTCCATAAAATGCTGTAAACTCCTTTCAACAATGATATAGACACTGTACTAATCGTAACAAAATTCTTCCATATGGTCAAACAAATGAAACGTCGGGTTATTAAGATTATAAGTAAAATAGAAATTTGTTAAAATCAGAGCAATAAAAAATCCTGTACACAGTATCAATACGTGTTACAGGATAATATTCTGGTGGAGGGGGGTGGATTCGGACCACCGAAGTCACTGACAACAGATTTACAGTCTGCCCCCTTTGGCCGCTCGGGAACCCCTCCATATGGTGCCCAGAGCCGGAATTGAACCAGCGACACGAGGATTTTCAGTCCTCTGCTCTACCAACTGAGCTATCTGGGCGTATTTCAGTTAACAGTTTACAGTGTACAATTTACAGTTAAAAACCACTAAGGCTAAAATTAAACAATTTAATAGTTGTTTAATAATGCCGTTTTATAAATAACTATACACTGTACATTATAAACTGTTAACTATTTTGGTGGGCCTTCAGGGACTCGAACCCCGGACCAACCGGTTATGAGCCGGTTGCTCTAACCAACTGAGCTAAAGGCCCGCTTAGAGCGACAAAGAATAGTATAAATGAATTATTTGAGTAAGTCAAGAGCAATTATTGGAATTATTTAAATTTCTTCAGAATAATTTAAATAAGAGGATAAGACAAATTAATGTCGAATATATATAAAAAATGTAAAATGCGAGGTGCTGCTATGAAGGTTACTTTTTTAGGAGCTGCAAAGACTGTTACTGGATCGTGTTATTTGGTTGAAACGAAAGATTGTAAGTTCCTCGTTGACTGCGGTATGTACCAGGGCCATGCAAAGGAAGATGAAATGAATGAGGAAGCATTCCCGTTTAGTCCTTCCGATATTGATTACATACTTCTTACTCATGCTCATATTGACCACAGCGGCAGGATTCCTAAAATATATAAAGACGGTTTTAAAGGCGAGATTATTACTACAAAAGCAACTGCTGAGTTGTGTGGAATAATGCTTCCCGACTGCGGACACATCCAGGAAATGGAAACAGAATGGATCAACAGGAAAAGGCTGAGGGCTGGTAAAACTCCTGTAGAACCATTATATACCACTGAAGAAGCAAGGGAATGTCTCTCGCTTTTCAGAAGTATAAGGTATGATGAAGTTGTTGAAATTACAGAAAACTTAAAAGTGAAATTTAATGATGCAGGACATATTCTGGGTTCAGCAATAATTGAAATGTGGGTAAAGGAAAATGGCACTGAAACAAAGGTTGTTTTCTCTGGTGACCTTGGAAACAAGAATATACCTATTCTCAGAGACCCATCAATAATTGACAGTGCAGATTTTCTTGTTATTGAATCAACTTATGGTGACAGACTTCATCAGCTGAACGAAAATAAGGTTGAAAAGTTTGTAGCGATTGCAAACGAGACCCTTGAAAGTGGCGGAAATCTTATTATTCCTTCTTTTGCAGTTGGAAGGACTCAGGAGATTATTTATGACCTCCATAACCAGAAGGAGAAGTATGGTGAGAAGTTAAAGAAGCTTTTCAGCGTGCCTGTGTTTGTTGACAGTCCACTTGCAATATCGGCTACACAGGTATTCAGGAACAACCTTGACTGCTATGATGAAGAAGCACGTGAATACATTAGGAACGGTGATAATCCTTTGGATTTCCCCGGTCTTCAGTTTACACCAACTCCTGATGAATCCAGAGCACTCAATGAAAGGACCGACAGTGTTATTATCATTTCTGCAAGCGGAATGTGCGAAGCAGGCCGAATAAAGCACCATTTAAAGCATAATCTCTGGAGAAAGGAATCGACAATCCTTTTTGTAGGCTATCAGGCAGTCGGAACACTTGGAAGACAGCTTATGGACGGAGCTAAAAGAGTTAAGCTTTTTGGAGAGGATATCACTGTTAATGCCAGAATTGAAACTATTGACGGCTTTTCAGGCCATGCAGACCGTGACGGCTTGGTTGAATGGATTGACAAGATAGGCAAAAAGCCCAAGAAAATATTTATTGTACATGGTGAGGAAGAAGGAATGAATTCCTTTTCTCAATTAATTAATGATAAGTTCGGAATTGACACAGTTATTCCATCAAGAGGAGAGACTTATGTAGTAAGTGCCGGCAAGGTTGTAGATACTATCGAAGCTCCTGATAAAGCATACAGGTATAGAAGGCTTGAGGTTATCGACCTGCTTGAAACTCTTAAGGAAGAATTTGATGAACTTACATACATGCTTAAATCCGACTTGAAAGAGGAAAAGGATGATACTGAAATAGAACAGATGAATTCTAAATTAAAGAGCCTTGAAAAGGCTATTGTACAGGTATTGAGGTAAATATTGAAAACTTAAATAATACTTTTCAAAGAACTATTGTAAATCCAACAATAGTTCTTTCTTTTTTTACCTTTTTGTAATAAAATATAAAAGCATGGTAGAACGGAAGGTTAGAACTTGAAAGTAAAATTACGGGAGGACGGTAGAGGTCATGAATTTGGGGTCGTTATTACTTACCTTGTTACCAATCGCGGTAATATTGTGTATGCTGATTGTCTGGAAAAAACCCGCCGATATTAGTGGTATTGTCGGATGGGCGGTAGTTTCAGTAATCGCAGGTCTGTTTTTCAAAACATCACTTGAAACAATTATACGTTCAACTGCAGCAGGTTTCATAAGATCATTTTCAGTTTCACTTATAGTTGCAACCTCACTTCTTCAGATGGCGTTCATGGAAAAAACAGGAGCGCTCAAAAGAGTAATCATTTTTATTAAAACAATAGCCAGTGAAAACAGAGCTGTTCAGATAATGATTTTGAACATAGGCTTCGGAACACTTATGGTTGCTGTTGGTGCAACACCTGTATCACTGCTTCCACCGATACTTCTCGCAATGGGTTATTCAACCTATGTTGCAATAGCACTTCCTGCTATAGGCTATGATTCACTTTGTACATATGCTTTACTCGGAGCTCCTATAGTAGCTTTTGTTGACCTGGCAAATCAGGTTCTTCCAGCCGGTCAGCATATAGGTCTTGCGGATGCAGGTCACTATTTTGCAATGTTCCTTCCTGTAGCATCTACTATGATCGGTTTTTGCATGCTGTGGATAGTTGGAAGATGGAAGGCTATAAAAGAAGGCTGGCTGCCATGTATAATCACAGGTTTAGTAATTTCGGTAGTTGCATATTTTACAAATAAATCTGAGAACCTTGTTTCTCTTACCGGTATTGCCTGCGGTATAGCCGTTATCGCAGTAATGATTCTTTATCTTAAAATCAGCGGTAAGAAAATTATTGATAAATCAAAGCTTACCGAAGAGGAAAGGCAGTATGAAAAGAAATATCCGCTTTGGAAGGCATTATCACCATGGGCCATACTTATCGGGCTTATACTCGTTTTAAACCTTCCAAAGAAGTGGTTCCATTTCCTTTACTATGATTTCAAAACTCCTGTAAAAGGTCTGGCTGCAAATGGGGCAGCAATTGATACGAGGCTTTTGTGGAGTGCTTATACATGGATATTTGTAAGTATTATAATTTCAATGATAATCCTCAGGCCGACAATGAAACAAATCAAGGAAACCTGCAAGGTATGGGTTAAAAGGGCACCAAGGCCTGTATTCTCAGCAGCGATATTCTTTGCAATAGGTGAAGTAATGAACATGTCGGGCTACAGTATAAACGGTAAGGGCTGGACAGTGCCAAGCATGGTAAAGGTACTTGCAGACTACTCGGCACAGTTCTTTAAAGCGGCTTACAGTGCATTTGCCAGTTTCATAGGGTTGTTGGGCGGCTTTATTACAGGCAGTGAAGCATCAACAATAGCAATGTTCTATAAATATACAATGACTACTACTACAAAGCTTGGCTGGGGAGTTTCGGGTGCAATTATTGTAACGGCGGCAATGGCTTTTGGAGGCGGACTTGCAAGTGTAATATCACCTGCAAAGCTTCAGAACGCAGCTGCAGCTATTGACAAAATGGGAGAAGAGAATAAGGTAATAAGAGTAGCATTTGTATTTTCACTGCTGCTGACAGCGGTTACAGCTTTATTTGCAGTAATTTTGCTGAATATACTTGTATTTTAATTTAAATGCGGTATTAGAAACCAAAAGCTTTATCATCTAGTAGCTAAAAGAATAATAAATTGCAAAGCGTCAAAATATTGACGCTTTCTTTACATAAGTTCCTATTTAATTTATAATAAATTAGATATATTTATATAAGTTTTTGAACTATTTTATATATATTAATACGATACTGCTTTGGAGGTTTAAATGAAAAAAATAATGCTTGGCAATGAGGCTGTTGCCAGAGGAGCTTATGAGGCTGGAGTTACAGTCGCTGCAGCTTATCCGGGAACGCCGAGTACCGAAATTACCGAAAACATTTCAAAATATGATGAAATTTATTCCGAATGGTCTCCAAATGAAAAAGTTGCACTCGAAGTAGCTATTGGCGCGTCCTATGGTGGTGCAAGAGCAATCTGCTCCATGAAGCATGTTGGACTTAATGTTGCTGCCGATCCTTTATTCACATGCTCATATACAGGTGTAAACGGCGGACTTGTAATAATGGTTGCTGATGATCCGGGAATGCACAGCTCGCAGAACGAACAGGACAGCCGTTTTTATGCAAGGGCTTCAAAGGTTCCAATGCTCGAACCTTCAGATAGTCAGGAATGCAAGGATTTTGTCAAAGCTGCTTTCGAAATAAGTGAAAACTTTGATGCCCCTGTTATCGTAAGGCTTTCCACAAGGATTGCTCATTCTCAGAGTGTTGTAGAGCTTGGTGAGAAGGTTGATTACAAGCTTAAGGACTATAACAAAAATTTCTCTAAATATGTAATGATGCCTGCAATGGCAAAATTGAGACATGTAGAAGTAGAAAAAAGAATGGCTGCTCTTCGTGAGTTTTCAAACACATCTGCTTTAAACAGGATTGAATGGGGAAACAGGGATATAGGTGTAATAACAAGCGGAATTGCTTATCAATATGCACGTGAAGCTTTCGGAGATGTTTCATTCTTAAAGATAGGAATGGTTTATCCGCTTCCAGACAAAATGATTGAAGAATTCGCTGCTGGCGTTAAAGAGCTTTATGTAGTTGAAGAGCTTGAACCCTTCTTTGAGAACCAGATTAAAAAGATGGGCATAAAGGTTAAAGGCAAAGAATACCTTTCGGTTATGGGTGAGCTAAGCACTTCAATAATCAAGGATAAAATGCTTGGCATTAAAACTGAAATCAGTAAAAAAATAGATGAGAATGCTCCGGTAAGGCCTCCGGTTATGTGCCCAGGCTGTCCGCACAGAGGAATGTTCTACGTGCTTAAGAAGCTTAAGCTTCATGTAAGTGGCGATATAGGATGTTATACTCTTGGAGCTCTTGCGCCAACTGAATCTATGGATACCTGCGTATGTATGGGTGCCAGTATCGGAGTGGCACATGGGATGGAAAAGGCAAGGGGTGCAGAATTCAGAAAGAAGACGGTTGCAATACTTGGTGATTCCACCTTTATTCACTCGGGTATTACAGGCCTTATAGATGTTGTTTATAATAAAGGATGTTCTACAGTTATAATTCTTGATAACTCAATTACAGGAATGACAGGACATCAACACAACCCGACGACAGGATATACTATCAAGGGTGAACCTACAAAACAGGTTGACCTTGTTAAGCTTGCCAATGCCATAGGTATTGACAGAGTGAGAATTGCAGATCCATTTGATATCAAGGAATTTGAAAAGGTTGTAAAAGAGGAAATTGAGGCAGACGAGCCTTCAGTTATCATATCGCAAAGACCATGTGCTTTGTTGAAGCAGGTAAAATTTGAAGGTCCTTTAATGATAAACAGAGACAAATGTACAAAATGCAAACGCTGTATGACTGTTGGCTGCCCGGCAATTGTCGACAAGGGTGACCATATTGAAGTCAATGAAGCCCTTTGTGTTGGCTGCAGGCTTTGTACAAAAGTATGTAATTTCCAAGCATTCGAAAAGGCTGGTGACGATAAATGAGTAAAAGCTTGAGCATAATGATAGTTGGAGTCGGAGGACAGGGAACACTGCTTGCCAGCCGTGTAATAGGCGATGTTGGTATTAAGAAAAACTATGATGTCAAGGTTTCTGAGGTTCATGGAATGTCCCAAAGAGGCGGCAGCGTTGTTACCTATGTGAAGCTGGGGGACAAGGTTTACTCACCTATAATAGAAAAGGGTGAAGCTGATATTATACTTGCATTTGAACAGCTTGAGGCTTTAAGGTGGATTGATTACCTTAAGGGAGGCGGAAAGCTTATAACAAACGATCAGAAAATTGATCCTATGCCGGTAATAATAGGTAAAGCAAAATATCCTGAAGGCATAATAGGTAAGCTAAAAAATAATTATGAGACTATTTCTGTAGATGCTTTGTCAATTGCTAAGCAGAGTGGTAATATTAAAGCAGTAAATACAGTATTATTAGGTATAGCAGCAAAGCTTACAGAAATCGAAAAAGAAATTTGGCTTGAGGCTATAAAAGAAACTGTTCCAGCAAAATTCCTTGAAGTAAACCTGAAAGCGTTTGAGGAAGGGTACAAGATTAGTTAATAAGTGTACAATGTACAATTTACAGTTAAAAGATTAACGATTTAGTTAAAAATATAAGTGAATAGTGAACAAATTGCAGTTTAAAAGAATATAGTTAAAAGAGCACAATTTACAGTAAAAGATTGGTTAAAAGAAATGTGATTAGTATCAGTTTATAATGTAATTTTATAAGTTAAAGTTATAGTTTGATAACAATGTTTATTTGCAATACAGTTAAAAAGGTAATATAAAACAATGGTTATATCAAAAGGTTTGAGAACTCATTCATTTTGGTTTTAACTGTACATTGTACACTATCAAATGTAAACTAACCAAGCTTGTTATTTGCCTTTAACTGTAAACTGTAAATTGTAAATTGAACAACTGACTATAGGGCCTATATCTTTTGTGTGGGGCGGGAGACCGTAATCCCTGAAAGGTCATTCCAACGGTGTGAATGAAGTGGGCTTGAAAATAAATTATATATTTTCAGGGGGTATAGGTATGCAATACTGGAATCCGACATACGAGTGTATGTCGAGAGAAGAAATGAGAAAAGTTCAGTCTGAACGTTTAATCAACACCGTAAAAAGGGTTTATCACAATGTTCCTTTTTACCGTGAAAAAATGCAGAAGGCAGGCATCGAACCCGGCGACATAAAATCAATAGACGATCTTAGCAAGCTTCCTTTTACAAACAAGCAGGATTTGAGAGATACCTATCCATATGGCTTATTTGCAGTTCCTATGAGTGAAATTGTAAGAATTCATGCTTCATCCGGAACTACAGGCAAACAGACTGTTGTAGGTTACACAAGAAGAGATTTGGATACCTGGGCTGAGGTTGTCGCAAGAGCATTGGTAAGTGCCGGGGGCAGCAAGGAATCCTTTGTACAGGTTGCTTATGGGTACGGTTTATTTACAGGCGGTCTTGGATTGCATTATGGTGCGGAAAGAATTGGGGCATCGGTTATTCCTATTTCAGGCGGAAATACTAAAAGACAGCTTCAGATTATGAAAGACTTTGGTACAACTATTCTTGCATGTACTCCGTCATATGCAATGTATATGGCTGAGGAAATGGAAGAGTTGGGAATAGACAAGAGCGAGCTTAAGCTCAAATCCGGTATATTCGGAGCTGAGCCATGGTCTAACAGTATGCGCAAGGAAATTGAAGAAAAACTTGGCATAATGGCTATGGACATTTATGGACTCAGCGAAATAATGGGACCTGGTGTTTCAATTGATTGCCAGGCAAGAAACGGTCTGCATGTTCAGGAAGACCATTTCATTGCAGAAATAATTAATCCTGATACTGAAGAAGTATTACCGGAAGGCTCTAACGGTGAAATTGTTTTCACAACAATTACCAAGGAAGGTTTGCCTCTTCTCAGATACAGGACGCATGACATTTCATCACTCGATTACAAGAAGTGTGATTGCGGAAGAACAACAGTCAGAATGAGCAAAATAACAGGTAGAAGTGATGATATGCTTATAATTAGGGGAGTTAACGTATTCCCTTCACAGATAGAAAGTGTACTTCTCGAAATTGGAGAAACTGCTCCTCACTATCAGCTGATTGTTGATAGGAAGGATAACCTTGATACGCTTGAAGTACAGGTTGAAATGACTCAGAATATGTTCTCCGATGAGGTTAAGAAGATAGAAGACCTTGAAAAGAAGATTTATAAGGAAATTGACAGCACACTTGGAATAAACGCAAAGGTAAGGCTTGTAGAGCCAAAAACCATAGCCAGAAGTGAAGGAAAAGCCAAGAGGGTAATTGACAACAGAAAAATTTGATTTGTAATGTCAACGAATCTTAATTTTAAAGGAGGCATTTCTATGCTGGTTAAACAAATATCAGTTTTCCTTGAAAACAAATCCGGAAGGTTGGCGGAGGTAACAAAAAGACTTGGTGAAAACAATATCGATATCAGTGCACTGTCTATTGCAGATACAACTGATTTTGGCATATTAAGACTTATTGTAAACCAGCCCGAGTTGGCAGAAAAGATACTCAAGGATAATGGGTTTATGGTAAGCTCCACTAACGTAATAGCAATTGGGGTAGCAGACAAGCCAGGCGGACTTGCTGTAGCTCTTGATACACTTGAGAATGAAGGAATAGGAATTGAGTACATGTATGCTTTTGTGGGGAAATGTTCCCAAGAAGCATTGGTAATATTGAGGGTTGAAGATACTGATACTGCTATCAGTGCTTTGAATAACAAAGAAATAAAGGTTCTTTCTTCAAAGGAAGTATATGGTTTATAATTTTTTCAGACATATTTTTTTACACCGCGTATACTCTATTAAAAGCATAAAAGAGGGGAATCAATATGGCAAAGAAATTATATCTTTCAGATACCGATAGAAAACTTGGTGGTGTCTGCGGAGGTATAGGAGAATACCTTGAAA
>JAEWTV010000127.1 GCA_023397675.1 Bacillota bacterium | reverse complement strand
CGCCCGGAGGGGCGGCCGCTGTAAAAGTTTTGCGATTGGCAGTAATTTCGGGCGCGAGTAGCGCCGCCAGTATTATGCCCTTATAGGGCTTAATCAAGCCACCGGCTAAGCCGGTGGTACATGACTTTTATTCTCTTACAGTATTGTTATCATTAAAAATCAGGTTTACAATCTTCATTGGGCTTATTGTTGATATTGCATGCTTGTAAACCAACTGCTGCCTGCCTTCACTGTCAAGTACAACAGTAAAATTGTCAAAGCCTTTAACCATACCCTTTAACTGAAATCCGTTTGTCAAGTATATCGTAACAGCAATATGCTCTTTTCTTACTTGATTTAAAAATACATCCTGCAAATTAATATTTGGTTTGTTCACAAAAATATCCTCCTTTGTTGTTCTACATGTATAAACCTATTGGACTGCGAACAATATTATCTATTTCATATTCTACAAGAAAATACCATGTGTTGCAATATAATCACTAACATTTTTAAGTATTTCCTGTTGGTCCATGCAGTCCACATTTACCCAGTGTACGCCTGGAATTCTCTGAAACCAGGTCATCTGTCTTTTGGCATAGTGTCTTGTATCCCTTTGCAATATATAAATCACTTCATCAAGGAGCTTCTCCCCCCTTATATATTGAAGTATTTCCTTATAACCAAGTCCTTGCATGGCTATTGTGTTCTTATCATAACCCAATGAAACAAGTTTTTTTACTTCTTCAATGAGCCCTTTTTCAAGCATAAGATCCACTCTTTTGTTAATTCGATCGTAAAGCCTTTCCCTATCCATTGTAAGACCAATGATTATAAAGTTATATTCGGGAGGAACGCTTTTTGATACCTCCTGGTGGTATGAAATTGGCTTTTTAGTGTACTCGTAAACTTCAAGTGCTCTTATTATCCTTTTAAGGTCGTTTACATGAATCTTTGACGCAGCAGCTGGATCAACGTCCGATAGCCTTTCATGAAGAAACTGGTTTCCTTTTTCTTCTGCTTCCTGCTTTAATTTTTCCCTTAATTCCCAGTCGCTAATCGTTTCGGAAAAATTTATATTGTAAATTAATGAATTTATATATAAACCTGTACCACCGGCGATTATTGGAAGCTTACCCCTGTCCTGTATTTCTTTAATATAACTCAGTGCAAGTTCCTTAAACCTGGCAACACTGAATTCTTCATCCGGGTTTACCTCGTCTATAAGGTAGTGCTTTATCCCCGACTGTTCTTCCTCATCTGGCTTTGCAGTTCCTATATCCATGTATTTGTAAATTTGCATTGAATCGGCGGAAATTATCTCACCATTTGCTTTTTTTGCGAGTTCTATTGAAAGGCTTGTCTTACCTGAAGCAGTAGGACCAAGTATAATGATTACATTTTTCAAGGTGACTTATTCCCCCGTTTTATACAATTCTTTTAAACATTTTTTCAAGCTCGTACTTTGAAAGCCTTAATACTGTAGGTCTTCCATGTGGACAGGTAAATGGGTTCCGGAGGCTTGAAAGCTCTTTTACCAGACTTGTCACTTCAGCGTCATCAAGTTTTCTGTTTGCCTTGACAGCAGCCTTACAGGCTATCGAATACAACATGTCATCAACCTTTTCAGATAATTCATGGTTGGAACGGCTGAAAATTTCGTCCAATACCTTATGGAACATTTCCTTTATCAAACCGTTGTCATTAGCCGGTACTGACCTTAGTATTATTGAATTGCTCCCGAACTCTTCGTATATAAAACCAAGCTTTTGCAAGGTCCCGCTTTCATCCTGAACAAGCTTGTATTCCTGGTATGTAAGCTCTATAACCTCTGGATTCAGAAGATATTGCGCAAGCGATTCATTTTTCTCATACTTTTCTTTAAGCTTTTCATATGTTATTCTTTCATGTGCCGCATGCTGGTCTATAAGCAGCATTTCCTCACCTGACTGGAGAATAATATATGTAGAGAATACTTGTCCGACTATTCTTGCATTTGTAAGGTCTGAAACGATCTTTTCCTTCTCCTCAATAGCTTTAGTAACTATTGACTCAGGCACGTTATTATCAATCTTACTAATCTTCTCAGGTATTATTTCTTTTACAGCTTGAGCAGCAGCTTCCTTAACAACAGTTTTCTCAGACTCTTTTAAGTATTCCCGCAAACTGTTATTTCCCTCAGGCTGTGAGTATTTTTTTAACTCTGGCTTACTGATAACAGGTGATTTTTTAGTTTCAAAGGCCGCTGCAGTTTCGGAGACTTGAAGCTTTGAATTATCAAGGCTTTGCTGGCTATACTCTAAAGGCTTTGTGTATTGATTTTCAGGCATTTTGAAATCTTCTTTTTTTACTTCAGGGGTAACAACCTCCCTGAAATCCTGACCTGTTATAAGTGAATTGTTTACCGCATGATAGATGCTTCTGAATATTCCCTGCTCGTCTGAAAACCTTACCTCCATCTTTGTCGGATGGACATTAACGTCTACAAGCATGGGATTTATTTCTGTAAAGAGGACTATGAACGGAAATTTATTTTTCATAAGAAGGGTCTTATAAGCTTCATCAATTGCTGATGATATCAATTTGCTCTTTATGTATCTGCTGTTAACAAACAGAGACTGATGGTTCCTGTTGTTCCTGGCTATTTCCTGCTTACCTGCATAGCCGTATATTTTTACTCTCTCATCCTCAAAACTGACTTTGATACAGCTTTTAGCGATTTCTTTACCGTAAATACTGTAAATAACACTTAAAAGGTCACCGTTTCCAGGTGTATGAAGTACTGTTGAACCATTGGCTATAAGCCTTATAGATATATGAGGATTTCCTAGTGCAATTCGCTCAATAACATCAGATATATAGCCTGCTTCGGTGGAATCCTTTTTTAAAAATTTAAATCGGGCAGGTGTGTTATAGAATAATTCCCGTATTACAAATGTTGTGCCGACAGGACATCCTGTCTTCTTTACTTCTAAAACGTTACCGCCTTGTATTTTAACATATGTACCATTTGTATTGTTTGCAACCCTTGATGTAAGTTCAACAGAGGCCACAGCAGCAATACTTGCAAGTGCTTCGCCGCGAAATCCAAGGGTACTTATACTGTCCAGGTCATTTGAATTTCTAATTTTACTTGTAGCATGCCTTTCAAAGGCTATAACTGTGTCATCTTCCGCTATACCACAGCCATTATCTGTTATTTTTATATAAGATATTCCGCCGTTTCTGATTTCAACTGAAATTATGTTAGCTCCTGCATCTATTGAATTTTCAACCAGTTCCTTAACAAGTGATGCGGGCCTTTCAATAACTTCACCTGCCGCAATTTTATTAGAGGTGTTTTCATCGAGAATAACTATATTGCCCATTATATTCCCTTTCTGGCCTTGGTCTGCAGCCTGTATAATGTATTGAGCGCATCAAGCGGTGTTAGTGTTGAAACATCTATATTTTTAAGTTCTTCAATAACTTCACTGTCATTTTTAGTTGTGCTTGACAGGCTAAAAAGGTCCATCTGACCAGTTACAGGCAATTTAATTTTCCTTGATTTCAGGTTTTTCTTCCCTATATCAGCATAATCAAGCTCCGCCAGTATCTCTTTAGCCCGGTCTATTACAGGTTGAGGAACTCCCGCAAGCTTGGCAACCTGGACTCCATAACTGTCATCTGCCCCTCCCCTTAATATTTTTCTGAGGAAGGTTATATCATCGCCCTTTTCCTTTACTGCTATATAGTAATTTTTTATGCCTGTAAGCCTTCCTTCAAGCTCAGTAAGCTCATGATAATGAGTTGCGAAAAGGGTTCTTGCTCCCAATTTTTCAGCGTCGCTTATATATTCAATAACCGACCATGCAATACTCAACCCATCAAAGGTGCTGGTTCCACGGCCTATTTCATCAAGTATCAGAAGGCTTCTGCCTGTTGCGTTCTTTAAGATGTTCGCAACCTCAGACATTTCAACCATGAAGGTACTTTGGCCTGAAGAAAGATCATCCGAAGCTCCGACTCTGGTAAATATCCTGTCTACTATACCTATTTTAGCACTTGTTGCTGGTACAAAGCTTCCTATCTGAGCCATAAGGACAATAAGTGCAACCTGTCTCATAAATGTAGACTTACCTGCCATATTTGGACCGGTTATAATTGCAAGGCGGTTTTCATCATCATCAATAATTGTGTCATTGGGAACAAAAGAACCGCTTTCTATCATCTTTTCAACAACCGGATGCCGTCCTTCAGTTATTTCAATCTCCATACCGTCGGAAATCTCAGGCATACAGTAGTTTTCCCTGTCGGCAACCTCAGCAAGGGATATCACTGCGTCAAGCTCTGATAGAGCTGAAGCAGAGGATTTAATGCGTTTTACAGAAGCAGCAATCTGATCCTTGATTTCAAGGAATATTTTATATTCAAGCTCAATTACCTTTTCTTCCGCGCCAAGGACAGAATCCTCTATTTCCTTGAGTTCCTGCGTTATATACCTTTCACAGTTGGCAAGCGTTTGCTTCCTTATGTAGCCTTCTGGAACCTGAGCATAGTTTGATTTTGTTACCTCTATGTAATATCCAAAAACTCTGTTAAAGCCAATTTTTAGATTTTTGATTCCCGTCTTGTCACGTTCTGCACTTTCTAGCTCTGCAATCCAGCCTTTGCCCTTTGTTGTAGCTTCACGGTATCTATCAACCTCTTCATTATAGCCTGATTTGATTAATCCGCCTTCCTTGACTGAAACCGGCGAATCTTCACTTATTGAAGCATCAATAAGCTCAAATATATCATCTAGCGGGTCAAGCTGGGAGTTCTTTATAATATTGAAATCAGCAGAACAATCACCAAGTATATTTTTTATATAAGGAATTTGCCCTATTGAATTCTTAAGAGCAATCAAATCCCTGCAGTTTGCGTTCCCAAGTATGATTTTGCCCATAAGGCGTTCTATGTCATAAACCCTTTTAAGAAGCTCCCGCAGCTCCATTCTGAGCATGAACTTGTCCTTGAATTCAGCAACCGAATTAAGCCTGTCATTTATATCTTCCAGGTTAATTAAAGGTTGTTCAACCCATTTTCTTAGCGTTCTTCCTCCCATGGATGTCATTGTTCTGTCAAGAACCCACAGCAGCGTGCCTTTCCTGAGCTTTTCACGCATGGTTTCACACAGTTCAAGATTTCTCCTTGTTGAGGCGTCTATAATCATGTATTCTTCCATGCTATAGGAATTTAAGGTCTGAATATGCTCAAGATTTACCTTCTGGGTCTGTTCAAGATATTCTAAAAGAGCTCCTGCGGCATTGTTTGAGTAATCATAGGAGGTTTCATTTATTTCAGTGTCAGTAAATTTATCTTTAATTTTTTTACACCCATACTTGTCTTCAAAATACTCATCTTCGAAACTGGATATATACGCTCCAAATCTCTTTCTGAGCATTGAAGTCAAAGCTTCATCCTTGTATAATTCATTGTTTACAATCATTTCAGAAGGTGAAAACTTTGCAATTTCATCTATCAGCTTGTTTAATGTATTTCCAAATGTAATCTTTGTTTTGCTGAATTCTCCCGTAGATACATCTACCGCTGCAATACCAAAATAAAGCTTGTTACGGTAAATAGACAAAAGATAGTTGTTCTTCTTCTCATCCAGCATGGAAGAATCAACGACTGTACCTGGAGTGACAATTCTAATGACTTCGCGCTTTACAAGACCTTTAGCAAGGGCAGGGTCTTCCACCTGTTCGCATATGGCAACCTTGAAGCCCTTATTAATAAGTCTTGAAATATATGTATCAGCGGCATGAAATGGAACCCCGCACATTGGAGCTCTTTCCTCAAGTCCGCAGTCTTTTCCTGTAAGAGTTATTTCAAGTTCCCGTGATGCAACTTCAGCATCTTTGAAGAACATTTCATAAAAATCCCCAAGCCTGAAAAAAAGGATGCAGTCCTTATATTGTTCCTTCATATCAAGATACTGCTGCATCATTGGAGTCACAGCCACCATAATCCTGATACCTCACAATCTTATTAGTTTACAGTTTACAATGTACAATGTACAGTTGTAAGGCCCTAATTAGTTTACAATGTACAATTGACAATGTACAGTTTTTTAATAAAAATAAATTACTAAAAACAATAATAAAATGTAATATGAACATTAAAATTTAAATATTATATTAACATTTCCATTGCACTTAAGCACAGAATTTATATTATAAATCTTGAAAATATTTTTTGTTATTACCTGTCAATTCCAACTGTTCTTTTAGCTGTAAATACATATAAACCTTGTATTCTAACTTTATATTACATTACTTGAAATTTAAACTTGTTTTTAACTGTAAATTATACATTATCTCTTAACTGTACACCTGTTTTTTGCTTTTTGCTCTTTAACTGTACATTGTAAACTGTAAATTGTACATTATTTTTATTACTCTGCACTTGCTTTTTGCTTTTAACTGTACACTGTAAATTGTCAATTGTACATTATGATTGCTGTAAATTGTACATTGTAAACTGTACACTGTTATTTACAACCGCTGCATGATCCACATTTGTTTGGTGAGCAAGGTTCTTCGCCTGAAATTGTAAAGATTATTACATCATTTACTTTTTTCATTAAGGCATCAACATTGCTTTTTGCAACAAGAAAATCACCTGTAATGCTGTATTTGTTTATTTCATTCTGCTTATCAAGCAGGTTGTTTTTTATTGATTCTATTACTTCCCTGTCCCTGCCTTCACGTGTAGCTTTTACCACTTCTATCTGAAGAAGCTTATAGTCCTTCATAAGAGTCTGTCCTTTTTCATCACCTTCAAGTGCTGCTTCCGTTCTCTTAAATTCTTCCATTTCCTTTGAAGATGCAATTGCTTCTCCCAGTTCCTTAGCCTTTTCAAATATGTCCATGATATCCTCCTATGTTAGTTGACAGTGTACAATTTACAATGTACAGTTAACTGCAAACTGCATTAGTGTATAATGTACAGTTTACAGTTTTCTGTAAAAAAATACATCGTACCTAAAAAGTTTAAGTTATTAAGAATCTTATAAATATTAAATTATTTACTTTTCTATTTTGAATTTCAAGCTGTTTTTCAATTGTCTTGTATTTAATTTGTTTTTTACTTTGTGCACTGATCTTTCAACTGTAAATTGTACATTGTAAACTATACACTCTTTTAACTGTACATTGATTTCTTATTTTATCTTATTTTTTAACTTTAATTTATCTATTTCTTTAAACTTGTATTAACTATACATAACTGTACACTTGTTTTTTACTGTTTTTTAACTGTAACTGGTCTTTTAACTGTAAACTGTAAATTGTACACTGTACACTCTATAATATCTTCCCTTCCAACGACCAAGTTTGAATCTCATTTATATTTACATTAACAAGCTTTCCTATTAGGTTTTCTGCCCCTGTAAAATTAACTATCTTACTAGTTCTTGTCCTGCCTGTCAGCTTCTTTGGATTGTTTTTACTGAAGCCTTCCACAAGCACTTCAACATCCAACCCCATATATTGCTCGTTGATTTCCCTACTAATTTTATTCTGAAGCTCAAGCAACTTTTCAAACCTTTTCTTTTTATCCTCTTCAGATACCTGCTCAAGGCTTTTTGCAGCAGGTGTTCCCGTTCTTCTTGAATAAAGGAAAGTATACGCGGAATCAAAGCGGACTTTTTCAATTACATCAAGGGTTTCGTCGAAATCATCATCTGTTTCACCTGGAAAGCCTACGATTATATCAGTACTAAGAGCAATACCCGGTATAGCTTTCTTAACCTTTTGAACAAGCTCAATATAGGCTTCCTTGGAATACTTTCTGTTCATTTCCTTCAATATTCTCGTACTTCCTGCCTGAATGGGTAAATGCAGGTGTTCGCACACTTTTTTACAGTCTCTAATAGCTTCGATAAGCTCATCTGACAAGTCTTTGGGATGTGAAGTCATGAACCTTACACGTTCTATACCTTCCACCTCATCAATCCTGTGCAGCAGCTGTGCAAACGAAATGCCGTCCTGCTTATCCTTACCATATGAATTTACGTTCTGTCCCAACAGAGTAATCTCTTTGAAGGTACTGCCCAGGGAAGTAATTTCATCTATAATATCCTCCGGTTGTCTGCTTCTTTCGCGGCCTCTTACGTAAGGCACTATGCAATAGGAACAAAAATTGTTACAGCCATACATTATTGTTACCCATGCCTTAATTCCATCATTGCGCTCTATAGGCATGTTTTCGGCTATTAAACCTTCTGAAGTCCATACATCTATAACAGTTGTTCCAGAAGTTAGGGCATTATTAAGCATTTGCGGGAACATATATAGGTTGTGTGTTCCGAATATGAGGTCAACATGACGATACTTTGACTTGATATGCTCAACTATCTGGGGCTGCTGCATCATGCAGCCACAAACAGCAATAATCATTCCCGGATTTTCACTCTTAAGATTCTTTAAAGCTCCAAGATGGCCGTAAACCTTTACCTCGGCATTTTCACGCACACAGCAGGTATTGAATATAACCATGTCGACAGTTTTCTCTTCAGGTTCTTCAACATATCCCATTTCAGAAAGCATTCCTGCAAGGCGTTCCGAATCGTTTTCATTCATCTGGCAGCCAAAAGTTTGTAGCCTGAAGGTCTTTTTACAGCCTGTTTTTTGTTCGTATTCGCTGCTTATTTGCTTTACTTCCTTTATATATTGCTTTTGCTTTAATATTTCTTCCTGTGAAACCTGTATCGTTTTTCTTTCTCCCAAGGTCTGCCTCCAAAGAACTTGCTATTTATATATCTATTTACAGCGTAATTCGATGTTGTTCAATACTTATTATCACCATATTATAACATAAAAATATATAAGTTGAAGTAAATACTTAATACAAGTTTGTATCCTTTGATTATTAAATTTTAAATACAAAAAGAGCCGGTACATTATATTACCAGCCCAATTGATTATTTCTTTTATTCAGTTATAAGTGAAACTGCACTGATTTTCTTTATACGTATCGACACCAAGGTTGCTATAAGGAATGTGAATATGCAGATTACCGCGCAGAGTGCAATAATAAGTACTAGTGGTAGATACAGATTCATTTTCATAATACCCATGCTTTTCATTGCCATCGACATAATCGGGTTGATTCCAAAATAACCTGCAACTCCTCCAACAATAGTTCCTATGAGTGCTACCGGTATAAAACCAAGTGAAGTCTGTATTACAAGCTGTGATGTTTTAAAGCCAAGTGCCTTATTTATTCCAAGGTAACGCTTACGTTTTATTATCATAGCTTTTATGATTAGAAACAGTACCAATACAATTATAAGGAATGTTATTAAGATGATTACATAAGTTATGATTTTAACTACATTTACGAATATGCCTAGCATAGTCTTTTTCATTTTCATGGCGTCCATAAAGCTTGTCGTATACTTTCCGTATTCTGCCTTGATATTGTTAATAAATGCTGGTGTGTCTGTTCCATCCTTTAAATAAATATATATGCTTAATGGTTTGTAATCAGGATAAATATGACGGTAACCGGCAGTGGTCATTTCAGAATCATAATCTGCACCGTTAGCTGTCTGTAAGAAGCCTGTAATCAGGTATTCGTAAGAATTATTACCAACCTTGATTTTTATAGTATCCTTGATTTTCTTTCCTGTAAGCTCTGCCATATAACCATTTAAAGCTATTTCATTGTCATGGATGGGATCTCTTCCTTCATAACACTTTTTATTTTCTGTAACCGAATAGTCATCAGTGACATAAACCTTGAAGGGCTCTGTGTTATTATAAAGAGCAGAAGTTCTTTCGTAATAAATAATCTTCCTGACTTCAGGCATTTTGGAGATATTTTTAATAATGTTTTCATTGTAGTTTTTACTGTCAAGCATTACTACAGCAGTTGGGTATTCACCTGTTATGGTGTCTGCAAAAGCCTTATCATCATAAGCTATGTTATAGTACATAACCAGTGCGAACACTGACGTAAAGCATACTGCAGCTATTATAACCGCAATCATTATGTTTTGCCTGATATTTTGTATCATAACCTTGATTGATAAAATGAAATTGAGGTTTCCTGAAGTCTTTTCAAGCGGAAAATGATTCTTTTTGAAATTATGCGTATTAATACCATTTCTTAAAGCGGTTATAGGTGCCAGCTTTCTGATTCCTCTCGCGGAAAGAAGTGAAACAAGAACCGTTACAAGTATTATAAATATAAATGATATTAAGAAGGATTTAAAGTCAAATTTCTGATCCCATATAATGCCTGTTTGAACCGCAAATGCTGATTTCAGCGCCGGAAGAGCAGCAATTGTAAGTGCACCGCCAAGTAATCCCGCTATAAAAACCATCCCTGTAAACTGAAGCAAGGTTGATGATATAATCTGCTTACTGGTATAGCCCATAGCCTTTAATGCACCGATATTAAAGATATCTTCTTCAATACTGTTTCTTATTCTGAATCTTATTATTATGAGGCTTACAAGCATTATTATAAGTGAAAAAAGTATTATTATTGCTGTGCCCATATTCGCCGTCGTTGTACGTGCCTGCTTAAGATTTTCATAGTATGAACCTTCAATTTTTGTTTTACTTGTTACACTATTTGCAGAAATGTAATTATAGATTTCGGAACTAATGCTTTTACCTTGAGTTTTGTCGCTTATTCTTGCCAAAAGTATAGTGCCATCAAAGGCACCTCCAGCCTTATTTTTCAGTTCTACCCATCCTTTATGAGGAAGCATGAAGCCAGTTAATTCCTGATTTATTGTAGCAGTGTTCATTTCTTCATAGAAGCCTGCAACTGTAAACTTATTTTTTTCTCCACTAGCATCAATTGTAAATTTATCTCCAAGTTTAAGATTACCGCCTGTTTTCTCTATGTAAGGCAAATAAATTGCATCACTAGGAAGTGAATCAAGCTTTTCCACGAAAGATACCTTTGAAATTCTGTAATTACTGTCTTCATCAAATAATACAATATTTCTTTCAAGATCTGAATCGCCAAAAGTAGCATTCCCTCTGAAAAATAACACATCTCTTTTTTCTACATCTGTAACCCCTTTGATATTTTTGGCATAATCCAGATATTCATTTTTAAAGCTTGAACTGTTCATTGCATACCAGACATGGGCACTGTTGAGCTCTTTATATTTGTTGTCAAAGTTGTCTCCATAATTAAGAAGTGTTATAAGACCTAAATTAAGCAGCAATGAAGCTATTACTATTATTAAAAAGAATGAAACAGCCTGACTTTTGGCTTTCCTTACATTTGCAAGCGCAAGCATGAATATTTTTCTCATACTTACCACCCCATTTCTGCCAAGAAGGAACGGAGTTTTTCATGGCGTTCCCTGTCTCCGCTTATATACTTTCCAAGAATACATTCGCCGCAAACGACACCGTCCTTAAGGTAAATAATACGGTTTCCGCGTCTTGCAGAATTCAAGTCATGTGTTACCATTACAATACTTTGACCTTTTTCATTTACCTTGGTCAATACATCAAGAACTGCTTTCCCGTAGGTTGAATTAAGTGCACCTGTAGGCTCATCTGCAAAAACAATCTTTGGATTGTTTATAAGCGCCCTTACTATACCTGCTCGTTGCGCCTCACCGCCAGACAGCTGGGAAGGAAATTTTCTCCATATGGTTTCATCAAGTTCAACCTGTGAAAACAGCTGTTTAGCTCTATTAACTATTTCTTTTTTGTTTTTATTAACAAGAAGGCCTGAAGCAATTACATTATCCATAACACTCATACTGTCTAGCAAATATACCTGTTGAAAAACAAAGCCGAAGTTCTTGCGTCTTAATACAGCAAGCTTGTCATTTGATAAATCTGATATATTCTGTCCTGCAAAATTAATCTTTCCAAGTGTCGGTTTATCCATCCCCGAAAGTGCATACATGAGAGTTGATTTGCCGGCTCCAGATGAGCCCATTATTACTGTATAATCACCTTCATAAATATTAAGATCAAGATTTTTTAATACATGTTGCTGCAAACCTGCGTTTGAAAAGCTTTTACAAAGTTTATTCGTTGATATGATTACATTTGACATAATAATATCTCCTTCTTCAAAAAATAATAAGACTGTTTAGTTACAGTCTTATTCTAACATGCAGGTTCCTTAACCATCTTTGCCTGTTTCTTAACAGTTTCTTAATTCTTTTATGCAATCCTTAATTCAACAGTAACAGCAAATCCGTCTGGCAGGTTATTGCTGCATATTTCTCCTTGCATTTGCTGCATAAAATATTTTGATATGTAGAGCCCAAGCCCTGAACCGCTCTTGTTTACGGCATTTGTTCCCCTGTAATACTTGCTGAACACAAGAGGGAGTTCATCGTCAGTAACACCTTTTCCATAATCTCTGAAGGTTATTACCAAGTGATTCCCATCAATGTGCGAAGCTATATCTATTTGTGTTGTAGCATATTTGTACGAATTGCTTATAATATTGTCAAACACCTGTTGAAGCCTTATTTTATCGAACATAACAATACACTCAGGTATTCTGGCCATATTAACAAGCTTTCTGTAGTCAGCTTTTGAAATGAGATCGGGTATCTGGGTACTTTCTTCCTCCATGGGGTTTACCTTAAGTTCCTGCAGCTCTTCAAGCGTTGCCTGAAACATATTATTAATCAAAAGATCTATTTGATCAGCCTTTTCACCTATTGTTTCCAGTTGTATTTTTTCTTTTTCATCTGCTGTTTTAACCTGCATCAGTTCAGATATAGCTTTAATTGATGCAACAGGAGTTTTTATATCGTGACTGAGCTGTGCAACAAGTTCTTTCTTGCTTTGATTGGCTTTTCGCTCATTTTCCCGAGATTTGGCCAATTCTTCCCTCATAATATCAAAGCTTTCAGTAAAAGCTCCGAAAAGATTATTTCTGTCCATAGTCAAAGGTACTTCAAGATCTCCTCCTGCAATACTCTGTGCAAAGCTTTTTAATTTATTGAAGGGTTGAACTAAAGCCTTTCTGAGATATGTCATATAACCTATGAATATAATAAAAAGTAATATAAAAATTAATACAGTTCCTATAACAAGATAAGATTTTGCATTTTTAAGCTGCTTGTCCGAATCATTATATATGATTACTTTGCCTGCAACGTTGCCTTTTGAGCTTATATCAACAACGGTATCCCTGTGCTTAACAGCATCATTAATGGATGCTGATATATCCCTACGGGTTGAATACAGTAGCTTAAAGTCATTATTTACGACAGAGTAATCCAGGTTTCTGTCAAAGATTCTAAGACCTGAAATATCACCTTTAAGTAAGCTGTCCCAGTTAGCTTCACAGTTTTTAACTATATCATTGACCGCAACGGAGTCAAGCTGTGTGCTTGAGACATTGTCTGTAATGACAAGCATGAGTATTAATGATAATGACATAAGTAAAGCGAGTATAGTAGTAATACGCCAGAGCTTCATTATTTTATCTCCTCGAACAGATATCCTCTGCCCCAGATAGTCTTTATAAGTTTGGGATCGTTTGCATCAGCTTCGATTTTTTCACGAAGATGTCTTATGTGTACATTTAATGTGCCATCACCGGTTATTGTATCTCCCCAAACCTTTTCAAAAAGCTCTTCTTTGGGGACAATTCTGCCGCGGTTTTGGACCAGATAACATAAAAGCTTGTACTCCATTGCCTTAAGGCTCACTTCTGTGCCGTTATAGATCACTCTTGAATTGTTGAAATCTATGTTCAAACCGTTACATGTATAACTCTCACCTTTAGTGTCAGCATTACCGTATCGTTTCAATACCGCTTTTACCTTTGCAAGCAGCACACTAAGGGAATATGGCTTCTGAATATAATCATCACCACCAATATTTAGAGCTATAAGCTTATCATCATCACTGGAACGTGCACTTATAAACAAAATAGGTACTTCTGTAAAGGTCCTAAGTTTTTTACATAGATCAAATCCTGAGGAGTTTTCAAAATTTATATCAAGAAGGATAATCTGTACTGTGTTATCCTTTAAAAAATCCAAGCAACTGATGGTATCTGTGAGAAAAGTTGTTTTGACATCAAACAGGTTGAAATATTCAGAAGTGCTTTCAGCTAAAGCAGTTTCATCATCTACTATAAGACAGTCGTAGCGCATATAATCCCCCTTTATCAACAAATCAGCATAACTTACCTATATTTTATCATAATTTTCATTTTCTTTATTTATGTAATTCTCAATTTTCACTCTCAATTATCAATTGTATTTATACTTTTTGCTTTTTAACTGTAAATTGTACATTGTAAACTGCAAACTATTTTGTGGTATAATCTATAAAAAAGCTTTCGGAGGTTTGATTCATGCCTTTTTATGACTTACGCTGTACCCATTGCGGGGAAGAATTCAATATCATGGCCAAAATGAGCGACAGAGACAATAAAACTATTAAATGCCCCAAGTGCGACTGCAACGAGCTTGAAACTGTTTTTAAGAGTGTAAATATAATTCAGTCAAGAAAAGAAAATTCTGAATGTCCAAATGTCCACAGGTGTAACGGCTGTTGCCACCATTAAAAAATAAGCCGGAATATTAATTTCCGGCTATGGCTAAAATGAGTTAATTTATATTAATTTAGATATATAAGTTGAATTAAATACTTAATATGCATCATGTCCTTAATGCCGGCCATGATGGAATGATAAATGATTTTAATTCAACTATAGATCGTACAAGTTTTTATCAATACACAGCTTTGCCCTTTCGGCAGTTTTGGCATCTGAATTAAGTGCATTCTCAAGGAATTCAGGATGCTCCTTAAGGAAACTTCTCATGGACTCCTTAGGATTGTCTGTAAACTTTAATATCATTGAATACTGCGTATTGCTTATATGTCCTGATGCTAACGCTTGGTCAAACAAGCTCTTATCAACTGAAATCATTGCGTACGATTCAACATTCTTTGATTTAAGAAGTTCACCTCCGCCCTGCTTCCTGTCAACCACCACAACACTCCAGAGTATTTTTCCACCGAGAGCTTCAATAGCAGGAATCCAATTACGTTCATAGCTTGATGCTTCGGTTATAAGGTCTGCAATGTGGAGAACTTTCTTACCTTTTATATCTGTTACTTCGTTAACTTCTCCCATGTCTGACAGATAAGCCTTGTTATTTTTATAAAGGAATATATGCGGTTTATTCAATAGCTCGGCAATAATTGGTGAGAAAAACCAGTCACGCCTCTCACCGCCTGAAATATAATCTATTTCCTCAGGTTTTATTTTCTCTGAAATGAAGGCAACCATCTCATTGATAAGACCTTTGTATATCTCATCATTTTCATAATTGTACCTTAACAGCTTTGACAAAACATACGGAAACTCCGAAATGTTATCCTTTTCAAAATCTATTATTCTAAGCAATTCAACTGCTTTTTTTTCATTTCCGTATAAAAAATGTGTATTAATGTAATAAGGTCCAATAGTTCCGGAAGTATACCAAAATGGTTTGTTTTCAGGGCATACTCTGACTGCTTCGGTCTTAAAAAGCCACGATACAAGTTTTTCTTCTCTGGACATAATAACTAACCCCCGTTACTTTCTGTTTCTAAAGTTTTTCATGTATTCTTCCCACCACTCCTGGTTTTCAAGAGTGCTTAATTCTTTTCCAAGATGTGATGAATCTCCTGCCTTAATGATATCAAATTTTCCGTCTTCATAATCCATTATGGTTATAGCAGTGTTATCATACCATGGCGTATTTATCATTTCTTCAAGCGAACATGCCATAAAGTAACACATCAGAGTTCTAAGTGCAGTTCCGTGTGTTACTATGCAAATATTTTTACCTTTGTTTTGTGCTATTATATGTTCAACCTCTTCAATAAGACGCTTCTGGAATTCAACCATTGATTCGCCGTTAGGCATCTGATGAAGGTGAGGCCTTTTCTCCCATGTTTCATATTCTTCAGGCCATTTTTCGGGAAGAGCCTCCCATGTCTGGCGTTCCCAGTCACCACCATTGATTTCTTTAAGCTTATCAGTTCTTATAATAGGCAGGTTTTTTAAATCTGCAATATATTGTGCAGTCTGCAATGTACGTTTCAGACTGCTTGAATATATAATATCAATAGGTGTATCCTTAAGGCTTTCGGCTGCCTTTTTTGCCTGTTTGTGTCCTTTTTCAGTTATATCACCGTCGGTAAAACCGTGAAACTCGCGTATCAGGTTTCCTTCAGCCTCAGCATGTCTGACAAATATAAGCCTTGTTTTCATCACTTCACCTGCTTAGTTCAAGATTATTTATTTTCATACTATTATTTTTTACAGGTTATTAATTTTATAAAAGAACATATGTGAGTGATTTGCAGAGCCTGTTAATCTGAGTGAGGATCAGCAAATTCACTGTTTGAGCTTAATGATTTCCTTAAAATTATATTCAATTATCATTAAGCGAGTTTGAATTTGCCCGAACTGAATTTACAGGCTCACAAACGCGGAACATCCGTTCTTGATAAAATTAATAACCTGTATAAGTTATTTATTTATAAAACCTATAACACTAGTTCATTCGCAAAATTACTAACCTGAAGCGTCTAACACCTTAATATCCAGCTCTTAAACACAATAAAACCGGCAATTAACCCTTACGAATTAAGCTGAACCTTCCCAATCACATCATATATACTATCATATTTATTCCTAATAAGGTAGCTTTCTATTCCCTCCGCTATATCTGCACACGCCGTCGGGTTCACAAAATTTGCTGTTCCCACCATAACTGCCGATGCACCGGCAAGCATGAATTCCACTGCATCATCCCCGGTTGAAATACCGCCCATACCTATAATAGGTATCTTTACAACCTCTGACGTTTCATAAACCATTCTTACAGCAATAGGCTTTATAGCTGGTCCCGAAAGTCCTCCTACATTGTTTGCCAGTATAGGCCTTTTTGTATTTATATCAATTGCCATACCCAAAACGGTGTTAATAAGTGAAACCGCATCCGCACCGCTGCTTTCGGCAGCTATCGCAACCTCTGATATGCTCCTTACATTGGGAGTAAGCTTTACAATAAGCGGTTTTTTACAGTATTTCCTGACCTCTGAGGTTACCATGGAAATCCCTTGGGGTGAAACACCGAAAAGTACACAGCCTTCCTTTACATTCGGGCAGGACACATTAAGTTCAATTGCATCTATATCAGCTTCTGAAAGTATTTCAGCCATGCTGCAGTAGTCTTCAATTGAATTTCCCGCGATATTTGCAATTATCGCAGTGTCGTATTTTCTTAAAAAGGGTATTTCATTTTTTATAAAATAGTCAACTCCAGGATTTTGAAGTCCAACACTGTTAAGAATTCCAGCAGGTGTTTCTGCAATTCTTGGAGGCTTGTTTCCCGGTCTCGGCTTTAGTGTAAGCCCTTTGACAGATATTCCGCCGAGCTTATTCAAATCCAAATATTCAGAGTATTCCCTGCCAAAGCCAAAGCTGCCGGATGCAGCTATTACAGGATTCTTTAGCTTTAAACCGGCAATATTGACCTGTGTATTTATATTACTCATACTAATCTCCTAATTAATCAAAAATAACTTCATCGCTCCAGAAAACTGGGCCGTCCTTGCAAACATGGCTGTATTCCCACTCATCGCCATATTTTGTTTTGCAGGCACATACAAGGCATGCACCGATACCGCAGCCCATTCTCTGTTCAAGTGAAACCTGACATTTGATGCTGTTGGAAGCGGCAATTTCAGAAACCTTCCTGATCATAGGGGTAGGGCCACAGGTGTAAATAATATCAAAGGATTTTTCCTGCAGGCTCTTTTCGAGTGGGATTGTAACAAGACCTTTTTCTCCATAGCTTCCATCATCAGTTGCTATGTAAAGCCTGTCTGCTGCAGCTTTGAAACTATCTTCAAGTACAACAAAATCCCTGCTTCTGAAGCCCAAAAAAGCTGATTTGCTCTGAGCCTTACTTTCCTTAAGCAGGAACAACAGTGGAAAAATTCCTATTCCGCCACCTGTTACTGCGATACTTTTATATTTGTCCGAAAGTTCAAAGGGTTTTCCAAGCGGACCTATAAAATCAACTGTTTCACCAGGTTTCTTTTGGCATAAAAACTCCGTACCGGTTCCTTTTACCTGGAATACAATATCAAAAGTTTTTGCCTGCCTGTCCACATTACAAATACTTATAGGTCTTCTTAAGAGAGCATTTAAACCTTCACAGCATTTAATATTAACGAACTGCCCCGGCTGCGCATTTTCAGCTACATATGGACTATAAACAGTCATAAGATAAATACCGGGAGCAAGTTGCTTCAATTCCTTTATTTCTTCCTTCAAAACCTTTGGCATCATAGCCTCCTTATTAGTCAAATACACTTAAGTTGACTACATCAAGATCCTTTATTTCCTTACCAAGTTTGAGACATTCAAGTACAGCTTTTACTGTATCAAGTGATGTCAAACATGGTATTGATAATTCAACTGATTTTCTTCTTATTTTGAAGCCGTCTCTTTCTGGCTTTCTTCCTTTTGTTGCAGTATTTATAACAAGGCTTATTTTACCTGACTGTATAAGATCAAGTATGTTTGGTGCGCCTTCATCAATCTTTTTAACAGCATTTGTGGCAACCCCATGCATATTGAGCATGTTTGCAGTCTTACCTGTAGCATATAACTCAAAGCCATACTTTTCAAAGGCTTCGGCAATCTGCAAAAGTTCCGGCTTGTCTGTATCACGTACAGTCATGAGAATTCCGCCGCTCTTCTTAGGAAGCTTTATTCCCGATGCTGTAATACCTTTGTACAAAGCTTCTGGGAAGGTCTTTGCAATTCCAAGAACTTCACCAGTTGACTTCATTTCAGGTCCAAGGCTTATATCAACGTCGTGCAACTTTTCAAATGAGAACACAGGAACCTTTACAGCAACATAATCAGCTTCAGGATACAGGCCAGTTCCGAAGTTAAAGTCCTTAAGCTTTTTGCCTGTCATTATCTTTGTAGCCAGGTTAACCATTGGGATACCCGTAACCTTACTTATATATGGTACTGTACGGCTTGAACGAGGGTTTACCTCTATAACATACAGCTGATTATTGTAAAGCACATATTGTATATTTACCAAACCGATTACATGTAGTGCTTTTGCAAGCTTTTCAGTGTAATCCACTATCTGTCTTTTTATCCTTGAAGATATGGTTTGTGTTGGATATACCGAAATACTGTCACCCGAGTGAACACCGGCTCTTTCAAGATGTTCCATTATACCAGGTATGAGTATCTCGTCACCGTCGCATATCGCGTCCACTTCTATTTCCTTACCCATCATGTATTTGTCTATGAGTATCGGATGTTCCTGCTTTACACGGTTTATTATCTCCATGAATTCTACAACATCCTTGTCGTTGTAGGCAATTTCCATTCCCTGTCCACCAAGTACATATGAAGGTCTTACAAGTACAGGATATTGAAGCTCATTTGCAGCTTTTATGGCTTCTTCAAGAGTATATACTGTTTTTCCTGCAGGTCTTGGAATTCCAACATCTTCAAGCACCTGGTCAAATATTTCCCTGTCTTCAGCTGCATCAACATACTTTGGCTCGGTTCCGAATATCTTTACACCTATGTCACTAAGGTGTTTTGTAAGCTTAATAGCTGTTTGTCCACCGAACTGAACTATTGCACCCTCCGGCTTCTCTGCTTCAATAATATTTTCTACATCCTCAGGTGTTAAAGGTTCGAAGTAAAGCCTGTCGGCAGTGTCAAAGTCGGTACTAACAGTTTCAGGGTTGTTGTTTGCAATTATGGTTTCATAGCCCTGTTCTCTGAGTGCCCACACCGAATGAACTGAACAGTAGTCAAATTCAATTCCCTGCCCTATCCTTATTGGCCCTGAGCCTATAACAAGCACCTTTTTATTGTTTGTTTCCTTTACTTCTGTGTGCTCGTCGTAGGTTGAGTAATAATATGGTGTAACCGCCTCAAATTCAGCCGCACACGTATCAACCATCTTATAAACTGCAGTTATATTAAGCTCTTTACGCTTTTTGGTTACTTCATTTTTATCTGAACCGGTGTATTTTGCAATTATTCTGTCAGTAAAGCCCATCTTTTTGGCTTTTCTAAGGGTTTCTTTATCAAGTGTTTCAAGTGTCAGTGTCTTAAGCTTTTCTTCCATATTTACAAGAGCCTTGAATTTACAAAGGAAGAACTCATCTATTTTAGTTATGTCAAAGATTTTTTCAATTGGTACTTCTCTTCTTAGTGCTTCGGCTATTACAAACATTCTTTCATCATTTACATCATTGAGCTTCTTGATGATTTCATCAGTATCAAGCTTTTTATAAATGTCCTGTTCAAGTGTGAAGAGTCCAAGTTCAAGTGAACGTATGGCCTTCATAAGGGCAGCTTCAAACGAGCTGCTTATGGACATTACTTCTCCGGTAGCCTTCATCTGGGTTCCGAGAGTTCTTTTTGCCTTGACAAATTTGTCGAATGGCCACTTTGGAATCTTTACTACAACGTAATCCAGTGTTGGCTCAAAACAAGCGTAGGTCTTGCCTGTTACAGCATTCTTTATTTCATCAAGTCCATAGCCTATTGCAATTTTTGTTGCAACCTTTGCTATAGGATAACCTGTAGCCTTGGAAGCAAGGGCTGACGAACGGCTAACCCTTGGGTTAACCTCTATAACCGCATACTCAAAGCTTGTCGGATGGAGTGCATACTGTACATTACAGCCACCTTCAATGCCGAGTGCTGATATTATTTTTAATGCCGATGATCTCAGCATCTGATATTCCTTGTCTGCAAGCGTTTGTGAAGGTGCCACAACTATACTGTCACCTGTGTGAACACCAACAGGGTCAATGTTTTCCATGTTACATACGGTAATTACATTTCCTTTTCCATCGCGCATTACCTCGTACTCGATTTCCTTCCAGCCAGAAATACACTTTTCTATAAGTACCTGGGTAACTCTGCTGAGACGCAAACCGTTTTCACTTATTTCGCGAAGCTCTGCCTCATTGTATACAATTCCTCCGCCTGTTCCACCAAGAGTATATGCAGGTCTTACGATTACAGGGTATTCAATTTCATTAGCGAAATCCACTGCATCCTGTACTGTGGTTACAACCTTACTGGCTATGCAGGGTTCCCCGATTCTTTCCATTGTGTCCTTGAATTCCTGCCTGTCTTCAGCCATCTTAATAGCTTCGGTTTTAGTTCCAAGAAGCTTGACTCCGTTTTCCTTAAGAAAACCTGATTCAGCAAGCTCCATTGCAAGATTAAGTCCAGTCTGACCGCCGAGTGTCGGCAATATGCTGTCTGGTTTCTCTTTCGCTATGATATTTTTAACAACTTCCGCATTAAGCGGTTCTATATAAACCTTGTCGGCTATATTCGTATCAGTCATGATTGTTGCAGGATTGCTGTTTATAAGCACAACCTCAATTCCATCATCCTTCAAAGCCTGGCATGCCTGTGTACCTGCATAATCGAATTCTGCAGCCTGACCGATTATTATCGGACCTGAACCTATAACCAGAACTTTCTTTACATCCTCACGTCTAGGCATTTTTTGACCTCCAATTTTTCATCATATCCATGAATTCATCAAACAGGTATGCTGTGTCCTTTGGTCCCGGTGAAGCTTCAGGGTGAAACTGTACAGTAAACAAAGGCATATCAAGGTACTTGATGCCTTCAATTGTACCGTCATTCATATTCCTGTGACTTACCTCCATGCGGCTCTTATCCAGAGTATCCTCAATTATCGTGTATCCATGGTTTTGTGAAGTAATATATGTCATATCTTTCTTTAAATCTTTTACAGGGTGGTTACAGCCTCTGTGTCCGTATTTGAGCTTTTCAGTATTCGCACCGTTTGCAAGTGCTGTAAGCTGATGACCAAGGCAAATACCGAATACCGGTCTTTTACCTATAAGCTGTTTTAACGTGTTTATTTCTTCAACACAATCTTGCGGATCCCCAGGTCCATTCGAAAGCATTATTCCATCAGGATTGTACTTCAATATTTCTTCAGCCTTTGTCCATGATGGGAATACGTAGACATCGCAGTCTCGCTTCAGGAGGGATCTTACAATGTTTTGCTTTATTCCATAGTCAAGCAGGCATACCTTGTAACCCTTGCCTTCATAGTGTTTTACATCCTTTGTTGTTACAGCATGAACAGGATCCTTTATTTCATAAGCTTTTATCTTTTCAATGTCTTTATTAAAGTCAAAATTGACATCAGTTGAAATAACACCCTTCATAGTTCCCTTATCACGAAGGATTCTGGTAAGCGCTCTTGTATCAATACCTTCAAGTCCTATGATGTTATTTCTTTTCAAATATTCATTGAGTGTTTCCATCGACCTCCAGTTGCTTGGAGTCCGGCAAAGCTCACGTACAATAAAGCCTCTTACCTGCGGATGCGATGATTCTATGTCTTCCATGTTTATTCCGTAATTCCCTATAAGAGGATATGTCATCGTTACAATCTGACCACAGTATGAAGGATCGGTCAAGACCTCCTGATATCCGGTCATTCCTGTATTAAAAACTATTTCTCCGATTATCTCTCCTTCGGTTCCAAAGCTTTCGCCGTAAAACATTGTTCCGTCTTCAAGTGCAAGTACTGCTTTCATTTTATCACCCCAAAAAGTATTTTAGTGTACAGTTTTCTACAGTGTACAATTTACAATTTACAGTGTACAGTTAAAGTCAAAGTCAAATTCAATTTCAAGTTAAAAATGACTTAAGTTCATTACTACTCTTTCTGATCTTTTAACTATACACCTTTAATTGCTGTACATTATCAACTACAAACTGCACTTTGTTTCTTGTTTTTGTATTATAACTGTACATTGTAGACTGTAAATTGTACATTGATTTTACCTTTACTTTCTTCTCGTAACTTGTCATCTGTTAACTGTTTTTGCTTTTAACTGTACATTGTACACTGTAAATTGTACATTGACTTTGCCTTTAACTCTACAATTTGCCGCTTTTTACTGTACATTGTAAACTGTAAATTGTACACTGATTATGCCTTTAACTGTACATTGTACATTATCAACTTTACACTGCCTTTACAATTTCATCTCTCATCCTTATTGCCTCGGCTCTAGCGGCTTCTGCGAATGATTTTTCATCATATTTTGTGTTCCATTTGTCTGATTTGTAAGCGCACATTACGCTTCGTGATGCATTAACTATTGCACCAAGTCCGTCTTTATTGAAGGAGGCTGCTGCATCCTTTGCAGTTCCGCCCTGTGCACCGTAACCGGGTACAAGAATATATGAATTTTTCATTATTTCTCTTAAAACTTTTGCCTGTTCGGGATAGGTTGCTCCAACCACAGCACCTATGCTGCTGTAACCGTATTTACCTTTTACGGCTTCTCCCCATTGCGCTACATACCCTGCGACAGTTTCATAAATTGTTTTTCCGCTTTCTGTCTTAAGGTCCTGAAGCTGTCCCGAAGATGGGTTTGATGTCTTAACCAGTACGAATATTCCCTTGTCATTATTTGCGCAATCATCTATAAATGGCTTTATTCCGTCTATCCCTAAGTAAGGGTTAACTGTAAGTGCATCTGCATCAAAGGCTTTTTGTTTTGTATTTTCAATGGTTGTATTACCGAGATAAGCAGAAGAATAAGCTTGTGCTGTACTTCCTATGTCATTTCTTTTTCCGTCTGCTATTACCAGAAGTCCTTTTTGCTTAGCATATTTAACAGTTTCATCAAACGCTTTAAGTCCTTCTATTCCGTACATTTCATAGTATGCAAGCTGAGGCTTGACTGCTGGAACTATATCATAAATTGCATCTATGAGCTTTGTATTAAATTCAATAATTGACTGTGCCGCACCTTCAAAGGTGGTACCAAATTCATTGAAACATCTGTCTTTTATATACCCTGGTACATACTCAATCTTTGGATCCAAGCCTATAACCGAAGGATTATTTTTCTTTTTTATTTCTTCAATCAAATTATCTATAAACATTTTACCCTCCACACCCTTGTTTTTCAAACCAGTATTATTTTACAAGTATTTTTTCCCTCAGAACAGGTTCACCGCCAACAATTGTATAGTAAACTCTCCCATAAAGCTTCATTCCACCGAATGGAGAGTTCTTGCTCTTGGATTGGAATTTATCAACTTCAACAGTGTATTCTTCATCGATATCCACTATCACTATATCTGCTGCCTTGCCTACGTCTATTGTACCTTTACTTAAACCTAGTATTTTTGAAGGGTTATGGCTCATTTTTTTTACAAGCTCGGTAAGTGTTATAACGCCTGGTTTTACCAGGTTGGTATAAGCCAGTGAAAATGCTGTTTCAAAGCCTACAATACCGCTTAGGGCAATATTGAACTCAACATTTTTTTCATCTATGTGGTGAGGTGCATGATCTGTTGCAATTATATCTATTGTTCCGTCTGCAAGTCCTTCTTTGATTGCTTCTACGTCTTTGTCTGTTCTAAGCGGAGGATTTACTTTTGCATTTGTGTTAAAACCTTCGCATGCCTTTTCAGTAAGTGAGAAGTAATGAGGGCAGGTTTCAGCAGTCACCTTTACGCCTCTTTTTTTAGCAAGTCTTATTATCTCAACAGATGCTTCTGTACTTACATGTGCAATGTGAATGCTTGTCTTAAGGTATTCTGCCAGCAGTACCTCTCTTGCTATTGCTGCAGATTCAGCAACAGAAGGTATTCCCTTCAGTCCGAGCAAGGTTGAAGTGACACCTTCATTCATTACTCCCTCATCTGAAAGCTCCATATCCTCACTGTGCGAAATTACCATTGTATCAAACATCGAAGCATACTGTAGCGCCTTTTTCATAAGAGAAGCATTTTTTACAGGCTTTCCGTCGTCTGATATTGCAACAACTCCTGCAAACTTAAGCTCTCCTATTTCAGAAAGCTCTTCTCCCTTTTGTCCCTTGGAAATTGCTCCTATCGGGTAAACATTCACTATAGCTTCCTGCTTCGCTTTGTTTAAAATGTATTTAACAACTGATTCGTTATCTATAACAGGGTTTGTGTTTGGCATACAGGCTATTGATGTAAAACCGCCCACAGCCGCACTTCTCGAACCACTTTCTATATCTTCCTTGTATTCAAGTCCGGGATCTCTCAGGTGACAGTGTGCATCAACAAGTCCTGGTATAACATACTTACCTTTGGCTTCAATTATGTCACCAACAGTCAGTTCAAGGTTTTCACCTATCTCAGTTATTATTCCTTCTTCAATTATTATATCAAATATTCCATCTCTGCCTGTATGCGGATCTATAACATGGCCGCCTTTAATCAATGTTTTCATTTATACCCCTCCTTGTCAGAAGATACAACAGTGCCATTCTTACTGCCACACCGTTTGTTACCTGTTCATTTATAAAGGACTGGTCGCAGTCCACAACAGAAGTTGAAAGCTCTACGCCTCTGTTTACAGGCCCTGGGTGTAGAAGCAACGCATCTTCCTTTGCAAGCTTCATGCGTTTTTCATCTATTCCAAAGAATCTTGAGTATTCCCTTATTGTCGGGAATAAACCTTTTTTCTGTCTTTCAAGCTGTATCCGCAGACCCATGACAACATCAGCATCAATAAGTGCTTCCTGTACGGTATTGAAAACCTTTACTCCTGTTTCTTCAATTCCCGGAGGAATCAATGTTGCCGGTCCTGCAACGCTGACCTCTGCGCCCAACTTTGTCATTCCATATATATTGCTTCTTGCAACGCGGCTGTGATATACATCTCCGACTATTGCAATCTTAAGCCCTTTAAGGCTGCCCTTTTTCTCAATTATTGTAAACATATCAAGCAAAGCCTGCGTTGGATGTTCATTCATTCCATCCCCTGCATTTATTACCGATGCATTTACATTTTTGGCTAGATGGTGGGGAGCACCTGACATTGGATGTCTTATAATTATTACATCAGTTCCCATAACATCTATTGTCTTACCTGTATCAATCAGGGTTTCACCTTTTGAGACGCTGCTCGAAGATGCGGAAATGTTTGCGGCTACAGCTCCCATATACTTTGAAGCAAGCTCGAATGACAGCCTTGTACGTGTACTGTTTTCATAAAACAGAGTTGTAATTGATTTACCCTGTAAATGAGCTGTCTTCTTGTTATTTGATTTCACAACATGCTTCATGGCTTTTGCAGTATCGATTATTTGTAGTATTTCTTCTGCGGATAAATCCTTCAACCCAAGCAGATCTTTTGATTTTAAACCCATGACACCACCCCGAATACAATTATTTTTGTTTATTTGCTACAAAAAAAATAGTAAGGATAATCCCTACTATTTATTAAACCCAAAACAAATATTAAAAAGTCGTTTATTAAAAATAAAAGAGAAAGGATTATTGATATTTATTTTAATAAGTTTAATTAATTCTGTATTTTTCATAACAATCTCTTCCCCTTCCATATTTATTTTAATTTCCTTGGTAACTACTCTACATCACTTATTGTAACCATATTTATTCCATCAAACTGTTCAAGTTTCACATGAACTATTTCATTCTTTGATGTTGGAACATTTTTACCTACATAGTCAGCTCTTATGGGCAGTTCCCTGTGACCTCTGTCAACAAGTACCGCAAGCTGTATGGACTTAGGCCTGCCTATATCCATTATTGCATCAATTGCTGATCTGACAGTTCTTCCTGTATATATTACATCATCTACAAGAACAATAATCTTGTTTTTGATTGTAAAATCAATTTCGGTGTTGTTAACTACTGGATGCTCAGAAAGCATACTCAGGTCATCTCTGTAAAATGTTATATCGAGTATTCCAACTTCTACCATTCTGCCTTCAACTTCCTCAATCTTTTTGGCAATTGATTTTGCAAGCGGAACTCCTCTTCTTTGTATACCTATGAGAACAACATCTTCAATTCCCTTGTTTCTTTCAATAATTTCATGCGCGATTCTTGTTACTGCCCTTTGTATGCCACTTTCGTCCATTATTTCAGCCTTGTCTATCATATCTTTCACACTCCAGAACTGTATTTTTATTTCATAGTAATAACTCAGATACAGAGCTAACTAAAAAACTCCCACCAGACGGCGGAAGTTATTGTTTACAGCATGGAAAGACAAATGTAAATTCGTCTTTGACAAAACCTTTCAAGCCTCTCTGGACTAAATTAAAGGTGCAATATTTATTTTTATTAAATATAACATATATTATAACAGTTGTCCACATTTATAAGAACATTTTTTGATTGAATTACTCTTAATAAATCTAGTTATTCTTTCTGGGTTTTCTGACCATGGCCCACTGCGGAGTCTGTGTTCCAGGCATATTTACCTTTTCTGCAACAGCAAACCCAAAATGTTCATATATATGTACATTTTTTTCTTTGTGAGTTTCAAGATAACAAGCTTGTTCGGTTTTATCACAATAATCAAGAAACGGCTGCATTACCTTGCTGGAAAAATGCTTTCCCTGCTGATCTTTGTCAACTGTAAGGCTTGAAAGATACCAGTGTGGACCTTTTATGCTTCTGTGATGCAGCATTTTAGAAAAATCAAAATATTTTTTGTTAATTTTAAGAAAATCTCTATATGTTTTTCTTTTTATTGTTAATCCACCACATATTATATCCTTAATTATTGTTTTCTTAACACTGGAATGTACCCAAAGAGTTATTGCTTCAAGGTTTTCACTGGAAGCAAGTATTTTTCCGTAACGCCCTGCGTATTCAAGGTTAAATCTATGCAAATGACGTGCTATTTCAGGATCATATTTACTACTGTTCAGTAAAAATAAAACTCCTGGATCGTCAACAAATGACTCTGTTATTAATTTTTCCGCTTTATCATAATCTTTTCTTTGAACTTCATACAAGCCCAACTCAGGAAACTCTATCTTTTTACTCATTATAGCCCTCATTAAATAAAATTGATCCACCTATCACCACATTAATTATACATATTTTTATCACATGGGAGATACTCTTAAATGCTATTTTATAACTCTTCTCTTAATGTCTTAAGAAGATTTTCAAAGTATTCTGGTATAGGAGATTCAAACTCCATATATTTACCTGTAACCGGATGTTCAAAGCCTAGTATTCTTGCATGAAGAGCCTGACCTTCCAGGTTATACTTCTGCTTTCTTCTTCCATATACGGGGTCTCCGATTATAGGATGTCCTATGAAAGACATGTGTACTCTTATTTGATGCGTTCTTCCTGTTTCAAGCCTGACTTCAAGGTATGTCGCATTGTTGAATCTTTCAAGCACTTTAAAATGTGTAACTGCTCTTCTTCCATGTTCAGGATTAACGGCCATTTTCTTTCTTTCATCATGGTGACGGCTTATAGGAGCATCGATTTTTCCTGTTTCCTCATGTATTACACCTTCCGCAATACATATATATACTCTTTTTATATCATGCACTTTTAATTTTTCAGACAATACTTCATGAGCTTTATTCGTTTTAGCAACAACAATAACCCCTGAAGTGTCCTTATCTATCCTATGGACAATTCCCGGTCTTATTACACCATTTATATCCGAAAGTCTATCACCGCAGTAGTTCATCAATGCATTTACAAGCGTACCGGAATAATTGCCTGCGGCCGGGTGTACAACCATACCTCTGGGTTTATCGACTACAATAATATCATCATCTTCATATAAAATAGTTACATTTATATCTTCAGCTTTTACATCAAGAACCTGGGGCTCAGGAATGTTGATTATAATCTTATCATTTTCCTTGAGTTTATAGTTTGATTTTACTGCTTTGCCCCCTATGCTTACAAAACCGTCCTCAATAAGCTTTTGAATATAGGATCTTGAGAACTCGGTATTCTTTTTAGCAAGCCATGCATCTATTCGTAAACCCGCTTCATCTGCTATTAATTCTTTTGTTTCCATACTTAGTTAAACACCATACCTTACTTTAGTCTGTATTTCATATGCCCGTGTTCTTTTTCAATAAATATTAAATAAACGGCAAGAAGTATTGTTCCAACTACAACAAACATATCCGATACATTAAATACCGGAAAATCATAGGACCAGAACTTGAAATGCAGGAAATCGGTAACCTGTCCATATAAAACCCTGTCTATCCAGTTCCCAAGCGCTCCGCCTATTATTATTGAAAGAATTGTTTTATAAAGTCTGTTGTTTGATCTGTTTATCAGAACTGCCAAAACTATCACCACAATTACAGTCAGTATAACGAATACTAACCTTCCATTCTGAAACACACCCCATGCAGCGCCTTTATTCTTAATATGAGAAATACTGAAGAAATTATTAATAACCGTAACTGAACTGTTTAGTGTTAATGTATTAATGACTAATAACTTTGTAAGTTGGTCCAGTGCAATTGCAGATACAGCAATAATAACCCAAATCATAATTTAACCTCATTCCATTTTTTCGTTAATTATACACTTCATTGCGTAATCCGTAAAGGAACATTGAATTTCAATACTAAAGTTAGTTGTCAGCTCGGTATGTACCATTGTGTCAAATCATTATATTTGTTAAGAATGCAAGGGTTTACATTACCTCTGATTCTTTTGTTGTACAGTACCGCATTGTTATAGAAAAATAGCCCGGCATATGGAACTTCGTCGTTTAATATAGTCCTTAAGCTTGTAAACAGGTTCTTTTTTCTTTGTGTATCATTCTCTATAGACATCTGCTGAAGAATTGCATCAACCTGAGCATTGCTATATCCTGCAAGGTTTCTTCCTCCAGCAATCTCTGCTGTTGAATAAGCAAATGAAATATCGGGTACTGAAGTTATTGTCACGCCAATCAAAGCCATATCATAGGTTTTATTTTTAATAAGATTCATTACCTGATCGTATGGTAAGGACTTTACATTTACTATAATTCCTGCATCAGCAAGTTGTGACTTTATCTCATTAGCTATTTTAATTCTTGTTTCGTTCTCACTGTTAACAAGCAGTTCAAGAGTAAGCCCTCTCATAACTCCGTTAATATTCTTATATAAGGTACCGTTTTTATTAACCCAACCGTTTTGTGAAAGTATATTTTTTGCTTTTTCCATATCACGGTTAAAATATACCGGATTGGTATTAAATAACCATGAGTCTGGCAATAAAGGAAGGTCGGAAACAGTTGCTCCTCCTGGTAAAACCTCTTTAATGATTTTATTTCTATCCAGTGCAAAGGCTATTGCCTGTCTTACAGACTTATCGGCAGTTACAGGCCTGTACATGTTAAATGCGGTATAGTCAAAGCTTTTTGTAGGGTATTTCTTTATTGAAATATTATAATTACCGTTATAACGACTGCTGCTTAGGGCGTCAGCGAAAGCTATATCAACATCTTTAGCCTGCAGCGCAGAAAGATTTTCTGACGCATTTTTATAAATTTTTATATCAAGCTCTGTTATCAAAGGATTATCAATTTTTTCTGCATTCTTTTTCCACCAAGCATCATTGGTTCCAAGTCTGATTACAGTACCGTCGTTTGAATTGAATTTATATGGTCCTGTTCCCACCGGCTTCATATTCCGTGGAGAATTCAAAACATTTTCTCCTTCAAAGGTGTGCTTTGATATGATTGGGAATGTCATTTTCTCAAGCATAAATGAATCCGGTTTTTTAAGAATAACTTTAAAACTGTTTCTGTCAACAGCTGCATATGAACTGATATTTTGTACATTTGGCTTATAAATAGATTGAGAATTAAAAATTGTATCAAACGTAAACTGAATATCCTCAGAACTCAAAGGTATGTTATCGTGCCATAGGACATTCTGGCGGATATGAAAAGTCCATGTTAATCCGTCTGGTGATATCTGCCACTCGTCACACAACGCCGGGTATGCATATTGGTCCTTCTGCTGTGTAAATAAACCTTCATATATATACTTTGAAAACTCCTGAACATAAAGATTTTTGGACAATATCGGATTCAATGTATCTGGTTTTGTTGTAAAAAGATTTAAGTAGCCGCCCTTAGCGGGTCCCTTGTCAAGGACATAATCACCGACAATACCTGATGTTACTGCCTGAGCAGTTGTTGATTCGGCAGTTCCGGTATTTCCGCTGCATGATACAAGAGTTATACTTATTATAATAGTTGTAAATAATGCTGTAATTCTCTTTAGCACCTTAATTCTCCTCTAATCCATCTTATCTTAACTGTATAAAACCCGCCAGACTGCCAGTCTTTCCGTTATCGCCACGATGTGAAAAAAAGACATCATTATTGCATCTTGTACATATATTGCTTAAACATATTTTATCAGGAATAATTCCGGCTTCTTCAAGAGTATACTTTATAACCTTTTGAAGGCTTATATAATATTTATTGTCAGATTTTTTTACGGTATACTCATCTATGTATTTAAAATCTCTGCTGAATTCAAAATATACCTCTTCCCCGACTTCAAAACAGCATTCTCCTATTGACGGCCCTATAGCAGTCTCCAAATCTTCCCTTTTGCATCCGAACTGACTTTCCATTAAAGCAATGGTTTCTGCTGAAATTCTTTTAACTGTTCCTCTCCAGCCCGAATGGCAAGTAGCTATAACCCTTTTTACAGGGTCAAGGAAAAATACAGGAACACAATCGGCATAAAACGTAACCAAAGCTACCTCAGGTTCATTGGTACACAGTCCGTCATAGCCTATTATATCGCTTTTTATTAAAATACCTTTATCGCGATCATCTTTTCCAACTACTTTTATTTTATTATCATGAACCTGACTGGAAAATACCATGTTTTCAGGTTTTATTTGCAAAGCTTGACCTATTCTTTTATAGTTTTCTTCAACATTCTCTTTTATATCCTTACGGTTAAATCCAAAATTAAGTGTCGCACATTCGCCCGAACTTACGCCGCCAATTCTGGTCGAAAAGCCATGAGTGATTATATTTTCGTATTTTTCAAAGTTTTTGAACTTTATCAGTTCCAAGCCGTTAAAGCTTATGTATGAAATATTTTTGTTTTCCAGGATGTCCTGTTTCAAAGCAATACCTCCAACACTCTTATAATAAAAATCATAACACAAAAAAGTACTCTTCTTCAACATTAATCCAGAAACATTGTTTTCTTTTAAAGAGCATAAAAAAAAGCATCTTTCAATGCTTTTTTTATAAGGAGAATTTATCTTCTTGGCTCAACAATTAATTTAATTGCTGTTCTTTCTTCCCCATCTATCTGTATATCAGTGAATGCTGGTATACAAATAAGCTCAATCCCTGAAGGAGCAACGAAACCTCTTGCAATAGCTACCGCTTTTACAGCCTGATTTAATGCTCCAGCCCCTATTGATTGAATTTCTGCAGTTCCTCTTTCTCTGATAACCCCTGCTAAGGCTCCTGCAATGGAATTTGGATTAGATTTTGCTGAAACTTTTAATACATCCATATAACTTACCCCCCAAATAAATATAAATATATATATTCTACAAATAATACCAAAATCCTTTTTTTAGTGAAAAATATGTATTTTTCTTACACTTAAACAGTAAAAATACTGTTAATTCTTTTAATTTCCAATGTTTTGCCGTTTGCTTCATCTATATGTGCATATATCGCATTAAACTGAACCATCCCTGTTGCAACTTCAAATCTTACAGGCATGTGAGTAAGGAATTTACTAATTACCATTTCCTTGTCTACTCCAATAATTCCTTCATGAGGGCCTGTCATTCCAACATCTGTAATAAATCCGGTACCACATGGAAGAATTCTTTCATCTGCTGTCTGAACATGTGTATGTGTTCCTAAAACACAGCTTACCCTTCCGTCCAAATACCATGCCAGTGCACATTTTTCCGATGTAGCTTCAGCATGTATATCAATAATAATTACTTTTACACCTGCCTTTTTGAGTAAGTCAACTTCCCTTTCTGCAGCTCTGAATGGGCAGTCAATACTTTCCATATAAACACTTCCAAGAACATTTACTATCCCTATTTTTCCTGATTGTCCATTAATAATTGTTGAGCTTTTTCCAGGCAGTTCACTAGGATAGTTTGCCGGACGTACAATTTTTTCGTCAGAGTCTATAAAGTTTGTTATTTCCTTTTTTGACCATGTATGGTTTCCCATTGTAATTGCATCTATTCCCGTCTTATAAAGTTCCTGGGCTACAACATATGTTATTCCGATACCTCCTGCGGAATTTTCTCCATTTGCTATACAGTAATCAACCTGGTACTCCTTTTTTAAAGATGAAAGAACATGCTTAACAGCTTTTCTACCGGGATTCCCTACTATATCACCTATAAAAAGTATTTTCACTTTCAAGTACACTCCAGTCTAAAATCTTATTTTAAGAAAAAAATAAAAAGCGTGCTTATTTCACGCTTTTTATTATAACATATTTTATTTCTATTTAGCATATTCAATTGCTCTTGTTTCTCTGATAACGTTAACCTTAATCTGGCCTGGATATTCAAGTTCGTCTTCTATCTTCTTGACAATCTCCCTTGCCTTGATTGTGATTTCATCATCAGATACATCATCAGGCTTGACAATAATTCTGACTTCTCTACCTGCTTGAATTGCAAAGGATTTTTCAACCCCTGCAAATGAATTTGCAATTTCTTCAAGTTTTTCAATACGTTTAATGTAAGATTCAAGAGTTTCTCTTCTTGCACCCGGTCTTGCGGCAGAAATTGAATCTGCAGCCTGTACCAATACTGCAACAAGTGAAGTTGCTTCTATATCGCCATGGTGTGCAAGTATAGAATTGACAATTTCAGTGCTTTCTTTATACTTTCTTGCTATATCAGCACCTATTGTAACGTGTGAACCTTCTATTTCATGGTCTACAGCCTTACCTATATCATGGAGAAGACCTGCTCTTTTTGCAAGAACAACATCTGCGCCAAGCTCTGCAGCCATAAGTCCCGCAAGGTGCGAAACTTCTATAGAATGGTTAAGAACGTTTTGTCCATAACTTGTCCTGAATCTAAGTTTGCCAAGAAGTTTGATTATTTCAGGGTGGAGACTGTGAACACCTGTTTCAAAGGTTGCATGGGCACCTTCCTGACGGATAATGTTTTCAACTTCTTTCTTAGCCTTTTCTACCATTTCTTCAATTCTTGCCGGATGAATTCTGCCGTCAAGAATAAGTTTTTCAAGAGTAATTCTTGCAACTTCTCTTCTTATCGGATCAAAACCGGAAAGGATAACTGCTTCAGGTGTATCATCTATTATAAGATCAATACCTGTAAGTGTCTCAAGGGTTCTGATATTACGTCCCTCACGACCAATAATTCTTCCCTTCATTTCATCGTTAGGCAGAGGCACAACGGAAACGGTAACTTCTGATGCGTGATCTGCAGCACATTTCTGTATGGAGCAGGCAATAATTTCTTTTGCTCTTCTGTCTGCTTCATCTTTGGCCTTTGCTTCCAAATCCTTAATCAAAATAGCAGTTTCATGCTTAACTTCATTTTCTACATTTCTTAAAAGATATTCCTTTGCATCCTCTATGGACAGACCGGATATTCTTTCAAGTTCTTCAAGCTGCTTTTTCTGGAGCTCAACAACCTTTTCCTGCTGCTGCTGAATGTCTTTTGTCTTTTTGTTGAGTGCTTCATCCTATTGCTCAAGAAAATCCATCTTCTTATCAAGGGTTTCTTCCTTTAGAAGCAGTCTGCGTTCAAGACGCTGAATCTCGTTTCTTCTGTCCTTGAT
>JAEWTV010000050.1 GCA_023397675.1 Bacillota bacterium | reverse complement strand
CACACTATCTTCCATCCAGACTATACTGTCGGCTCCGGAATCTGACCGGATCTGCTTTCGCTCGCGGGCTTATAGCTTTTTGCTATCTACCGCCGGTAAGGATTTACACCTATCCCTGAAGTGATATACACAACTAAACTATTCAATTATAAAAAACTATAGCATTATTGTTAATTTTAGTCAATACAACAGACAAATTTTTATTTCGCTTTATAATCCGCTGATAAATTAATATTTTCGTTTAAATCATTCCAAGTAATATCCAAAGTCTTATATACATTGTTTAATGAACCATCATAAAAAGTAACGTAATGATATCTTCCATTAAATAATTTATCTTCTACTTTAGAAGTACCTGAACTTTTTGTTAGTACAAAATAAACTTCACTGACCTTATTTAAATCCTTCCCCTTATAAGTTAATGTCAATTCTTCCTTTTTTAAATTATTTTGATTTTGAAGCTTATATTGCTGTTTATCTTCTTCAGTAACTTTTGACTGTATAATTTGAATGTTCCAATTATCACTATGCCCATTAAAAGTCGGGTATAAATTCTTTTGATTACTGCAGGAACATAAATCCGCCAACAAAATAACTATCAGGGTAATCAATAAGCATTTCTTCATCTTTTGCCTCACTTTTAAAATCTCACCAATTAAATTCTAGCACACAAATCCATATATTTCTATCAAAATTAAACATAATAAAAAGTCCTTGAATTAATCAAGAACTTTTTATTCTACCAGAATAATCATACCATCATCTGTAAACGGGCCTATATCCCCAATTTCTTTGACCACCAATAGTAGGAACTCTCCTCCAGTGCTCTGCATAAGATAAACCAAATTTAAGAAAAGAAGGAACTAATATGAGTCCTGGATGCCCAGGGGGTACTTTCCCCTATACCATCGTAGCTGGCGATACATGTTACGCCTTGGCCCAGCGTTTCGGTACCACCGTCACCGCTATTCAAGCTGCTAACCCAGGGATAAACTGCAACAACCTACAAATTGGCCAGACCATTTGCATCTTTATCGAGCCATCCACAGTAACCTGTCCGCCAGGATCCCTGCGCTATAGTATCCAACCCGGCGATACCTTCGGGACCTTGGCCTATCGGTTCAGCACCACTGTGCAAGCCATCATGGCCGCTAACCCAGGGGCTAACTCCAACAACCTGCAAGTCGGTCAGAAAATTTGCATCCCGGTAGGCACAGTTCCATCAGCATGCCCGGGAGGCTTTCTTTACACCATCGTTGCAGGAGACAACTTTTATAACATTGCTATTAGATATCACACCACTGTGGCGGCGATAATGGCAGCCAACCCCGGATTAAACCCCAATAGTCTGAGAATCGGACAGCAAATTTGTGTTCCCGTACGTTAGGCCCAGATCCAGTACCAATCGATTGTACTGTCGTAGTTATACTTGCTGCTACCCTTGGGATTAATACAAACAAGAGGCATAAAATGATAAAGGGTTGTAGATTTTGAAATCTACAACCCTTTACTTTACTGGTGCGCCATCGGGGACTCGAACCCAGGACACCCTGATTAAGAGTCAGGTGCTCTACCAACTGAGCTAATGGCGCATAACTAACTGAACGATACTTGTATATTATAAAAGCTGATACCCAAGTTGTCAACTGTTTTTACTTATTTTTTAAAATTAATTTTTGGTCATTTATACATGATATTACTTTACATATCTAAATTTCCCAATTCATATGCATCATTGATGAATATATCATTTCTTTCGGACAAATCTATTTCATATGGCTCATCAAGCATTATTCCGTCTGCCGAATAAATAACTCTTACAACAGGCTTGGTAGGAAAATTCCTGTTGTCTTTGACAACAAGAACCTTTTCCATTGTGTTAAGAACAGCTCCGGTTCCGGCAGGATAAAGAGCAACGTACTTTATAAAGCTTTCAACAATCTCAGGATCAAAATGATGGCTTCCAAGAGAAGTTATGTATTCTATCACCTCATGCGGCCTAAGTTTTTTTCTGTATACCCGGTCAGAAGACAATGCATCAAATACATCAGCTACTGCCACTATCCTTGCACACTGGTGAATATTTTCGCCCTTAAGCTGCAGAGGATATCCGCTTCCATCAAAACGTTCGTGATGTCCCAATGCAATAAACGACGATACCATACTTAATCTCGGATTTTTCTTTAGTATTTCATAACCGTAATAGGAATGCTTCTTAATTTCCTCAAATTCCTGTACTGTTAGTTGAGACGGTTTCTTAAGGATCTCGGCAGGTATTCTCAGCTTGCCTATATCATGAAGTATGGCGCCCACCCCGAGGTCTTTGAGTTTCGGACGTGTGTAACCTAAACCCATTCCTATAACCAGTGATATTATACATACATTTACAGAGTGCTCAAATGTATAATCATCTACAGATTTAATGTCAGACAGATTGATAATGATTTCATCATTTTCAAGCAACTGATTTATTATATTATCTATTAGAGCCTTGATTTCTTCTGAATTAAGTGTTTTTGAAAGAGTAGTATTTGACATGAAATCTCTGACAAGCTGTTTTGCTTCATTCCTTGTCTGTTCAAGAATTATATCCTGAACATCCACACCTGATGACATCTCATCTTCAATATATATTTCGTAAATGGAGTTCATATGAATTTTATTGATATATGCCTGCTTTAACGTTATTCCTTCTGAAAGCAGTATTCTTCCCTCTGTTGTATAAATAGGTCTGGCAAGTATCGCTCCCGGTACAAGGTTGTCTATATGAACTTTCCTCATTTGACCCTCCGTAGTATTATCTTAAGTATACGTTTAAATCCTTTTTTACGTATTTCAATATATGGCCTGCTTTACCTCAGATATAACCGGAATTACCAATAAAACCACTATAAACACATTCGACACACTTTGGCAAATTCCTTCATTATTAGCACTTATTTTAAAGGTTTTTGGCATATTTATGTGATATTCCACCGTAAGACCTATTATGGTATTGCTTTCTTTAGGACTACAGCCCTATACAGACTATTTCCCCTCACAAACATTCATACTTTAACATCATTCTACAGAACTCACCCGAATTATTTGTAGATATAATAAATCTGCTACAATAATAAGTCTTAATTTTGTTCAAATCCAATTTGAACGGTTGTTAAGCGGATATTATGTTAAAATAGGTTTGTAGTTTTTACATTTTTAACCAATGATAACATGTTAAGAAAGGTAAGCTAAATGAACAAACAAATTATTAAAAAGTTCAAAAATACAATTAATAGGATAACACTTCCGGATGCAATAACTTCCCGGATGCAGAAAATGATAAAAGGAATCAGTGATGAGGATACAGAGTATAAGAAGGAATTTGAAAATTCAATAGGCCCTGAAATATACCGGCTGCACCTGGGAGAATACTTCATGTGCTGTGCTTTTTGCTCGCACCTTTCAAAGTCCTCCTGCCATGAATACTGTTTTAAGTGCTCCGAAAGAACTTATGCCGAATGCAGTTATCTTCTTCCTGGCACCTTTTCCTTTGCTGCGAGCAACGCTGAAAGCTCAGGCAACCTACCATGGATCTTTAAAACACCCTGCAGTGAATTTGAAAGGTTAAATGATAAAAAATACTTTAAGCACTTCACCTCCCTTAGTCAGGAAGTAACTGTCTCAAATTACGAAGTACTTGAAGGTATCTTCACAGGTCTTTCACGCGGCAAGAAACCATGTCATATATGTGCCGCTGTTAATATGGATATATGTATAAAATGTTCTGACCAGACAAATGACAGTGATAACCATAATTGCAGCAGAATAATTGAGGAGATAGCCTCAAGATACAGGGCAATCCCAGGAATAATAAAATATATTTGAAACACAAAAAACGGGCTATATGCCCGTTTTTGATACATACGATTTATTTAAGAAGTTTGTTTATTATTTCAAGTACATTTTCCTTCAGAATGTTCATTTTCTTATCAGCATTGTCTTTATTGGAGTCAGACACCCCAAAGTAAATCTTTATCTTCGGTTCAGTTCCTGATGGTCTAATACAGAACCATGAACCATCCTGCATCTCATAATAAAGCACATCAGATTTTGGAAGGTCCAACTGTTCCCTCTTTCCTTCAGAAACGATATATTTCTGTCCTGATAGGTAATCCCTCAGTATTCCAACCTTTGAGCCATTAAAATCAACAATGTTGTCCTCTCTAAGCTTGAGCAAGGTACCCTTAATTTTTTCAATGCCTTCTTTTCCTTCAAGTGTATATGAAGTAATTGTTTCAATGAAGAATCCATACTTCTTGTAAATTTCCTGTAAACCTTCGTATAAGGACATTCCACGGGAATAGTAGTAAGCTGCCATTTCTGCTATAATCATGGATGCAACTACTCCATCCTTATCCCTTGCAAAGGTTCCTGCCAGATAACCATAACTCTCCTCAAAACCAAACAGGAACTTCCTGTCTCCCTGCTCATCAAGCAGTTTGATTTTCTCACCGATAAATTTGAACCCTGTAAGAACATCCATGAGCTCGGTGTTATAATTTTGAGCAATCTTCTTTGCAAGCTCGGTTGAAACAATTGACTTGACTACAAATCCGCTTTCAGGAAGCTGGTTTTTTTCCTTCTTTTGAGAGAGAATATATTCCATCATAAGACAGCCAGTCTGGTTACCTGATAAAGTAACATATTCATTTCTACTGTCTCTTACAATTATTCCAACCCTGTCGCAATCAGGATCGGTACCTATTATGAGATCAACGTTTTCTTTCCTTGCAAGCTCTATTGCAATATTAAAGGCTTCCCTGTTTTCAGGATTAGGCGACTTTACTGTTGAAAATTCAGTATCCGGCTGCTCCTGTTCCTTTACAACAAGTACATTTTTAAAGCCTATTTCATTAAGTATTCTTCTGACAAGCTTATTCCCCGTACCATGAATAGGAGTATATACTATCTTGAAATTGTCTGAAACCTTTTCAACAAGTTCAGGATTGATACTCAAAGTTTTTAGTCTTGCTATATATTCATCATCTATTTTACTACCGATAATTTCAAGAAGACCGCTGTTTAAGGCTTCTTTCTCGTCCATTGCCCTAATTGTTGTTATATCCTGAATTTTATTCATTTCATCCAAAACTATATTGGATTCTTCCAATGGCAGCTGTCCACCATCCTCACCATAAACCTTATAACCATTGTATTCTTTTGGATTGTGGCTTGCAGTTATATTGATTCCCATTGAAGCCTTTAAAAATCTAACCGCAAATGAAAGCTCTGGTGTAGGTCTTAGTTCATCAAAAAGATAAGCTTTAATGCCATTTGCAGCAAGTACCTTAGCTGCCTCAACAGCAAATTCCCTCGACATACGTCTTGGGTCATGTGCAATAACAACTCCCTTTTTCTTTGCGATATCTCCCTTTTGGGAAATACAGCTTGCAATACCCTGAGTGGCTTTACGAACTGTATATATGTTCATTCTGTTGGTACCGGCTCCAATTATACCTCTTAAACCACCTGTACCGAATTCAAGATCCTTATAGAATCTTTCTTCAATTTCAGAAGGATTGTCTTTTATTTTTTCAAGTTCTTCCCTTGTGTTTTTGTCAAAATAGTAATTATCTTTCCATAATTTATATGTATCAAAACTTGACATATTGTCCCTCCCTGTTAATTTCATAACATATAATATATCATAAATTTTCTCAATTACAACACTTATATATTCATCATTGTAGGAAATTCTTTAGAAAATTTTCGGAATGAGGCGTGATGCATTTAATAAATAAAAACTCAAGAATTGTCTTATAATTAGGCACTTCAAAGAGAACATCAGGTGTTTTTACCACAGCTGTTCTTTATCTTTTCAAAGCTCTCCTTACTGATAACATGTTCTATGCGGCAGGCATCTTCCTTTGCGGTTTCTTCACACACACCAAGAGTCATTAAAAACCTCGTTAGTATGAGATGTCTTTCATATACATTTTCTGCTATCTTATGACCATTCTCCGTAAGAGTGATATATCCGTCTTCATCAACAATTATATACCCATTTTCACGGAACTGCTTCATTGCATTACTTATACTGGGTTTTGAAAAATTCAGTTCATTTGCAATATCAATTGAACGTACCTGTCCCTTGCGTTTTTGTAATACCAGAATAGTTTCAAGATAGTTTTCAGCTGACTCCTGAATTTTCAATAATTCCACCTCTTCCTCTTATCTTTTTCAATGTTATCAAAGTCTACTTACTTTTTCAAGCAAATTCAATTTGTTATTGACACCAAAAATACAGGGTGCTATAATCAAATTGATTAGAGTTAGTTGAAACTAACTCATTAATTTTCAGTAGTAGTTAGTTTAAGCTAACTAACAAGAAATAAGAACTCGGCACCATTAGTTGGGAGGTTGAAAAAATGAGAACATTGAAGACAATAAAATGTGGAGAAACAGTAACAGTCGTCAAGCTTCACGGCGAAGGACCGGTTAAAAGAAGGTTTATGGATATGGGAATTACCAAAGGAGCTGAAATCTTTGTAAGAAAGGTTGCACCTTTAGGAGATCCGGTACAGATTAATGTAAGAGACTATGAATTAAGTCTTCGTAAAGAAGATGCCGAGATGATAGAAGTAATTTAATAAAATGATCTGCAGTCGCAATGGCTGCTTATTTTTGACAGCATGGTTAGTCGAAACTAACTAGTAAGGTGGGATGTATATGAGTATAAAAATCGCACTTGCAGGAAACCCCAATTGCGGTAAAACAACTATGTTTAACAGCCTGACAGGAAGTTCCCAGTACGTTGGAAACTGGCCAGGAGTAACCGTTGAAAAAAAAGAAGGTAAGCTGAAAGCAAATAAGGATATAGAAATTATAGATTTACCGGGCATTTATTCACTTTCGCCATATACTATGGAAGAGATGGTTACAAGGAACTATCTCATTACAGAAAAGCCCGACGCAATCATTGATATAATTGATTCTACCAATATAGAACGCAACCTGTATCTAACGACACAGCTTATGGAACTCGATATTCCAATAATAGTGGCGCTGAATATGATGGATATAGTCCGTAAAAAAGGTGATTCAATAGACATTGAAACTCTCAGTAAAAAACTGGGCTGCCAGGTTATTGAAACTTCAGCTCTTAAGGACGAAGGATGTATGGAAGCTATAGAGAAAGCGTTGGAAACTCTAAAGCAATCAACTCCTAATAAAGCTTCACACATTTTTTCATCTGAAATTGAAAGTGCCCTCAGTAAAATAAATATAATAATAGAACCTTGTATCAATGAACAAAGCTCGAGATGGTTCACAGTCAAGGTTTTTGAACGTGATGAAAAGGTTCTTGAGCAAATTGGCCTGTCAGAAGACGAGAAAGCCCGGCTTAAAACCATAATCAAAGACTGCGAGGACAGTCAGGACGACGACAGTGAAAGCATAATTATAAATGAACGCTATGCTTACATTGATTCGGTAATAAGGAAATGCGTCCAAAAAAGCAGCAAAACAAAGACCACAACTACACAAAAAATAGATAATATCGTTACAAACCGGATACTTGCAATTCCGGTATTTGCAGTTGTAATGTTTGTTTTATACTATTTATCCATTTCAACCGTTGGAAAATGGGGATCAAACTGGGTTAATGATGTTCTGTTCGGAAAACTTATAACTCCTGGATTGCAAAGTCTTTTGGAGTCGGCTCATAGTGCCGCTTGGCTTTCATCCTTAATTTTGGACGGTATTGTTGGCGGCGTAGGATCAGTTCTTGGGTTTATGCCTCAAATACTGGTACTCTTTTTCTTTCTTGCTATTCTAGAGGATTGCGGCTATATGGCAAGAATCGCATTTATACTTGACCGTGTTTTTCGTAACTTTGGTCTTTCAGGTAAATCCTTTATACCAATACTGATAGGTACGGGCTGTGGTGTTCCGGGAATTATGGCTTCAAGGACAATTGAAAATGAGAATGATCGTAAAGTAACAATAATTACAACTACTTTTATTCCCTGCTCTGCAAAGCTTCCGATTATAGCGCTAATTGCAGGAGCAATGTTCCCCAGTTCTTCATTAGTGGCTCCTTCAGCCTACTTTGTCGGAATTGCGGCGATCATTATGTCGGGAATAATATTAAAGAAGCTAAAGAGATTCACAGGAATTCCATCACCATTTGTAATGGAGCTTCCACCCTATCATGTACCTGGATTGAAAAATGTATTGCATCACACCTGGGACAGGGGGAAATCTTTTTTGAAAAAGGCTGGAACAGTGATTTTTCTTGCAAGCGGTATTATATGGTTCCTGAGCTCTTTTGACTGGTCTATGCATATGGTGGACGCCTCCAAATCAATACTTGCATCTATAGGATCATTAATCGCCCCAATATTCAGCCCTCTGGGCTGGGGTGACTGGAAGCCAACAGTTTCAGCAATTACAGGTATTGCTGCAAAGGAAAATGTAGTAGGAACATTCGGTGTCCTTTATGGATCAAGTGACAGTACACAGGTTTGGAGCAATTTGCAGGCTTCATTTACACAGCTTTCAGCCTATTCCTTCCTTATTTTCAATCTGCTTTGTGCTCCATGCATTGCAGCGATAGCAGCAATAAGGCGTGAAATGGGCAGTTTGAAATGGACTTTGTTTGCAGTAGGCTATCAGACAGGCTTTGCATATGCCATATCCTTGATAATTTATCAGTTTGGCATGGCAATGTCCGGCAAAGGTATCAGCCTAGGATTCGTTTTCTCCCTGTTAGTTGCAGCAGTATTGCTTTTTATGCTATTCAAGCCATACAACCACAGGACAGGACATTATAAAATGAAGGAGGAATATTCATGGGAACGCTGATAATTTCTATTGTTGTTTTTGGAGCTTTTGGAGTTGTAGGCTATTTAACCTATAAAAGCCATAAGAAAGGAAACTGCTGCAGCAATGGGTGTTCTGGGTGCAGCAAGTCCTCCTGTGCAGTAAATCAGTATACCAACAAAAAATAGATTATAATCATAATAAAAAACCCGATGATTTCCTTGTAAAGCAATCAATCGGGTTTCATTTATATAAACAACTTTACAGTATTATGCAGATTAGTCCTCCACTGCCTTCATTAATAATCTTCGTCAGTGTTTCCTGAAGCTTGAGCTGTGCATCTTCAGGCATCCTGAACAGCTTGTTGTGGAGGCCTTCGCTTACCAGTTCATGGAGTGATTTGCCGAATATGTTGGATTCCCATATTTTACGGGTATCACTTTCAAACTCACTGAGCAGATAGTTAACCAACTCTTCAGACTGTTTTTCAGTTCCTACCAACGGTGCAATTTCAGTCTCTATGTCAGCCCTTATCATATGTATGGAAGGTGCGCTTGCTTTCAGCCTTACTCCGAACTTGCTTCCCTGTTTGATTATTTCAGGTTCTTCAAGAGAAAGCTCTTCAATCTGAGGAGGTACAATGCCATAGCCCTTTGTCATTACTTCATGCATGGCATACTCAATTTTGTCATATTCCTTCTTGGTGCGTGAAAGCTCCTTCATAAGGCTTATAAGCTTGTGGTCGCCTTCAATTTCTATACCTGTTGTTTCGCTAAGGATCTTGTAGAAAAGATTATCGGGGGTATTCAACTCAACTACCGCATTTCCTTCACCGAGGTTAACCCTGTCTACATATCCCTTTTTAATAAATTCATATCCATCAAAATTGGAAACAGCACCTTTGATTTCACGAATTTTCTGAATTCCTCTGAAGGAATCCTTGATGGCATCAATTATATCAACTCTCAGCCAGTAATCCTCTTCAAGGGCTTCTATCCACCTTGGAATGTTTATGCCTATTTCAGTTACCGGGAACTCAAACAATACCTTTTCCATTATATTGTTTATGTCTTCAATTCTCATCTGAGCGCAGTTTAAAGGAATAACGGGAACCTTATACTTTTCCTCAAGTTCTTCCTTCAATGCAATTGTATCATTATCGTAAGGCCTTACTGAATTGAGTACGATTATGAAAGGCTTATTTATTCCCTTTAATTCATCAATTACTCTTTTCTCAGCTTCAAGATATTCTTCCCTGCTTATGTCTGTGATAGTCCCGTCTGTGGTAATTACAAGACCGATTGTTGAATGCTCATTTATTACCTTCTTTGTACCCAATTCGGCAGCTTCTTCAAAAGGTATCTGATAATCAAACCATGGAGTTGATACCATTCTCGGTGTACTATTTTCCATATAGCCAAGCGCACCCTTTACAAGGTAACCTACGCAGTCAATAAGCCTGACCTTAAGATCCACGTTTTCATCAAGTGTAATTTCAACGGCTTCATTTGGCACAAACTTCGGCTCGGTAGTCATTATTGTACGTCCGGTAGCACTTTGAGGAAGTTCATCCTTAGCTCTTTCCCTGCGGTATACATTATCTATGTTTGGGATAACGAGCAAATCCATGAATCTTTTTATAAATGTAGATTTTCCGGTTCTTACCGGACCTACGACGCCTATGTATATATCACCCTGAGTTCTTTCAGCTATTTGCTGGTAAATGTCGTACCCTTCCACCCGCAAACCCCCCTTATATTATTATTTGAAAGAATAGGCACATTAATGGAACCCGAAAGGACTTTACAGTTGGAACATAAAATGTGTCCCGGCCCATATCATTATAAATATATGTCTTTGTTCGGTTATTATTACTAAAAGATAATTGGATGGGAAAAAGTTGTGAAAAACATAAAATTTAGGCTTTCGGTAAAACATACTGTTTTACAGGAGCTTAAACTTAAGAACGGTCAAGATTTGTCTGTGCAAAATTACCAACAATAATTCAGCTTGCTTTTATAATAAGGAAAGTATAAAAAGCAAAAATTAGGATATTAAAAACTTTTCTGAGTATTTGGCCATTCTTCTTAGGCTCAGTTAAATTATTTGATGCATATTCTGTTACTTCTATCATGCAGGCATCAACCAGAACTTTATTGATTTTATGAAACGTGATAATCCCCGGGTCATCCACAGAAAGTTCAATATAAAACTTATCAATATTGTTTCGCCTGCAGAAGGATTTTAGAATATCGTTTAATTCATCAAAGTGATTCTCTTCCTCTACCGAAAAGTTTATTATAAAATAGGTTTTCTTTTTTGTAACTAATTGATAACACATGAAACCAAATGATATAACAAGGAAAAACACTGCGTAGACATACCAGTTCTTATTTTTTATAATATCAAAAAAAAGCCATCCAAATATAACTGTAAAAGCCCAATAAACAAGCAACACATTTTCATAGGTTTTCTTGTTCAATATGAATGTTGCATAAAGAACCAAAACTATTGTAGTTGCAATAAAAAGCCAATCTCCCATTTAACAAACCTCTGATTAAAATCTTTTCACTTAATTTTATCATATGTTGGTATCATTTATATACATTCGAACTCGCAAATAACAAAAAAAGCCCGGGTGCAATACCCGAGCCCTATTTCACAATTTCTTATTTTTAAAACGCCATTGTTTCAATTTCGCGCTTCCTATCCCTTGACATTAAGTCCACGACCGCATTTCTGGCATTTTTGCCTTCATATAGGATTTTATAGGCTTCTGAAGTTATAGGCATTGATATGCCCTTCTTCTTTGAAAGCTCATAGGCTACCTTGGTTGCAGGCATACCTTCAACTACCATCTTAACTTCTTCTGAGGCTTCTTTTGCAGTTTTCCCCTGACCTATAAGAATCCCTGCCCGCCTGTTTCTGCTGTGCATGCTGGTACAAGTGACTATAAGGTCACCGATACCTGTAAGCCCTGAGAAGGTTTCCATCTTTCCTCCCATGGCTACTCCCAGTCTTGCCATTTCAGCAATTCCTCTGGTCATAAGTGCTGCCTTAGTATTATCCCCAAAGCCAAGTCCATCTACCATACCTGCACAAAGAGCTATAACATTCTTTATAGCTCCTCCAAGCTCAACTCCTATAATATCAGGATTGGTATATACCCTGAAGTTGGGTGACATAAGTATGTCCTGAACTGCTTTTGATGAATCCTCATTTGTTGAAGCTACAACATAAGCTGACGGAATACCTCTAGCCAGCTCCTCGGCGTGGCATGGACCAGACAAGGCAACTGCTCTTGCCTGCGGTATTTCTTCGGATATGACCTGAGACATTCTAAGACCTGTTCCTTCTTCCAACCCTTTTGAAAAGCAGGCCACAATGCCTTTCTTTTTTATAAGACCTGACATTTTTGATGCGTTTGCCCTTACAGTCTGTGAAGGTATAACAATAAAAGTGGCATCTGCCGCTTCAAGTACATACTCCATGTCGTCAGAGCAAATAACATTCTCGGGAATTCTTACACCAGGAAGCTTATCCTTCTGTTCCCTCAGGTTTGTTATCATTTCTGCCTCTTCCTTGAAGCATGTCCACATTTTAACCTTATGACCATTATTGGCCAGTAAAACTGAAATCGCACTTCCCATACTTCCGGCACCTATAACCGAAATATGCTTTTTCATTATTTCATCCCCCATTGTATGTAAGAGCTCTGGTTATCTCTTTTTACCTGATCCCCAAAGCTTGGATTCTGTTCCTTTTAATAATCTTTCTATATTAGCTCTGTGCCTTATTATAGCAAGAAAAGCTACTGCTATTGCAAATATAACAAACGTTGAACTGTTGTTGAAAACAGGTATTGCACCTACTATCGGGAATAATGCTGCTCCGATAATCGAACCAAGTGATACATATTTGGAGATAAGAACTACAATAATGAATACACCAAACAGAATAAGCCCTATTCTCCAATCCATCATCATAATGACACTAAAGGTGGTTAGAATACCTTTCCCGCCTTTAAAGCCAAAGTATAAAGGCCAGTTATGACCTATTATTGCAGCAACTCCGCCTATCATTAACCCAAGATTACCGATATCTTTAACGTCTCCGATTATGTAATGACCTGCAATACAGGCAATAATCCCCTTTAAAACATCACCAAGTGTGACAAGTATGGCAGCCGACTTGCCCAGAGTCCTTAAGGTATTAGTAGCCCCGGCATTACCGCTTCCATGCTGTCTTACATCCACACCGTGAAACTTACCGATGATAAGAGATGAATTTATACTACCAAGAAGATATCCCAAAACCGCAACCGCAATTACCTTTACAACCAGCACAAAAAATCACTCCTTGCTCTTTTCCCTTATAATAAATCTTATAGGAGTACCCTCAAAGCCAAAATTCTTTCTAAGCTGATTTTCTAAATATCTTTCATAGGAATAATGCATAAGCTGCATATCATTTACGAAAATAACAAACGTAGGTGGCTTTACATCTGCCTGAGTCATATAGAATATTTTAAGCCTCTTGCCCTTGTCTGAAGGAGGCTGAACCATTGCTACCGCCTCATTGACAATATCATTGAGCATACCTGTACTGATTCTGAATGCAGCCTGGTCGGAAACATACTTAACCAGTTCATAAATCTTGTTAACCCTTTGACCGGTCTTTGCAGAAATGAATAAAATCGGGGCATAAGGCATAAAGCCCAGCTTTTCCATTACAACCTTCCTGTACTCCTCTAGTGTTCCTGTTGACTTTTCAACTATATCCCACTTGTTGATTACAATAACAGAAGCCTTTCCCTGGTCATGAGCATATCCAGCAATTTTTGTATCCTGTTCGGTAACGCCATCGGCCGCATCAATCATTATCAGGCATACATCAGCCCTGTCAACCGCGGTCCATGAACGTATTATACTGTATTTTTCAATACTTTCGGTAATTTTACTTTTTCTCCTTATTCCGGCGGTATCAATAAATACATATTTATCTTCACCGTTTTCAACATAGGTATCTATCGCATCTCTTGTTGTACCGGGTATATCACTGACAATAACTCTTTCCTCACCTATCATTTTATTGATAAGAGAAGACTTGCCTGCATTAGGTTTTCCAATAACAGCCACCTTGATTATATCCTCGTCATAATCCTCTTCCATATCTTCAGGGAAATGCTGATATATTTCATCAAGCAGGTCTCCCATTCCAAGACCGTGTATGGAAGATATGGGAACTATGTCTCCAAGTCCGAGATTATAGAATTCATAGGCTTCTGCAGGAGTTTGACCTATACGATCAACCTTGTTAACGGCAAGTATTATAGGTTTTTTTGTTCTGCGAAGCATAGTCGCAACTTCCTTATCGGAAGCAGTCATTCCATCCTTTGCATCAACCATAAATACAATAACATCTGCCGTATCTATAGCCATTTCAGCCTGCTGCTTCATCTGCTGCATTATTTTATCTTCTGAAAAAGGCTCAATACCGCCTGTATCTATAAGTGTAAACTTCTTATCACGCCATTCGGCTTCGGAGTATATTCTGTCACGTGTAACTCCGGGGCTATCTTCAACTATCGATATTCGCCTTCCTGAAAGGTAATTGAAAAAAGTTGATTTACCTACATTAGGCCTTCCTACGATAGCAACCACGGGTTTTGCCAAATATATCACCTCTAATCTTATTCAATAGATTATCATATTAACTGCTAATTCTCATTACTTTTTATAATTTTTTCTATAAAATCTTTTCCGTCATTCTCTACAATGGTAACCTTGATATCTAAAGCTGTCTCCAGCATTTTGACTGAATAGTCGTCAAGAAGAATGTCCTCATCCGCCTTAAGCATACTTCTTGAAATAAGCAGCTCATTTCCAAGCTCTTTTCCCTTCAACTGTTCTATAAGATCAATTCCTGTAAGCAAGCCTGTTACCGTTACATTTTTTCCAAAATAGTTGTTTTTTATTTCATATATATTAATTTTGAGACCTTCAAATTTATTTTCAAGTTCTGTGGCCAGTTCTTTTATGTATTTATATGAAGAAACACCAGTAGCAATGGAAACTGTTCTGTTTGCAGTCTCATATGGAACAATTCCTTCAAGATGCTCATAAAACTCATGCAACATAAGAGAAATCAGTCCTACCCCATTTTCAATCTGTGGGAAATCCTCATAATCCTCATAACTGGGAATTGTCCGATCTGCCATGATATAAAATTCGTCTGCAAGGTAAACAATCCTTGAACCATAACTTTCAATAAAGCTTTGCTGCAGCTTTTCAACCTGGCTGATTACTAATTCTGAACTTTCACTATTATAAGGCTGCAATTCAAGCAGTCCATCTCTGTGTCTTGTAATACCTACAGGTACAACTGAAATGCTTTTAACCCCTGGATACATTTGAGCAAGATCACTTATAGATTTATTAAGTTCATTTCCATCATTTATTCCCCTGCACAGAACAATCTGGCAGTTAACTTCTATCCCAGCCTCTACAAGCTTATTTATTCTTTCAACAACATTACCTGCAAACCTGTTGTTCAACATGAATGTTCTGAGTTTAGGGTCTGTTGTATGTACCGAAACGTTTATAGGAGACATCCTGTATCTAATTATCCTGTCTATATCCTCATCCTTCATGTTTGTCAGAGTAACATAATTGCCTGCAAGAAAGGACATCCTGGAATCATCATCTTTAAAATAAAGGGTTTCACGCATACCCCTGGGAAGCTGATCAATAAAGCAAAAAATGCATTTATTACTGCAGCTTTTCATTTCATCCATAAGTGGATTTTCAAAATCAATTCCAAGGTCTTCGTACTCATCCTTTTCAATATCTATGTCCCAGATTTCACCGTCACTTTTCTCAATTTCAAGCATGAGTGCTTCATCAGTCATCAGAAATCTGTAATCAAAAACGTCTTCAATTTTTTCGCCGTTTATGGACAGAAGCACATCACCTTTTTCAATTCCCGCTTCTTCGGCTATACTTCCAGCTATGACATTTTGTACAGTCATCCGATTCTTCTTCACCAACAATCCTCCATTACCAAACTGCAACAAAAAAGACAGCAGTTAATCTGCTGCCTTCTTTCAGGCTTTATTTAGATTCAACCTTAATAACTTCCTTGCCATCGTAGAAACCACATTCTTTACATACTCTGTGAGGTAACTTTAATGCGTGGCACTGTGGGCATTTAGCCAAGTTAGGAACTGAAAGCTTCCACTGTGATCTTCTTTTACCTGTTCTTGCTTTAGACCATTTACGTTTTGGATTTGCCATGAGTAACACCTCCCTGCAACCGGAATCAATTATTTAAAAGTTAATTTTGAATACTATATTATTTACTATTCTTTGAAGAAGCCTTTTAGAGCTTCCATCCGGGGATCAATATTATCAACCCTGCACCCGCATTCAGTCTCATTGATATCCGTTCCACATACCGGACACAGGCCTTTGCAGGCATCCTTGCATACATTTTTCATAGGAAGGTTCAGTATAATATTGTCAGTTAATATCTTATCCAGATCGAAATAGTTGTCGGAGTAAGTATATGCCTCTGCCGCAACATCTGAAGAAGGGCTTTGAATATCTTCCCTTATCTTTATGTTCATATTCCGTGTTATGTCCTTAAGACATCTTATACACTTGGTTGTATATTCGGCTACAAGATTTCCATCAAGCTTGATTACCCCAGATACATTAACAGCTTTTCCGCTGAAATTTACAGGTTTTTCAAAGCTAATTTCCGAATCTACTGAATCCAAATACTCTATTTTATTGTCAAACTCTATATCAAGCGAATTACCGTCTGACTTTAAAAAATCTCTTACATCAACCTTCATGTATATTACTCCCTATAAAACCGACAAATGATATTATACTAACTTAAGCAAACTTTGTCAACAAATTAGTATACAATTGAATCATTCACAAAGTTTTTACACTGATTAATTTACCCATTTCTACATAATTATATAACTAATTCTTTAAGCTTCCCGAGCAGCTGTTATTTTTACCTTTGCAGCCTTTGGAGATTTTTTGGTATCAATCCTGAAACCGCCTACAATAATGCTTAATACAAAGTATACTACACCCATTCCAAGCAATATAACCACAGGTAAGCCAATTGAACCTATTCCTTCATTTCCTATAACAGTTTTTGTGAGTCCCGTATTTGCCCAGTACTGGGGAAACAGGTAGGCAAGCTTCTGCATGAATTCAGGTTCGATTTCAAGAGGCCAGTAACAACCCGCGAGCATTGTTGTTGCAGTTATCACTATTGCAGAAACAGCACTAAGCTGTGAATGCGTTTTAACCAGCGAAGACAGGAACATACCAAGTCCAATAACAGCTAGAAGGTAAACACTTATAAGAATTAACGTCGGAATGAATGAGCTTCCCCAATCAACTCCCATAACAAACTTACTGAAAAGTATAAGTATTGCCACCTGAATCCAGCCTTTAAGGAAGTTGCCCAAGACCTTTCCGAGAATAATTGTGCTTCTTCTTGTAGATGTAATCGAAAGCCTGCTCCAAGTATTATTCTTTCTTTCTTCAAGAACATCTCCGGCTCCGAGTATAACTGTAAACATTACAAACATAAGGATTGCGGTAATAGACATGTTTGCACTTGTATTGTATTTTACCTTTTCACCGGTACCCGAAACTACTGTTTCCTTAACGCTTATTGCCGGACTTTTCAGCCTGTTGTCCAGGTTTGCAGACAGCTCATTAAGTCCTGGCTCAGGTATTTCCTTGAACTTGTCTTTCAAATAAGAAACTGTCCCCTCTTTTACCTGCATTGAGGAAAAAGTGTTGGATATTATTGATTGAATAACTGCATAGTCCTGAGATGAAGACAATTTTAAAGTTTTTACTTCAGGACTCTTTCCGTCTTTTACATTTTGTTCAAAGCCGGCGGGTATTATGAACCCAATTTCTACTTCCGACTTCTTTACCTTATCATATAGCTTATCCTCATCCATTTCAACCAGTTTAATGGTTTTATCCTTGCTTGCACCCTCTATCAAAGCCTTTGACATTTGGCTGTTGTCAAGGTTTGATATTCCTATAGCTATCCTTGAATCACTTTCAGAGCTAAAACTCATTGATCCGAATATCAAAGTGAAGGCAATAGGAAGGATAAGCATTATTATTAATGAGGCTTTATCCCTTAGCATTTTTATAAGGTCATATTTTGCGATACTGAATATTTTCATAATTATTATACCTCCACTATACCCTGAATCTGGCGACACCGATACCCATTAGTACAACACCTATTGCAACGAGCACTCCGCAATATGGAAGAACTGCCATAATACCTGAACCAAGCATAAGATCTATAAACGATTGGTGAGCCCACCAGTTGATAGTGCATTGGGATAAGGCCTTCATACTTGAAGGCATCGGAACCATACCACCGCTGAGCATTGTCGATAATTGAATAAACAGCATTCCCAACCCTTCAGCCACTTTTGCTGTTTTGGAGACTGCAGCTATCAATATGCCGAAACCGCAAGCAGCAAATACCGAACACAGAGTTACGATAAGAACTCCGGGAATAATTCCCCAGTTGACTCCGTAAATTATACTTGTAAATATTATAAGGACAAGTGCCTGTGCAAGACATATAAATATCAACCCAAAAGACTTTCCTGTTATTAGCGACAACTTGTTTACCCTTGTACTCATTACTCTTCCAAGCGTTTTGTTCTCTCTTTCTTCAACAATTGTCTTTGTTCCCATGTTTGCACCGAAAAGCATGAACATTACAAGCATTGAAGATGCATAGTACTGCATTGCAGTTGTAGTCTTGTGCTTTTCCTGGTCGGAGGAAGAAAATTTTATCATTTGTGAACCAATCTTTTTTTGCAGTTCCGACATAAGGGCTGTTGCTTTTGATACACCCTGGGTATCCATATTCAAAGGAATTTTATATTTATCGGTCAAATCCATTATTGCATTTGCACCTGCATAATTAAGTGAAAGGCTTTGTGTAAATCCACCTGCAACAGCCTTTACTATACCTGTCTGAACTTTGTTTTCCAAACCTGATTTAATTTCCAGAGCTGCCTGTTTACCCGAATCCACTTCCTTTGAAAAATTCTCAGGTATTATTATAATAGAAGGAACTCTTTTATCCTTTAACATTTCATCAGCCTTGTCTTCGTCCACTACGAAGGTGTTGAACATCTTTGACATCTCTTTTCTGAGAACATCATTGATAAATATCTGTGACATCTGCCCGTCATCCTTATTCACTACAGCAATTGAAAACTTACTGACAGAAGAATCCTCATTCATTACGCCACCCAGAGCGCTGCCAAGTATAAAAATCAGTACAACTGGCATAAGGATTAGAAGTGCAAGGGCTTTTTTATCTCTGAAAACTATGCGCAAATCTTTTAACGCTATAAAAAATGCCATCTTAGACCTCCCCCTAATCTCTCAACGCCCTGCCGGTAAGGTGCAGGAATACACTTTCAAGGTTCGACTGTTCCAGATTTATAGATTGAATTTTACATTTTTGTGAGTCAAGAATAGAAATTACTTTTGCAAGCATAGTATTAGCATCTGAGGTAATAATTTTAAGTTTATTTTCCTCTATTGATATGCCTTTTAAACTATCAAGCTTTTTAATCATTTCGACTGTCTTATCATTAATTCCCGTCTGTTCAATGTTGAGAATGTCATTATCACCTACAAGCTTTCTTAACTCTTCCTTTGTACCTGAAGCAATAATCTTGCCATGATCTACAATTGCAACTCTGGTACAGAGGAATTCAACTTCTTCCATGTAGTGGCTGGTATAAATAACAGTCATTCCTTCGCTGTTAAGTTTTAATACTGTTTCAAGTATATGATTTCTTGACTGTGGATCAATTCCTACAGTCGGTTCATCCATTATCAAAACTCCAGGCTTGTGGAGAAGTGCAGCTGCAATATTTATTCTCCTTTTCATACCACCGGAATATGAATCAACCCTATCCTTTTCACGTTCCTTTAGCCCTGCAATTTCAAGAGCTTCATCAACTCTTTCTTTTAAGAGGGAACCTTTGAGGCCATACATTCTTCCCCAAAAGTTAAGATTTTCTCTTGCTGTCAGCGTAGGATATAAGGCTATTTCCTGCGGTACAAGTCCGAGTATTTTCCGAATTTCGGAGTTTTCACCGTTCAGCTTGTGACCATTCACAACTATGCTGCCGCTGTCAGGTTTAAGGAGGGTAGTGATCATTGAAATAAGCGTTGATTTACCTGCTCCGTTTGGTCCAAGTAGTCCAAAAACTTCTCCCTTATCTACACTGAAGCTTACTTCGTCCACTGCTTTCAATCCGCCATAGCTCTTAGTAAGTCTGTCTACTTCGATATAACTCATCTTTCATTTCCCCCATCGAATATCATTTATTATTATCAAATATTTTTTTCATATCTTCAGGATTACTAAATTTTGATTCATCAAGCTTTACTGCACCGGTTATTACCGAGTCAGGAATTTTAATCTTGATTTTTCCTGTATTTATATCTGATTTTACGCTATTCATCTCAAAATCGATTTTAATCTCGCCATCGGTTTTTAATATGATAGTTCCAGAAATGGTCTGGCTTATAATATATGAATCACGGTCTATCTTTGCTGTAAGTTTAAGGTTTTCAACAGCTACCTTATCCTTATTCTTTTCAAAATACTGCGGAAGGTTGTTTAAAATCTCCTCAAACTTCTTGCTTGTTTCAGCTGCCTTCTGGCTGTTTTTGTTATACATTTTCTGGTTGTCCATAATTGACTTTTTCATTGCTTCATCTTTTGACAGTACATCAGCTATTTTTGCTAAAACACCCTTTGCCTTATCATCAGTAAGTTTTATTGTAAGAAGTGTAACCTTTATATCACCATCTGCAGTATTTTCAATGGCTTCTCCCTCGTCGGTTATAAGCTCATTTCTTGCAAAGTCTTCCCATATTTTATAGGTTTTCTGGTAAAATTCACTCGATGCCTTTTCTTTAACAGCATTTTCATTCATTTTATCCTGAAGATCAATCTTTACATATTTGTCACTACCATCAGGGAACTTTATATAAATGTTATTTCCACTAATATACTGTCTGATGCTAAGGCTCAGGTCCCCTGCTTTTACATATTGGTCTGACATGCTTATTTTATTTTTATTATCAACACTTTCATCATTATTAACAGTTATATCCTTATATTTTTCCAAATCCTTTTTAGTCTTTTCTGAAGCCTTTGACAGGTCGAGATTCAATGTAATCTTGGAATTTTGTCTGTAGGAATCAGCTCTATCAGTTTTCTGCATTGCATCAAGGTACTTCTTGGTTGTTCCTTCACCAATACTGCATGAAACAGCAGTAAACATAAATATCAATGTTGTAATTGCTAATAATATTTTTTTTATCATATCAATCACCTTTCGTTTTGTTTTAATGCAGCTTGTAATCCAATACGGCATTTCAAGCTATTATCCTAATTATAGGTGAAAGCTGCTTTATAAGCATCTGGAAAAAGTAATGAATTATGTATGACTTTAGTCATACATAATATAGTTTTCCTATAGTTTATTTTCAACAACATAAAGTGCTATCTGAGTTCTATGATTGAGACTTAGCTTGGATAGTATGTTTGTAATATGGTTTTTTACCGTACCCTCGGTTATGTAAATACTTGATGCAATCTCTTTGTTTGAAAGTCCTTGAGCAATCAGCCTGGAAATTTCTATTTCTCTTTGTGTCAGCTGCTGTGCTCCGTTATTTTTGTCATCCGCACCTTTAAAAGCATTTGCCAGCCTTGTAGCTATATTGCCGTGAAATACCGTTCCTCCATTGTAAATAACCTTAATTGTATTTAAAATTTCTTCAGAAGCCATATCCTTTAGGAGATAACTGCTTGCACCATTTTTCAATGCCTCAAAGATAAATTCATCATCATTAAAGGTAGTAAGTATGATTATTTTTATCCGAGGATGCTTCTCCTTAATCAGTTTTGTAGCTGTAACACCATCCATTTTAGGCATTCTTATGTCCATCAGTATAACATCAACATTATCTGAAGAATCGCAAACATCCAGTGCTTCTTCACCATCCTGGGCTGTTGCAACAACCTCCATATCATTGCATAAGGAAAGAATCATCTTTAAGCCATCCCGTATTATTGGCTGATCATCTGCAATCATTATTCTGATTTTGTCCAATACAATCTCTCCTTTTCTAAATAACCTTATCGTATGGAACAGAAATATTTATCATAAAACCGTCACTGGCATAAAAACCAATGCTGCCTTCAAATTCCTTTATTCTTTCAGTCATTCCCTTTAACCCATTTCCAGGCTTTAACTTAATTGTCCCTGTACCGTTATCCTTAATAAACAGGGTAAACTTTTCTTCTCCAAAGCCTATGGAAATGTTAACCTTTGTAGCTGCCCCATGCCTTACACAATTGGTAAGCGCCTCCTGCACTGTCCTGTATATGACAAGATTAAACTCAGGCTTTGTTTTATAAATACTGCCTGACACCTCTATATTTACGTCAAGATTCAGTCTTTGTCTGGCACCTTTGACAAGATCTTCAATGGATTTTATCAGTGGAAGCATTTCAACTGCCTGAGGTTTTAATGCTTGTACCGATTTTCTTATTTCGGTAAGACATTCCTTAGCAATATTTTTACATGAAGTAATCTGTTCAGCCGACTTTTCAGGATCTTGTTGGACCAGTTTTTCACAAAAATCCAGATTCATAATAAGCCCAGTAAGATTATGCCCTACACTGTCATGTATCTCACGGGCAATCCTGTTTCTTTCCTCGAAAATGGTCAGTTCCTTTATGAGCTCATTTTTTTGCTCAAGCAGTTCATTTGCATGTTTTAGTTTGCTATTAAGCTTATCCAGTTTGGATTTTTCTTCAGAAAGCACTCTTGAATAGTTGAAAAACACGGCTATAGTAACAAACACAGCCAGTGTAAATATCAAATATGAAAAAACAAAAGGCAGGTTCATATTATAAAGCGGCTTCGTATCTGAAAATGCTGTTTGGATAAGCCTGTAGTATTTAACAAAAGCTGCGCATATTACAAGAAAACTTGTAATGAGCCTTTGCTTCTTTTGTAATACAAAGCCTGCCGATATAAGCACGAAAAAGTAATATATATTAAAGTAGTAATTTACAACGAACTTGGAACTGTCATCAAGAAGCAGTAGGAGGATGATATCAAGAATAAATGTATAAACAAGGTATTTGGGATATTTCTTAACAACAACCAGTTCTCTTATGTGAAGCCAAGAAAAAAAGGCTGCAAAAATCAAAACCATGTAGGTTAGCCTTTCACTGCCTGGATGCTCAAGTATTACGGCAAGTACGAATGTCACAAGCAAGGTGAATGCTCTGAATATTGTAAACAACAGACCAAAACTCTTCCTCAATCCTATCACCCTATAAAATTCTATCAGAAAAACATAGTAAAAGCCAACTGTTTTCAGTCGGCTTTACAAAGTTAAGTTTGCTTAGGGCTGATACGTTATATAAAACTCTACACATGCGCCACCTTTGTGAAGATTGTACGCCTTGATTTCTCCTCCATGCTTTTCTACTATCTTTTTTGCAATATACATTCCAAGTCCTGAGTGACCTTTCTCCATGGAACGTGATTCATCGCCCTTATAGAATTTTTTAAAGAGTTTTTTCAAATCCTTTTCTGCAAACCCAGGTCCCGTGTCACAAATCTTAATTATTGTTTTATTTTCTTCAATTTCAGTGTAAATTTTTATAATTCCATTTTCAGCAATGAACCTAAGGCTGTTTCCTATAAGATTATTTATGACCCGACCCAGTCTGGGGCCATCAATAGGCACTTCAGCACGATGTTTCCTGTCGTCCGATGTTTCAATTTCTATTGAAATATTCTTCTTATCCGCCAACACCTTTAACTCAAGCGCAGTATAGTCAATAAAAGTTTTTAAATCAACTCTATACAAATCAAGCGCAAAATCCACACTATCTACTTCAACCAGTTCATTCATTTCATCAATAAGCTTTTTAGACCTATGAACATTTTGTTCAATAATGTTCAAATATGAATCAAGTTTATCAGCATCATTTTTTAATCCGTCCTGCAAACCTTCAACATGTCCCTGTATTATTGCCAAAGGAGTCTTCATATCATGGGTTATAGCGCAAACCATATCCCTTCTTTCCTGTTCAAGCTCCCATTCCCTTATCAGGGAGTCCTTAAGCTGACTCCTCATTTCCTCAAAGGCTGATATCAGGTCACCGATTTCACTATTCTCACTATTCTCAATAGAAAAATCCAAATCCCTGTTTTTAATTTTCTCTACCCCATTCATCAAATGAGTTATTGGAGTTCTGATTCTACGGCTAATTCTTTTTGCAAAAAGTAAAGTATAAACGACAAAACATATGAAAGGTATCGCCAGATCTACCAATGACAAAAGAAAAAACCTTGCTTCATCATATTTAATAAGCACAAGAGTTAGTTCTACTTTTCCAGTGATTTTATTAAGCAAAGGAATATTCATAGTTGTAGAATTTCGTGAACCCTTCATTGTATCAAGTAATAATTTTTTAACAGTTTCGCTTTGAGATTTTTCAGAGCTGTAAATAATCTTATTATAATTATCTTTTATGTAATATTCCATATTACCTTTTGAAACAAGTCTGTCCAGCTTTTCTTTCAGTAAATTTACTGAATCATTGCCGCTTATCTGCGAATATTTCATTATTTCTAAAATATCAGTATCATTTGTTTTCACATTTTCCTGTTCTACAGCATGATGATAAACCCCATAAAAAACCACTATAAGTGCAAGTGATGTTATAAGGCTTAAAACTATAACCATTGAGAATGAAGTTACGAATTGTTTTTGAATAGAAACTCTCTTTTCTATTTTATCCTTTCCCATTTATAACCCACTCCCCATATTGTTGAAATGTATTCCACATCTTTATCAACCTCTTTGAGCTTGAAACGTATCTTTTTTATATGCTCAGCCACTCCTGCCGAGTCCCCTTCAGCATCGTACCCCCATACCCTTTCGTATATCTGCTCTTTGGAAAACACCATACCGGGATGAAGTGAAAGGAATTCTATAATACTAAACTCAATTTTTGTAAACGCTATCAGCCTGTCTTTATAAAAGATCTCATGTCCTTTCAAATCAATTGATATATTGCCAAAATTCAAATAAACCCGGTTATTTAGGCTAACAGATCTTTTTTCGCGTCTAAGATGAGCTCCTATACGCATTTTAAGCTCTCTTATACTGAAGGGTTTTGTTAAATAGTCATCCCCTCCAAGGGCAAGCCCTTTTATTTTATCTGTTTCACTCTGAAGGGCACTAAGAAATATTATTGGGCAGATAACCTTGTCTCTTATAGCTTGACATACCTCATACCCGTCTTTCCCGGGCATCATTATGTCCAAAATTATAAGGCTTGGATTTTGCTTGGCAAGTTCCACTGCACTTTCCCCATCCGAAGCTGTAAGTACTTGATATCCTTCCTTTTCAAGAGAGTCTTTAACAAAGGACACAATACCTTCTTCATCATCAGCTATAAGAATTTTTTCATACATTTTTTTATACCCCTTGTAATTATAAGGATAAGTAATATGCCTTATATAAATAATATAATGCGAATGCTTTATTTACAATTGAATTTAATTTTAATATTAACAAATTCAGAGTGTGAGCCGGTTCTTATGGGGGAACCCCAAGCCCCAAACCCAGAAGAAACTAATGCATGAAAATTATCCTTCCGGTACTCTCCATATAAGAAATCATAATACAATGAAGCAAGAGGCATTTTAAAAATCTCCTGACCTGCATGCGTATGCCCCGATAATTGTATATCTGCCCCGTTTTGCTGTGCTTCCTTAAAATCAGCGGGCTGATGGTCCAACAATATAACAGGAAGTTTTTTATCAACATCTTTCAAAAGCAGCGATAAAGGGATTCTTCCGGATGCCTGTTCTCCCATTTCTCCCCTGTCGCTTCTTCCCGCCACATAAAAGCTATCCGCTACACAAACGTATTCATTTACTAAAACCTTGATACCCGCTTCGCTTAAGTATTCTAGGTTTTGCTCCCTGTTTCCGGCAGCATTGTCATGATTGCCCAACACTGCATAGGTACCATATTTTGATTCAATTTGGTGCAAGGTTTCAGCCATATGTTCATCTGCGAAAGGCTTATTCTCGTCATCAATTATATCTCCTGCCAAAAAAACAATATCCGGCTTGCTCTTGTTTATAGCGTTAACAAGGCGCTTTAGATCTTCGTTGCCAAATACTCTTCCCAGGTGCAAGTCTGAAACCATTACAGCATTAATCCCATCAGTTCCGTAAACCTTCTTGTTTATATCAATCGTGTAAGAGGTTTCAACAGTCCTAAAAGCATTCCATGTACCATAAGAAAAATAAGCAATTATCAATATTATAAAAATGATACCTATTATATGAGAGTATTTCGCAGTTGTTGAAAACAGCTTGGGTTTAGCACCAATTTTCTTATTAATAAGTTTTATAAGAAGCATTATTATTATAACCGGTATTAAATAATCCCTTGTAGTAAACCAGTAGGAATCAAGCAGTATTAAAGAATCACTTACAATATTCCTGCCGAATATCTTTTCAATAATGCACCCAGGTATAAAGGAAAGTGTAATAAACCAATAAACAGACCAGTAAGCTTTCTTGTTTATAGCAAATCTGGCTCCAATATACTTCCATCCCATTAAACCTATATAAAGGTTGGGAACCATCATTATTAAAAATGAAACGGGGTCCTTCAAATGTCCTTTAAAACCAAAAACTAAAAATAGAATCGTATAAGCAATTGATGCTATAAATATTCTTAATGCGTATAATTTTAGTCTGCTCAAATTTTCAGCAAAGAATCGTTTCATAAGCCACTCCCGAAATACTGTAATATTATTTTAAGTTAATTGTAAATTCAATTTATAAAGATTTTATAAAGGAAGAAACTTAATAAAAAAAGCAATCTGCCAGGATAAACCTAACAAATCGCCTTTTATACTTAATGCTTTATATTTTATAAAACCTCTAATTATTTAATAAGTTCCAATGTATCCCTTGCAATTGCAAGCTCTTCATTGGTAGGTATTACAAGAGTTTTAACAGTTGCACCTGGTGCACTGATGTCAATTTCCTGTCCTCTTACCTTGTTCTTTTCTTCATCAACGATAATACCCATAAATTCAAGGCCTTTTAAGCACTGAAGTTTTACAGAAGTTACATTTTCACCAATTCCTCCTGTTAATACAACCGCATCAACGCCGCCCATTGCAGCAGCATATGAACCTATGAATGTTTTTACCCTGTAGCAGAATATATCTATAGCAAGCTGTGCTCTTTCGTTTCCTTCAGCAGCTGCTGCAGTCAGATCTCTAAAATCACTGCTTACGCCTGATACTCCAAGAACACCGGACTGTTTATTCATGTAGTTGTCCATTTGGTCAGGAGTCATGCCTTCTTTCTTCATCAAGAAGGTTACTACAGCCGGATCAATAGTTCCGCATCTTGTTCCCATTTCAAGTCCATCAAGAGGAGTAAGTCCCATACTTGTATCAACACACTCTCCGTCTTTGATAGCACATATACTTGCACCATTACCAAGATGGCAGGATATAATTTTCAAACCCTTCTGAGGTTTACCAAGGAATTCGGCAGTTCTTTTTCCTATATATTTATGTGAAGTTCCATGGAATCCGTATTTTCTTATTCCGTATTTCTTATAAACTTCATAAGGCAGCGGATAAAAATAAGCATATTTAGGCATTGTCTGATGGAAACCCGTATCAAAAACTGCTACCATTGGAGTATCAGGCATTACAGACTGACAGCCTTCAATACCCATTATATTTGCAGGGTTGTGAAGAGGTCCGAGCGGTATACATTCTCTTACAGTTTCCATAACCTTATCATTTATAATAACCGGATCATGGAATTTTTCAGCTCCATGAAGTACTCTGTGTCCTACGCCTGATATTTCTGACATATCCTTAATAACGCCAGTTTCTCTGTTTGTCAATGCTTCAATAACTACCTTGATCGCATCCTTATGATTTTCCATATCCTTATTGGATACTATTTCATCAGAGCCAGTTTTCTGATATTTCAATACTGAATTATCAAGGCCTATTCTATCGCAATTGCCTTTTACCAACAGCTTTTCGCCATCCATATCAATAAGTTGAAATTTAAGTGAAGAACTTCCTGCGTTTATAACTAATATTTTCATTTTATTTACTCCCATCCATTCTAGTTTTGTGCCTGAACTGCAGTTATTGCAACAACTCCAACTATATCTTCAGCACTGCATCCTCTTGAAAGATCATTAACAGGTTTTGCAAGTCCTTGTGTAATAGGTCCGTAAGCTTCTGCCTTAGCAAGTCTTTGAACAAGCTTGTATGCTATATTTCCGCAGTTAAGGTCAGGGAAAATAAGTACATTTGCTTGTCCGGCAACAGGGCTTCCTGGTGCTTTTGACTTTCCTACCGAAGGAACAATTGCCGCATCTGCCTGGAGTTCGCCATCAAGGATAAGATCAGGTGCCTTTTCCTTTGCAAGTTTTGTTGCATTTACAACCTTATCAACTATTTCGCTTTTACCGCTCCCATACGAAGAGAATGAAAGCATTGCAACCTTTGGTGTATCATTAATAAAAGCCTTGAAGGATTTAGCTGATGCTATAGCTATATCTGAGAGTTTTTCAGCATCAGGATTTGGTTCAAGGCCACAGTCTGCAAAAATAAATGATCCGTTTGATCCATATTCACAATTTGGAACTTCCATTACAAAGAAGCTAGATACGAGCTTAACACCAGGTGCAGTTTTTAATATTTGAAGTGCAGGTCTTAATGTATCTGCAGTTGAATGAACTGCTCCTGATACCATTCCATCTGCATCGCCTTTTTTAACCATCATTACTCCCCAGTAAGTTGGGTCAAGCATTGTCTTTTGAGCCTGTTCAAGAGTAACACCCTTTGCTTTTCTCATTTCATAGAAGGTATTAACATAGTCTTCCTTCTTATCAGATGTTGCTGGATCTACTATTGTTGCTTTAGAAATGTCCAAATCTCCGGCCAGCTTTTTTATTTCGTCAGGATTACCTACAAGTACAACATTTGCAATACCCTTTTCATAAACCATTGCAGTTGCCTTAAGTGTCCTGATATCATTGCTTTCCGGCAGTACTATCGTTTTAATATCAGACTTTGCACGTTCTGATATCTGCTCCAAAAAATTCATTACATAAGCCCCCGTTTCTACTTTTGAAAATCTGGATTTAATTTAAATTGCCCGGATTAAATCTGGATATATTAATATGATTCCAAATTCTCCTGCTATATATGTTGCATTACAACATATATTCCTTAATCCATAAGATGAAGTAATTACGATTCTTTTTCTCGTTTGTATCCGGTAATTGGGATACAAACATGTGTTGCAAAATTGCTTCATCTTATATATTAAACATGACATTTTATTACCTGGTCATATTACCTGATGCCTAAAACACTGATGTTTGGCCTTTCGTGACCATACTCATTATAATACAAATTGTTTATTGTATACAAGAATTTTATTGAGATTATGATATTAATAAATCAAAAAAACAACCTGCCACCAGGTTGTTTTTTTAAATAGTTACATAAGTCCAATTCTTAGTTCAATATTTTAGGTACTAAATTACTTTAGTTTCTCTAAATTTTCAATAAGTTTTACCGGATTTACTATTTTACCAAGAACTGCCTTACTACCGTTATTATCAGCTTCAAAGACATTCCCTGTTTTAAATGCTTCGTTCCAGAAGATTTCCGGCGTTACATTCGGATTTGCCTGGCATGCCAAAACATATAATCCTGCAATATAGGGTACCGACCAGTTCATGTCTCCATACCTGTAAAACACATAATCATCGGAACCTGTGGGGCTTGCAATACACCTTGAATCCGTAGGGACAAAAAGCTGATTTTTTATAATGTCAGTTGAATCAGCCCAAACTCTCCCTTTAACAAATGAATTAAAGTCATCAGGGTCTCTTTTTGGATGACGCCCCAGGCAATATAAAGGATTACTGTTACAGTAAACAGTATATATTCCCTCCTTTTTTGCCTTCTCAATGGACTCTTTTACTTTGTCATAATTTTTCCTTGAAGTGTCTAATGTCAGAGATATGGATATTACTCTGATTTTATTTTCTTTTGTCAGTGTTCTATTAACCTGTATAATTCGATCTATACATTGGGCCAACCATTTAAGGTCATATTCAAAATTACCGTTCTCCCAAGTCCCTGCTGTAGCAGCAATATAATACAAATTCGCTTCAGGTGCTACCCCAACCGTCTTACCCGCGGCAATTGAAGCAACCGCAGATCCGTGCATAGTAGCCATTACATCTCCATTGTGAATTTCTTCATACAGTTTTAATCTATCTGCATATTCTACATGTTCAACAAGTAGACTCTCATCAATAATTGCCAGCCCAATATTTTTCCCTGTGATGCCTTTGCCATGTATATTTCGTACCCCTAAACCCGGGTTTTTACCCAAATCCATAATCTCTGGGTGATAAAAGCCACCTGGCAATACCAAAGGCCATTTTGTCAAACTGTCAAAATTGGAATTCAGTAAATCCTTACGATTAGGTCTTAAGTCAAGCCCCGACAGGTCAGCACTTCTCAAATCTATCTCTTTAGTTAAAGATTTAGCATCGGGAGCCGGAAGCTGTGTCAATTTACCCGGATGGTTTTTAGAATAGTCCGGTGCAGGTGGTGTTCTAACTATACCCAGCCTGTTATCCGGAGTAATCAAGGTTTTATATTTTTCAAAGTAGTTGTTCTCTATCTGACTTATTTGGGACTCACTTGCCGGATTATTTGTCTGAGTTTTATATGTATGGGCTTCATCCTTTTGTGACGAGCTGCATGCAGTTAAAAAAGATACTATAATCAGGCTTAAACAAATTATTTTTTTCATACTGGGCTTCCTTCTTAATACTTAAGCGCTAAATAATGAATAATATAATTAACCATATTTTATTAAAAAAATATACAGAAGTAAACATAATTTGTAGAATAGTTGTTTAATATAATAGAAAATACAATGGCACAAATATAAAACTTAAAGATTAATACAATCAATCCACGTTAAAGGTCATTAAGCAGCTGATTTTATTATAGAACAAGTGTGTCCTTTTATATTCTCTACAAAAGTAAAAAGGCTTTTATCTACATTCGCAGATAACAAGCCTTTTTATGTGACATAATTTATTTTTTGTCTAAACTTATATCAGGTTACTTTAACTTTTGAATTACTTCAATTAATTTCACAGGGTTGACCATTTTTCCTTTAGTGCCTTTACTATCAACCTGAATTGAATCACACGTTTTAAAAGCCTGATCCCAGAATATCTCAGGTGTTATGTCAGGGTTCACCTGGCATGACAAGGCATATAATCCTGCAACATATGGTGCTACCCAACTTTCTCCACCATATCTGTAAAACACATAATCCTTTTCACCTGTTGGGCTTGCAGTACACCGCGAATCCATTGGAACCAGAAGCTTTTTATCCATATATGGCATATTGCTTTTTATCCATTCCCCTACACAATATGAAGAGATGTTATCTGCGCTTTTCAAAGGATCACGACCAGCACCGGCGAAGGAATTACTTCCGACATGTATTGTACATATTCCCTCCTTGGCGGCTCTTTGAATAGCATCAAAAGCTTCCTGATAATTATTCATTTCTTTACCTATTCCCAGTGATATTGAAATAACCCTGATTTTCTTCTCCTTTGGTAAAGTTTTATTGATTTCAACTATACGATCTATAGATTTAGCAATCCACGTAACATCATATTCGAAAGAATTACCATCCGAAGTACCCCTATCAGCAGCAATATAGTACAAGTCTGCTTCTGGTGCTACACCTACTGACTTACCCACAGAAATGGAAGAAACAGCAGATCCATGCATTTGTGCGTTTATAGCACTACTGTGAATTTCTTCATATGATTTTAATCTATCTTTATACTCTATGTGATCAACAAGCAAGGCCTGATCAATAATTGCAATTCCAACGTTCTTTCCGGTAATTCCTTTTTTATGCAAGTTTCTTATGTTCAAACCAGGGTTTTTACCCAATTCCATTATGGATTGAGGATTAAAGCCAGAAGGCAGTTTATCAGGCCACTTCGTTACAGTGTCAAAATTACATTTCAATAAATCCTGTAAATGGTTTCCTAAATCAATTTCAGTCAAGTCACTGCTTCTTAAATCAAACTCACCCATTTCAGAAGCTTTAGGTAATGCTTTCAGCTTACCAGGATTAAAAAATGTGTAATCTGCTGCAGGTGGCCTTCTTACAATTTCTAACTTATTACCGGATGAAATTAAAGTTTTATATTTATCATTTTCATTCTGATTTGACTGGTTTGTATTTAAAACAGTAGTAGTCGTAGATACATCAGCTTGTTTTTGTGTCGTTTGGTTTGTATTTGTTTGGCTTGTCTGTGATTCGCTGCATCCAGTAAGAGATAATACTAAAAACAAGCATAAGCAAACGACTTTTTTCATTTTAACCTTATATGGTACATTTAACATATGCGTCTTCCCCCCTTATGTGGTATTTAAAAACTGTTGTCCATTTATAGCTTTAACCTTTTTAGTAATAAATTAAATCTTTAACCCACCGTTTAAATTTGATATCCCTTAAGGAAAAGATATATACTTTCACTTACCTTATCAAGGAATTCATAATTAATTTTATCAGGAGTATCATCAGGGGTATGCATAGTGTCGGTTGCTTCCTGGCCGACTGTTACTCCATTATATCCGGATCTGATAAAAGCCATATGATCACTTCCGTATTTGTTACCCACTGCTTCACATAAAATACTTTGTTTATCCAATGAGGTTTTTATATTATTTATAAAATTACTGCTATTTATCGGTTCTCCCACTAATATTATCTTTTTTGATACTAATCCTTCGATACATTCTATGTTAACATCAGTAATTTCATCATATTTTGCTCTGAGAGTATCTACCATGGCAGAACTCCCCTTAAGTCCAATTTCCTCTCCATTAAAGGCACAAATATAGATATCGTTCTCCGGTAGCTTGCCCGAGAATTCTTTAACTAATTTATTTGCTATATCAAGGAGTATTGAAACACCTGAACAGTTATCAATTGCTCCAGCATAAAAAGCACCATTCCTTTCGCCCATATGGTCGTAATGCGCTGATATGACTATACAGCTTTTATGATTTTTACCAGGAATCTTTCCGACAATATTATAAGCAGGTAACGTGTTTTCTGTTTTCATCTTTCCAGAGTCTTCACTATTTCGCATTAAACTATATTTGAATTCTTGCAAATAACTGCCGTTTTCAAGTTTTTGGAGACCTATATCTCCAAACAGTTTTGAGATATATTCCCCTGCTTTTTTATTGCCTTCTGTCCCAATATACCTTCCTTTAAATTCTTTTGAGCAAAGCTTTTCAACAACTTCACACTTAGTCAGGTTGTATTGTCCGGTTGTAGTATTGGCAGAAGTAGTTGTACCTTGTATGGAAGATATATGATTAGTTGTAGCCGACTTACCAGTATTGCTGTTGTTGGAACAACCTGCAAAAACGAGTGCAACCAGTAGAATTATAAAAATTAGTTTTCTTTTAATCATTTTGCCCCCTTAACAAATATATAGTACAAAATTAGGCCTTGATCATAATCAAATTAAATAACTTTTGGTTTTTTAAAATATCTATACCTACCAATTATACACAAATAAGAAGCAAAAAGGTATGCCTTATTTAAAGTCATACCATAACTAAAATATATAAAATTATATTTTAGTGTTCGCTATAGGAGTTTTATAAAAGTAGTAAAATAATAAAAATACCCCTTTACAGTAAGACTTGTTTCAATACTTACTATAAAAGGGGCATTCTTCTGATTTTTAATGCTTACATCTTATCCAGTTCTTCCTTCAATATCTTATTGATTATCTGCGGATTTGCCTTACCTTTTGTCTCTTTCATTGCCTGGCCTACAAGGAAACCTATTGCCTTTTCCTTACCGTTTTTATAATCATCTACAGACTGAGGATTCTTTTCAAGGATTGATTTAACAATACCTACAAGTGCTCCTTCATCGCTTACAACTTCCAAGCCTTCCTCTTTAACTATTGTTTCAGGGTCCTTGCCTGATTCAAACATCTTTTCGAATACCTTCTTTGCAATTGTACCACTGATCTTGCCGCTTTCTATAAGCTTAATCATTCTTGCCAGGTACTCAGCAGGGAAAGGTATCTGTTCTACTTCAAGACCCTAGTCCTTCAAGATTCTCATTAAATCGCCCATTATCCAGTTACTAACCAGTTTAGGGCTGCTGCTTTTTGAAACAGCTTCTTCGAAGAAGTCTGAAAGCACCTTTGATTGGGTTATAAGCAGTGCATCATATTCAGGCAGTCCAAACTCACTTATATATCTGTTTCTTCTTGCTTCAGGCAGCTCGGGTAATGAGGCCTTTATCCCTTCAATCCACTCACGGTCGGAAACTATAGGTGCAAGGTCGGGTTCGGGGAAGTATCTGTAGTCATGAGCTTCCTCCTTGCTTCTCATAGCATAGCTTATACCCTTATCATCATCCCAGCGGCGTGTTTCCTGATATATAGTTCCGCCTGATTCAATTTCGCTGATCTGTCTTTTTGCTTCAGCCTCTACAGCCCTAACAATCGACCTGAAGGAATTGAGATTCTTCATTTCAGTTCTTGTACCGAACTTTTCCTGTCCTTTCGGTCTTACTGAGAGGTTTACATCGGCTCTTAAAGAACCCTCCTGCATCTTGCAGTCAGAAACCTCAACATATTGAAGTATGGCTCTCAGGTTTTCAACGTATGCCCTGGCTTCTTCTGCGGAACGTATATCCGGTTCGCTTACAATTTCAATAAGCGGAACACCACATCTGTTGTAATCAACTAATGTTCCGGATCCCCACTCATCATGAATAAGCTTGCCCGCATCCTCTTCTATATGAATTCTTGTAATTCCAATCTTCTTCTTTGTGCCTTCTATGTCTATTTCAACATAACCTTCCTTACACAGTGGAAGATCATACTGCGATACCTGATAAGCCTTGGGCAAATCGGGGTAGAAGTAATTTTTCCTGTCCTGTTTGCTGTATTCGGCAATTGTACAATTTGTAGCAAGACCTGCTCTTACAGCATACTCAACAACCTTCTCATTAAGTACCGGCAAAACTCCTGGCATTCCTGTACAAATGGGACAGCAGTGGGTATTGGGCTCCCCTCCGAATTCGGTTTTGCATGAACAGTATATTTTTGATTTGGTTGCAAGTTCTGCATGAACTTCCAAACCTATTACAATTTCGTATTCCATAATTTTCACCTCTGTGGTAAAAGCGTAATAAACTTCGTATTGCGGTGTCAAACTTTGGCACTCAAATCCTCACATATATAATATATGCTCCGGTTTTCATGCCTTGTTTTCCTTGCACTACTCGTTTCTTACACTTTTTGCAAATTATTTATTCTAAAATATTACTTCCATTAAGATAATTTCATGTTGCTTATGCTCCGGTTTTTACGCCTTGCTTGCCTTGCACTACTCGTTTCTGACACTTTTTTGTAAAATTATTTATTCTAAAAAAATATTTCTTTCGTTAAGATAATTCCAAGACTGCATGCTCCGGTTTTCATGCCTCGTTTTCCTTGCACTACTCGTTTCTGACGCTTTTATAAAATTGTTTATTCTAAAAAACATTACTTTCGGTAAGATAATTTATCTATATTCCGGGCTGCTTTTTATGATAAACAGTATTTTGTTCAAAAGTATAGCCTACTCTTAAAAGGGTACTTTCATCAAATGCTTTACCGATTAACTGCAAGCCTATTGGAAGGTTGCTGCTGTCATGTCCACATGGAACAACGAGACCCGGCAAACCTGCAATATTAACTGATACGGTGTAAATATCTCCAAGGTACATTTCAAGCGGATCGTCAACCTTTTCACCTATTTTGTAAGCAGTTGTCGGAGCTGTAGGACCCAATACCAAATCAAACTTTTCAAAAGCTTGATCAAAACCATTTTTAATAAGGGTTCTGACCTGGAGAGCCTTCTTATAGTACGCGTCATAATATCCCGAGCTCAAAGCATAGGTTCCAAGCATTATACGTCTTTTAACCTCAGGCCCGAAAGCTTCGCTTCTTGTCTGTCTGTATAAATCAAGCAAATCAGTGTATTTTTCAGCTCTGTAACCGTATTTTATTCCATCATACCTTGCAAGGTTGGAACTCGCCTCAGCACAAGCAATCAGATAATATGCAGGAATAGCATACTCAGTAATGGGGAGCGAAAACTCTTCACATTCGGCGCCAAGCTCTTTAAGCGTTTCTATAGCTTTAAGTATGCTTGCCTTAACTTCTTCATTTATTCCCTCGCCTATGTATTCTTTAGGAATACCGATTTTCATTCCTTTTATATTGTTAACAAGGGCTTTTGTATAATCCGGATAATCTACATTAGAAGATGTTGTATCCATTGAATCGTAACCTGTAATTGCATTAAGTACAAGCGCACAGTCGGTTACATCCTTGGTCAAAGGTCCAATCTGGTCCAAAGAAGATGCAAAAGCAACTAGTCCGAACCTTGAAACAGAACCGTAAGTAGGCTTCATTCCTACCACTCCGCAGAAGGAAGCAGGCTGTCTTATTGATCCACCTGTATCGGAACCAAGAGTAAATACTGCTTCGTTTGCAGCAACTGCCGCAGCAGCACCACCGCTTGAACCTCCAGGGACTCTTTCTATATCCCAAGGGTTTTTAGTCTGTTTAAAATGTGAATTTTCTGTAGATCCACCCATTGCAAACTCATCCATATTAAGCTTTCCAAGCATTATTGTATCGTTGCTTTCAAGCTTATTCATTACAGTAGCGTTATATGGCGGAACAAAATTATTAAGCATTTTGGATGCACAGGTTGTTTTAACTCCCTGTGTACATATATTGTCCTTAATAGCCATAGGAATTCCTGCAAGAGGCGACGCTGCCTCTCCGCTTTCAATCTTTTTCTGGACTTCCTGAGCCTTATTAATTGCTTCTTCTTGGCAAATAGTAAGATAGCTGTCTACTTTATTCTCAACCTTTGAAATTCTGTCAAGGTATGACTTTGTTATGTCAACAGCACTTACTTTTTTATCTTTTAATAAATCGCCCAGTTCATGAGCGGTAAGTTGATATAATTCCACGCCTTATTCCTCCTACTCTACCACCCTTGGAACTTTGAAACAGCCTTCGTCTGCGGATGGAGCATTTGCAAGTATCTTTTCCCTGTCATACGATTCCTTAACTTTATCTTCTCTGAACACATTATATACGGGCTTAACATGCGATGTCGGCTCAATACTGCTGGTATCAAGCTCGTTAAGCTTGTCTACGTATGCTACTATATTGGCCATTTCATGTGTAAGCTTTTCTTTCTCAGAATCTGTAAGATTTAATCTTGCAAGATCTGCAATATGTTCAATAATTTCCTGTGTAATCTTCATATGCCTTCCTCCTGTCCATAAAAAATATTATATTAATTGGTTTTGTTTAAGTCAAATACTCATTGAATATTATTTACAAAAGCGTCTAAAGTCAACCTGCTATTTTACCGGAATTAATCTGCACTTTGGCATAAGTGACATCAGAGCTTCTCCAATCTCCCCGTTAGATGCATGCTTGTCCAGTATCATATCAGCTCCCCTGGTTAGGAACTGGTAAGAACCGTCTTTAAGTCTTATTGTTGTATTCATAACTATTCCATACTTTTCATCATAGTGTATCGAGATATTTTTTTTGTCTGCTGAAAAGTCAACCCACTTTAGGAAGCCAAGCCTACCCATAAGCTCTTCATCTGTTCCAGGAAAAGCATTGCTGCAAGCCTCCATGGATGCCCTCACTAGTCTGCCTAAAGCATTGGCTTCATATGGGCTTTGAAGCATACGCGGCTCAGAAATGGCTTTCCCTACACCAAGTTTGTTCTTAACATAAGGGATTATAGTTATATTCCTGGTTGCATCGAAAAAAACACTAATGTAGCCACATTCAATGGGCTTATTGTTGTTTTCACCATCACCCGGATTTTTTGATTTTCCCTTTTTAATAAGAAAAATACTTATTCCCATTAAAATAACTATTATTGCTATATAAACAATATAGGAACCCATTAAACAATAACCACCTAAGTCTAAAAATGTCAAAAATTCTAATCTTCATTCTACCACAACTACATTCATTAACATAGCTTGAACTTTGCTTCACAAAAAAGAGTTTTTATTATAAACTATTATTTGTTGTTATTAAGGGTCAAAATTAAAAATTAGGAGAAAAATGATGAGGAAAAACCTTTTAATTTATCTAACGGCTTTTTTCTGTGGTATGTCTGTAATGGCTGTTGAATTAAGTGCTTCAAGGCTGCTTGCACCATATTTCGGAACATCGCAGATTGTTTGGACTGTTATCATCGGTTTGATTATGATTTCTCTTAGTCTGGGAAACATACTGGGAGGAAGGCTGGCAGACAAGTATAATGATATTGGGAAGCTCTATTCAAGGATATGGTTTGCATGCATATGGATTGCAGTAATACCCCTTGTAGGTAAATATGTTATTGCGGGGTCTGTAGTAGGCCTTATGTGGGTACTTCCGAATAATCTGTTAGTAGCCGGTTCAATAATCTCCTGCCTTATAATTTTCTCTTTCCCTCTTGTTTTATTGGGAATGGCTTCACCGGTTTTGGTAAAGCTTGGAGTAACTGACATGGAGAGCGCCGGCAGAACGACAGGAAAGATATATGCACTTAATACTATAGGAAGTATTATAGGTACATTTATTCCGACTTTCCTTACCATACCTGTTGTTGGGACAAGCAAGACCTTTCTTATATTTGCACTGATATTAAACCTGCTGGTTCTTTATTACGCTGTTAAGAATAAGAATCGAATTATAAGAACAGCAATAACGGCAGCAGTAATTCTCGCATTGTGCTTCATTCCTTTCAATACTTCTTATGCCTTCTGGAAAAGCAATATTGTAGTTGAGGATGAATCACTATACAACTATCTACAGGTTGCAGAAGACAAGGATTCCGTTATACTTTCAACTAACGTAGCCTTTGGCGTACAGTCTATTTATAAAAAGAATCATGAAATGACAGGTTTTTACTATGACTATGCGTTAATGGCCCCATACTTTGCAAAAGCAACCGATCAGAACAAAAAGTTTAATGTACTTGTACTTGGAATGGGAACAGGTACTTATGCCAAGCAAACAAAACACTTTTTCCCTAACAGCAGCATTGAAGGTGTTGAAATAGACCAGAAAATTGTTGACCTGTCAAAAAAGTACTTTGAGTTGACGGATCAGGAAGCAAAGGTGTTCGTAAATGATGGCAGGACCTTTCTTTCAAACGAGGATGCAAAGAAATACGACATTATAATGGTTGATGCCTACCACGATATTACAATACCCTTTCATATGTCCACTAAGGAGTTTTTCAAGGATGTTAAAGACCACCTTAATCCCGGCGGAATAATGGTTATGAATATAAATATACGTTCAAAGGGCAGCACTGACATATCGAATTACCTTGAGGAAACAGTAAGAAGTGTAATGCCGAAGGTTTATAAATGTGATATACAAAACGGCACCAATACAATCGTGTTTGCTTCGGATGATATATCCATGAATAGTAATTTTGAAGAAAACACTGGTAAAATAGACAGCAGCAGCTCTCTTAAAAAGGTGTCCGAGTATGTAAAAAACAACATGTCTGAAATTACTGCTTCAAAACATGTATTTACAGATGAGCTTGCTCCCGTAGAAATTATGGGTCAAAAAGCTCTTGACGAGATAGTTGCAAATGAACTTGCGTATTATAAAGAAACCATCAAGTCATCAAAAAATGGCATTTGGGACTTATTTAATATGTTGTCGGAATAATAATTATTTTAATTGATTAAGAATTTCCTGGACCTGTTTGTTTGACGGGTCCATTTTTAATGCTTGTTCCAGCTCACTTTTTGCATCTTCATAATTCCCAAGGTTGTAATAACAAAGGCCAAGGTAATAATGTCCTATATCAGGGCTTATTTGTGCAAGGTCCTTGGCATATTTGAGAGCCTCCTGATTCTTTTCCTGGTTAATTAGGGCTGCTGCGAGAATCCTTGTAGCAACTGCCTTTACATCTTTATTTTCACCGTACAGTTTGAGAGCTTCGTTTGAAAGCTGTTCTGCTGTTCTATAATCTTTATTTGTAAAACTTTTTGATGCTTCATTTATTAGTGCCTGAACTTTGTCTCCAATAAAATATTGTTTTTTAGCCTCAAGATTGGATGAACTTGTAAAACCTGCATATAAACCACCTATAGCAAGTACTGTAATAAGCACTGCAGCAATAGTTCTTGAAGTAATGTTCTTTTTACCTGCTGTAAAGCCAACTATAACAGCAGCTGTGTATCCTCCTATAAGGCCTCCTATATGTGCAAAATTATCAATACCCGATTTTGAAAATCCATAAAAAATATTATATGCAATTGTACCTGCAACCCATAATATATAAGATTTATCGAGACTATTCCTATTCTTCTGCCATATGTAAACAAGTACGCCCATAAAACCGAATACAGCACCGGATGCTCCAAGAGATAGATCCTGTGAAAAAATGAAACTTGCAAGATTACCAAAAAAGCCGGCAATTATATAGATTAAAACACATTTTACTTTTCCAAAGAACATCTCTATCTGCGGCCCTATAATAAAGAGTGAAAACATATTAACCAAAAGATGCATCAATGAAAAATGGAGGAATGCAGGTGTTATAAGTCTCCAATACTCTCCATCCATAATTAACGGGTTGAACTTTGCACCGAATTTTAAAATAACTTCATTATCATTCAAGCCTGTAGATTTCTGATATAAAATTGCTCCAAGCCACACGAGAATATTAATTGCAATGAGTATATAAGTTACTATAGGAACCTTTGAAGTTCTGTTTGTTATGGCCCTGAAGCCTCTCGAACGGTCTGAGTCATTATTGGGGTACGAATTTTGATTAAATGCATTTACCGTTTGTGAAAGAAAAACATCCAGCCCATCCACATCAGATGGTAACTGAAAGTGCCTTTGAACTTGTCCCAAATCAAGTCTTATTGTATAGCTTATATAGTATTTTTTGTCCCAGCTGTTTATTCTTTGATGGCTTTTTATAATTTCCAGTTTGTCTTGAGGTATCTCACCTGAGAAAAGAAATATTTGAGTAAAAACATTAATAAAAGGTTTGTTCAATTTATCAACAACGCCAGAATTACGTTCCATTCGAGCGTTTATCTCATCAGCAGTGAAAGCATCTCCATTAAATACTTCTAAAACAAACATGCTGTCGTTAGTTTCTTTATCCAGAATACTAATACCATAGAGGTTTAAAAGCTGGCCGTTTCTGTTTCTTGCAGGCACATAGCCTTTTTGGTTAATAAGGTTTGTGTATAAATAGTTTTTGAAATCTTCAGACATATCTGACTCCCAACTTATTATTTAAACGACTTTTTCAGGAATTTCTCTCTTTTACAATAAGGAGGTCTTTTATTTGTTTCGTGATACTTAATGCATTCATCACATTTGCCATGCCTGACACAGCTTTTTTTACTGCAATTGCATTCCATTTTACCGTTTTCAAGCATACATATTCCCCCAACAAATTGTTAATACATTATATTCTTGCTTAAATAATTTTATTTTAAGAATAGCATATTTGCTATTTATTGTCCTGTTATTATTTAAAATCAGTTGCAAGCCTCATCCATGTTTCAAAGTGTTCAGGGTCGGATTCATTAATGAGAAAAACTCTTGCCCCTCTTGAGAAGCCATCCTTGCCATATGTTCCAAAGCCAGTGTTTCGGGAAAACCCGAGCCTTATTCCATACATTTCGCCAACATAATCATTAGTATGATCATGTCCAACAAAAATACCCTTTACGTCTCCCATTTCAATGGCAGAGGTTAAAAGCCCGCTGTTAACAATAGGTGCGCCTTCTTCTTCATTTCTTGCTCCTTTTGCCTTTCCGCTTTCCCACATTTGTCTGAATTCAGGCAAAGGTATGTGAAAAAACATAAGTGCAGGTATTGTCCTGCCGTATTGCTTCTTTAGCGAAAGTGCGGTATCTCTATACCACTCAATCTGGCTTGTCTTTATCCAGTCATATACCCCTACGCCGCCTTTTGCATACCTTCCAGAGTCAAGCATATAAATGTTGAACGCAGGCCTTTTGTCTTTAGTTCCTCCAATCAGCAGGTTATAGTTCCCCGTGCCGTAAACATTTTCAGGTCCAAAGCGGCTCAGATTATGGGGATAAGACATATAAACCTTAAGCATTTCGGCTTCTGTCATTTTCCCCTGTTCTTCATCATGGTTTCCAAATACCACTGCCCAGGGAATTTGTCTGGTTTCCATAGGTTGAGCTATATTTTCAATTGCCTTTTTGACGCTTTGTACCGATTTGCAGCGGTCATCAAGACTATCTCCCGTAATTACTACAAGATCCGGCTTTTCATAATCCAATACATTATTAATAAGTCTGGCTGTCCTTGGGTCTATTTTCGGGCCATCCTGAATATCTGTAAACTGTACAATCTTGAAAGTACCGTCAGCCTTGAATTTAAGAGGCATTGCAAGGGCATCCTCATGGCCTGCATTGGCTATTATGGAAATCATAAAAAAGCATATAGCTGCAGCTGCAATTATCTTTACAGCCTTCTGCGTCTTAATTGGCATCATGCAAAAAACTCCCTACAACAGATTTAATATGCTTATTATCTGCATTCAGGGAGTTTTTACAGGATAAATCTTTAAGAAATTTTTACCAAAAGCTATTTTTTGAATGTTTGTAAACAGCTTTTACAGACCACTTCGTAGCTAAATTGTTTAATATTTTTATTAACAACCGTGAACAGTGGTGAATCGTCTACAGGACAGCAAAGCCTTCCTTTTCTGATTAAAAGGTCTTTTGCTGCAATCTCACTAAGACATTCCCTATCGCCAATTTCAATAGATCCTTTTTCACCGCAATTACATGTAAAATCGAATTTGAAATATGCATATGTTGAATAGCACAAATAACCAACCGTATTGTCGCAGTTGCTACAATACATCCAACCTCCATTATTATTAAGAAGCCGGGTGTTTATGAGGTTTTTATAAAGTTCTTTATTATTTGACAAGTTTATCACCTGCAAATCCTACTATACTTCCAAGCACCATTGACATAACTAATATCGGTATAACAGATTTTGGTTCCTTTTTAGCAATCAAAATAATAATAGGTGCAGCCATAAGTACCGCTACAATTAGACCTTTAAGCCAGTTTACAACACCTAAATCAATATTCATAATAACAAATGTTACTACCATCCATTGAACAAATGCTGATATTATTGAGTCCTTATCGGCCTTCTGAATTATCATTGGTACAATGTCAATAATTCCTGCAATTACACCTATTACTAAAGTTAATAATATATTTTCCATGTCACTATCTCCTCCTGAATTATGCTTCTAAAATTTTATAATTGTCTGATTTAATAAGATTTTTTATTCCCTGAACTATGTTTTCTGGTGCCAGGTAAAATGGATTGCTTGTAAATACAGCCGACACTTTGTCGAAGTTTTCCATCTCATCCTTGCATTCCTCTACGAATTCTCCTGCCGAAGGTTTATTTACGAACAGCAGCTGTTCAGGGTTAATCCGCCTGCTTTCAATTGCAATTCCTATGCGCTGTTTACAGCGGCATAGCCTGTCCGGGTTTACAAGTCCGCAGTTGTTTTCCATAAAGTTTTTCATCTTTTCACGGATTCTTGAAAGACGTTTTCTGTAGGTTTCCGGCTTAATATCCATGATAAAGCCGCCGTCAACGCTGTTTATACCAAACATTGAGCTAAGTATGTAAATTATCCTGCTTTCTCTGTCCAGGCACAGAAGCATCGCATGAGTGCATGATATCTTAAGCTCTTCTGCGAGTAAATTTCTTTCTGCGTCAGATATCGGAAGCTGCTCCTTATCAAGCCCAACTTCAATACCTTTTTCGTAATCCTCAAAGGATAAATTCAGATTTTCAAGTCCTCTCTTTTGGATATTAATAAGATGGTTTTGGGCTATTCTGTATACCCAGGTCGTAAATTTGCTCTCAGACCTGAATTTAGACAGATTTGTTATTACCTTTATAAGAATTTCCTGTGTAACATCTTCCGCATCGGTCGGGTTCCACAGCATTCTCAGAGAAAGATTATAAACCTTGTCCTTTACGCTTAAAATCAAATCTTCCAGTGCCTGCTTGTCTCCATTCACTGCTTTTTCTACTAAGACTTCTTTAAATTCCTGCATATTTTCACCTCGAATAATTTTTATCACATATTTAGACACAAAAAAGAAAGAAGTGTGACATAAACTTTCAAATATTTATTATATATTAATCTAATTAAATTGCATTATATCATTATTTAAATGAAGAATGGTTATATTCTATCTAACAATATAAGCTTTAGAGAATTGCTTGACTTTTTTAATTACAAAATATAACATTAAATTACATGATAAAATAACACAAATACATATTTGAATAATTTTTTATTTGCACAATGTGGCTAATTTTGGTAGCAATGGAATGGGGAATACTATGATTAAAGTAGTGTATTTTGATGACAATTCAGCAACAGATTATTTAAATATCTATAATGGTGGTAAGGAAATACAGACTTCAGATAAAGTTAAGCAAAAATCAACTCAGATAGCTAATAAAACTTCTATTGGCTTATATGCAAAATTAAATTGGCTACCTTTTTTGGGTGCCAAAGCAGAAACAAATGCTGATGCTAATTTTTCATTTAATGGCTCTTCTTTAGTTAAAACTACTTTATCAAATACTGTGTTAACAGATTTCATAGAAAAATCACAAAATGATAATCGAATAACTAAATTCAGCGGTTATTCCGTACGAGCATATAAAAATTCTATAGCCTTTTTTAAAATGTTTACACCATATTTAAAGATAACAAAATCCGACTTCACTTCTGAAGATGGATTCATATTTGATATATCAAAGCTAGATGAGGCTTTTAAGAGCGGAAAAGGATATTATGAATTAATCGCAGAGAAAGTAGATGGTGAAAAGTTAAATAAATACGTTTTTAGATTTAATATTGAAGCTTTTAGAAACAATTATGGCATAGCTGATTTAAGTAAAATGAATTTAGTGTATTTAGCCATAAAAGTTGGCAAAGTTGATGAGAAAATGCTTGATATTAGTAAGGAATTTAACATAGAACAAGAATTAATAAGTTCAGCTTTTGATATGATTAATATATCTAAAAGCCAAGATGAATTAGATGTTTATGATGTAATATTGGCAGGTATTGATACATGAAAAAGATAATAATTTATTATGGTTCAAAAAGTGGTTTTGAGAGATTACTTCCTCCAGATATAAAAACGTTATCCCAATTTATTGGTGAAGATGATGCAAAAAGGAAACAAATTGTAGTAACCTATAAAACTGATAGCGTTGCTATGGATAAAGATGAAAGCAAGGATCCTGATAAAAATTTTATAACTAATTTAGTTGCTTTTTCCGAATCATACGCAGGGATCACAGAAAGTGCAATTCAAAGTTTTATTAGCATTATTAGTGGATATGAAATAGAAAACTTATTTCTTCAAAACCCTCCAATTCAAATAAAACAACAGTTAGAACAAGCCTATGCAAATATAATAACTATACAAAAGTGTGAGTACAAAACACTTAGTAAAAGTATGTTCGAAAAAATAAATAATAACTTTTCAGAAAGAATTATAGGGCAAGAAAATGTAAAAGAGAGACTTCTTATTTCTTTATACCCCTTACTTACAAAATCTAATAAAAATAAACCTATTGTGCTTATGTTTTATGGCGCTTCAGGGGTTGGAAAAACAGAAACAGCTAAATTTATTAGCGAAATTTTAGGTCAGTCACTATTTAGAAAACAATTTTCAATGTTTCACAGTAGTGAATTTAGTAATTATCTATTTGGTGGGAATCATTTTCAAAGTTGCTTTTCCAGAGATTTGTTAGAAAGAGAATCTAACGTCATACTTCTTGATGAGTTTGATAAGCCTAACCCAATATTTCATAGTGCCTTTTATCAATTATTTGATGAAGGTATTTTTGAAGATAAAAATTATAGAGTAGACTTATATAATGCTATTATTATTTGTACATCAAATTACAGTAGTGAATCAGAAATACGTAAGTATTTGGGTGACCCGATATTTTTTAGGTTTGATAAATTTATCAAATTTGAAAACCTATCAATAAATGCAATAAAAAAAATAATTGAAAAAACTATAAATAAAAAATATAATACCCTCAATAAATATGATAAAAAAAATGTTGATATAGAGTACATTAAAAATGTCATGTGTAGTTATTCTTCTAATTTGAGTAATGTTAGGCAAATTACAACCATTGTAGAAGAATTTTTTGGTATTCAGTTAGTTAAAAATTTTTTTAAAAATTAAAATATCTACATTTTATTTAGTCCTATCTTCCTTTTAATAAATTCTGTCTTTAAAATAAATTATATAGAAATAAATTATACCAATACCTTTTTTTCTTATTGGACTATAATCTTCCAAATTCTTAATCTCCAGAATTATATTATCAATATATGAATGTTAAACTACTCCTTCTGTCAGCTTTGCTGACACCTTCCTCTGAGAGGAAGGCACTCTAGCTCCCTCAAAGAGGGAGCTGTCACATTAGTGACTGATGGAGTTCTCCATATACAAAAACGATTTAATTAAGTTAAGGCAATGATTATCATTTACTGCTTATTAAGAAATCCATAAACTCATTTATAAATTCCATAGGACTGTTATCCAGATATATAAAATTAAACTCTCTCATAATTCTGGCATCCTTAATTGGTATGATTACAATTGTTCCCGATTGTAATTCCTTTTTGATAGCCTCCTTTGAAATTACCGTACAGCCGAGATTAGCTTCAACAAGCGATTTTATTGCGCCAAGACTTCCAATCTCCATATAAACATTTAAATCTGATGGATTATACCCAAATTCTTCGAGCTTGTTTTCAAAAACAACCCTTGTACCTGATCCCTTTTCACGCAAAATTAGGCGGCAATCCTTAACTATATCTTTGATAAAGACTTTATTCATTTGCGCAAATTTATTCTGCGGTGAGGCCACCAGCACAAGTTCATCGTCCTTGAATTTTCGGTAGTTAAACTGAGTTTTGTCAAAAGGACCTTCAACAAGCCCTAAATCAATCTTTCCGCTTCTTTGCCTATTCAGAACCTCTTCAAGGTTATTAACATTCATAATTACATCTATATTTTCATTGAGTTGTTTGTATTTACCCAGGAGAGATGGCAGCACATACTCGCCTATGGTTAATGTGGCACCCAGGTTATATCTTTTAACCAATGCAGTTTTATTTTTAAGTTTTCTTTCAATTAAGATTGCATTTGCTTCAAGCTCTTTTGCATATTGTAGCAGAAGTTTTCCCTCTTCTGTCAAACAAATCTGTCTGCCCTTTTTATCAAATACTTTTACATTATAGTATTCTTCCAACTGTTTTATATGCTGTGTTACAGCGGGCTGTGTAAGGTTAAGTAGTTCTGCTGCTCTTGTATAGCTTTTCAGCTTGGCAACATTTATAAAGGTGTTAAGCTTCGAATCAATCATGATAAATTACTCCCTACTAAATATTCATTCTTTTATTATATAAAACAAGTGATTATATATAAAGACTTTCATAAATTTTTCTTATGAATTTATAATAAATCATAATTTGTTTTTATAATTAATACATACTAAAATAATAATATCAAACATTAGGGAGCGCATTATGAAGAGGCTTAAAAAGTATATTCCAGGAATTTCATTCGCATTTATAATAGCTATTATTGCTGCTTGGCTTGGAAACATCTTTCCAATAATCGGAGGCCCAGTGTTCGGGATTGTACTTGGTATAATAATAAATAATATTTTTGTTAAACCAGTCTTTTTTAATGAGGGAATAAAATTCACTTCGAAAAAAATTCTTCAATGGGCTATTATTCTGCTTGGAGCAGGCCTTAGTCTGACAAAGGTCTGGCAAACGGGAATGGAGTCGCTTTATGTAATGGTATTTACGCTGTCTTTTGCATTCATTACTGCCTATGGCTTTGGTAAGCTAATGAAAATACCCGGTAATATGACCAGCCTCATAGGTGTGGGTACTGCAATATGCGGAGGTTCTGCAATCGCAGCTGTATCCCCTATTATTGAAGCTGAAGAAATGGAAGTGGCTTATTCAGTATCAACAATTTTTCTGTTTAACATTTTAGCCGTACTTATTTTCCCTCCACTGGGGCATCTGCTTGGCTTCTCTGACAAGGCTTTTGGTTTGTGGGCAGGAACTGCTGTTAATGATACTTCATCAGTTGTTGCCGCCGGATATGCATTCAGTAACACAGCGGGAGCCTATGCGACTATAGTAAAACTTACAAGAACAACTATGATTATACCTATATCACTTGTGTTTGCATTTGTTATGTCCATCAGGAAAAAGATCACTGTTAATGGTACTGAATCGGCTGTTAACTATAGCTTTAAAAAGATTTTCCCTTGGTTTATATTAGGCTTTCTTGCAACATCACTGTTTAACACACTTGGCTTATTCAATTGGGATACCAAACACCTGATTCCTGAAGCCGGCAAGTTTTTTATTACCATGGCACTAACAGCAATTGGCTTAAGTACCGATTTCAAAAAAATGCTAAAAACTGGATTTAAGCCTCTTTTACTCGGTTTAATAGTCTGGTTTGTTGTTGCAGTGGTCAGCATTGCTGTTCAATTTGTTACTGAGCAGATATAGAACTTAGAAGAGGAGATATTTATGCAGCCTATTATATTTCCAGGTTTAGGACTTAAGTTTGAAATAAACCGAATTGCATTTTCAATTTTCGGAATTAACGTCTATTGGTATGGTATTATCATAGCGTTTGGTTTTTTCCTTGCAGTACTGCTTGCATCAAGAAGCAGTAAAAACTTTGGAATAAAACAAAGTGATATTTTTGATTTGGTACTGTTTACTGCTCCATTTGCAATAATAGGTGCAAGGCTTTATTATGTAATTTTCAGCTGGTCACAGTATAAAAATGATTTATTACAGGTTTTTAATACCAGAAACGGTGGACTTGCTATTTATGGCGGAATTATTGCTGCTGTAATTGTTGCATATATTTTTGCCAGAAAGAGAAAAATCGGTGTTTTAAAACTATTTGATTTTGCCATTCCTTATGTGGCTCTTGCTCAGGCAATTGGGCGATGGGGCAACTTTGTCAATCAGGAAGCTCATGGCGCAGTAACTTCCGTATTGTGGAGAATGGAGATATTTGATCCGGTAAAAATGCAGCGTGTTGCGGTACACCCAACTTTTTTATATGAATCATTATGGAACTTTGCATTATTCTTTTTCCTTATATGGTTCAGAAAAAACAAAAAGCTTCAAGGAGAAGTATTTACTCTTTATCTTGCTCTTTATGGATTTGCACGTTTCTTCATCGAAGGAATGCGTACAGATAGCTTGTATATCGGTTCATTCAGGGTATCACAGCTGCTGGCCGGATTATTATTTATTACATGCTCCATATTATTTTTTGTAAGGCGCAAGCGTACAAAACAAAATTAATGTGTGTAGCTTTTACAAAAGTTAATAAAATTAAGGTAGTACCATAATCTCCTTATAAAATAAATAACACCGGTATTTAAAACCGGTGTTTTTATGTATTAGCAATTTTAATCTTTAATTATTTAAGGAATTAAATAACTTAATTAGAAGTATTGGTTACCGAAATGTCATCCAAAAATATGTTATCGCCAAAACTACTAATACCAACAAATGCTAATCTCAAATCAGATACACCCTTATATTGGTCAAGGTTAATTGTATGTTTTTTCCATCCAGTACTTCTGTCGTTCCTATAAATACTGCTTCCCAGGTTTGTCCAATTGGAACCGTTGTTTGTAGATACCTGAACCTGGATATAATCGTTACAACTCGCATTTCTGGTATTATGGTACATCCAGAAATCAAGGGAATACGTACCATCATTTCCAAGACTTAAACCTGAAGTCGTGTAAAGGCGTGCACTTTGTCCGCCAGGTGTAGAATAAGAATTGAATCTTGCTATCCATTCACCAGATTTTTGTATACCCTGATAACCAAGGGACCCAATCGAAACAAAGCTCCATTTTCCATCTGTTCCGTTAACATTCTGCACTGCCCACCCTCCTGGAATACTTCCACTGTTTTCAAATCCTTCGCTCAACAAAGTACTATTTACCGGTTCCAATGCCAATACTGTAACCGTACATTGCGCATACTTGCCTGGATCATCTGCACTTGCCACCCTGACTACTGCTGTTCCTGGGTTGTTTGCCGTAATCAGCCCTGTTTCTGAAATTGATACTGCATTATTTGCATCCTCTACTGACCATGTAACATTTTTGTATGTTGCATTTTCAGGCATTACCACTGCTGTAAGCTGTTCAGTCTGTCCCACAGCCAAGGATGTAGCCGACTTGTTGATGCTCACCGCTGTTACAGGTACATCTGCAGATTTTACCGTTATTGTACATTCAGCATACTTACTTTGGTCAGCTATGCTGGTCACCCTGATTACTGCCGTTCCTGGGTTGTTTGCCGTAATCAGTCCTGTTTCTGAATTTAATACTGCATTATTTGCATCCTGTACTGACCATGTAACATTTTTGTTTGTTGCATTTTCAGGCATTACCACTGCTGTAAGCTGTTCAGTCTGTCCCACAGCCAAGGATGTAGCCGACTTGTTGAGACTCACCCCTGTTACCGGTACATCTGCAGATTTTACAGTTACTGTGCATTCAGCATACTTACTTTGGTCAGCTATGCTGGTCACCCTGATTACCGCCGTTCCTAGGTTGTTTGCCGTAATCAGTCCTGTTTCTGAAATTAATACTGCATTATTTGCATCCTGTACTGACCATGTAACATTTTTGTTTGTTGCATTTTCAGGCATTACCACTACTGTAAGCTGTTCAGTCTGTCCCACAGCCAAGGATGTAGCCGACTTGTTGATGCTCACCGCTGTTACAGGTACATCTGCAGAAGAAGTACTGTTTATTGTAATATCATCCAAATACATGTTATTACCATACTCAGCTACACCAAGAAATGCTATTCTTAAGTCAGAAACACCCTTATAATCGTCCAGGCTTATTGTATGTTCTTTCCAGCCTGCACTTCCATCGTTTCTATAAATTTCACTTCCAAGATTTGTCCAACTGATGCCTTCGTCAGTAGATACCTGAACCTGAATACAGTCTTTGTTATCTATACACTCGGTATCATGGTACATCCAGAAATCTATTGAATATTTACCATAATTACTAATCCTTAATCCTGTAGTCGTGAACAGGCGTGTGCTTTGTCCGTAGGAAGTAAAAAATGAGTTAAATTCAGCCATCCAGTTACCAGCTTTCGGTTCGCCTGAAGTCATTCCATAAGAAACAAAGCTCCATTTTCCATCTGTTCCATTAACATTCTGCACTGCCCACCCTCCTGGAATACTTCCATTGTTTTCAAATCCTTCATTGACTAAAGTTTGATTTTCAGGTTCAACCACAACTGTACATTCACCATACTTGCTTGAGTCATCTTTATTAGCTGCCCTGACCATTGCTGTTCCTGGGTTGATTGCCGTGATCAACCCTGTTTCTGATACTGATACTACATTACTTGCATCCTGTACTGACCATGTAACATTTTTATTTGTTGCATTTTCAGGCATTACTATTGCTATAAGCTGTTCAGTCTGCCCTACAGTCAAGGATGTAAACGACTTGTTTAAGCTTACACTTGTTACAGGTTTAACTGCAGTTACCGTCACAGTACACTCAGTGTACTTGCTTGAGTCATCTTTGCTGGTCGCACTTATTACTGCCGTTCCGGGACTATTCGCTGTAACCAATCCATATGCTGATACTGTTGCTACATCATTTGCATTCCCAGACCATGTTATATTTTTATTTGTTGCATTTTCAGGCATTACCGTTACTGTAAGCTGTTCCGTCTGTCCTACAGTTAACCCAACTGAAGTCTTATTAAGTTTGATTTCTGTTACCGGAACTGATTTAACTGTCACTGAACATTCATCATACTTGCCGGGATTTTCATCGCTTGTTACCCTAATTACCGCCGTTCCCGGTCTTTTTGCTGTAACCAGTCCTGTCCGTGATACTGTTACTGCATTATTTGTATTCTCATATACTGACCATGTGACATTTTTATATGTTGCATTTTCAGGCATTACTGTTGCTATGAGCTGTTCTGTCTGTCCTGCAGTTAGCTCAGTCGAAGTCTTATTAAGTTTGACTTCTGTTACTGGATCCGAAACCGAAGCAATATTTGCAGTAATATCGTCTAAATATATGTTATAACCTTCTTTACTTACACCAAGAAATCCTATTCTTAAGTCAGAGATACCTTTATAATCATCAAGGCTCACTATGTGTTTTTTCCAACCGGTGCTTCCATCAATCCTATAAATTTCACTCCCTAGATTTGTCCAATTGGAACCTCTGTCAGTAGATACCTGAACCTGGATATAATCATTGCTGGTAGCAAAATCAGTATTATGGTACATCCAGAAATCAAGGGAACATGTACTATCATTTCCAAGGCTGATTCCTTCCGTCCTGTAAATGCGTGTACTTTGTCCGTTGGGCATACCATTAGAGTTGAATTCAGCCATCCATCCGCCGGTTTTCGTATCCACTTCATTCCACAGCCCTCTTTCAACAAAGCTCCATTGTCCGTATGCTCCGTTAACATTTTGAACTGCCCAACCCACCGGTATACTTCCATTATTTTCAAATCCCTCACTAAACGAAGTTTTAGTTCCATTTGCCTTCACTGTCACTGTACATTCTGCATACTTGTTGGGGTCAGCATCACTTATCACTCTGATTACTGCCGTACCTGGGTTGTCTGCTGTAATCAATCCCTCTGGTGATACTGATGTTACACTATAAGTATTTTTCTGGCTGTACGCATACCATGTTACATTTTTATTTGTTGCGGTTTCAGGTAGCAACGTTGCTGTAAGCTGCTCTGTTTGTCCTATTTCCAACTCAATAGAAGACTTGTTAAGACTTATTTCTGATACAGGAACAATATTGTTTACCGAAATGTCATCTAAATATATGTTATTACCACATTGGCTCACTCCAAGAAATGCTATTTTTAGGTTAGAAATATTTTTATAGTCATCAAGGCTTATTGTGTGCCTCTTCCAACCGGTACTTCCGTCAACCCTAGGTATACTACTTCCCACATTTGTCCAAGCAGGCTCTTTGTCTGTATATACCTGAACCTGGATATAATCATTACTGGTAGCATAATCAGTATTATGATACATCCAGAAATCAAGGGAATATGTACCGTCGCTTCCAAGACTGATTCCTTCCGTCTTGTACATGCGTGCGCTTTCTCCTTTGCTAGCATTATTGCTGTTATAATCTGCTGTATAACCACCTGATTTTGGGGTTGGATGTACTCCAGCTAAATTACAACACCATTTTCCATATGTTCCATAGACATTCTCAACTGTCCAATCTAGTGGAAAACTTCCATGGTTTTCAAATCCTTCGCTAAACAAAGTTTTTGTTATTTCAGCTGTCACAGTCACCGTACATTCTGCAAATTCACTTGTATCTATTTGGCTTGTAGACCTTATTACTGCTTTGCCGGGATGATTAGCTGTCACAATACCATTTTGATCAACAGTAACTACGTCAGGGACACTCTCTTCAGATACTGACCATGTTACAAATCTATATGCACCTGTAGGCTCTATTGTTGCATTAAGCTGCTCTTTATTACCTACTGTCATATTTATAGTTTCTTTGTTGAGAGAAACACCTTCAACATCCAGTAATGGTGATAAAGCTTTGGCGGTGTTTATACGCCCATAGCCTGTCTCGTAGTCAAAACCCCGGCTCATTACATCAACTGTTGAATTTAAAAGTGCAGTCTTAACCAGATCATTAGAAAAATCAGGGTGTTGAGCTAGTATCAATGCCACTGCTCCCGATACGTGAGGCGCAGCCATACTTGTACCGCTAAGCCTGGTATATTTATCTCCTACCCTAGTCCCTTTCATAGTTCCTGTCGCATACAAGGAAAGTATGTCAACACCAGGTGCTGCCACATCGACACAGCTCCCCCAGTTTGAGAATAAAGCTTTATTGTCCTGGGCATCGGTAGCCGCAACCGTAATAACATTATTCAAATTAGCCGGAGTATAATCCATAGCATCTGCATTGTCGTTCCCTGCTGCAGCCACTACAACAACACCCATGCTGGTTACTTCATCCACAGCATCTTTTAGTTGCTGCGAATAGCCTTTTTCCCCCAAACTTAAATTAATTACATCTGCTCCATTTCTTGCAGCATATAAAATTCCATTTGCGACGTTTGATGTATATCCTCTTCCAGTGTTATTCATCGTCTTAACTGCCATGACCTTTGCTTCAGGTGATACTCCGATAACGCCAGTTCCATTGTTTCCTGCAGCTGCGATTATTCCTGCTACATGGGTTCCATGACCATTATCATCAACAGGTATACCATCGTTATTTACAAAATCCCAACCCCAAACGTCATCGATATAACCATTACCGTCATCATCAATCCCGTTATTGGCTATTTCTTTTGTATTGGTCCATAAATTGGATACAATATCAGGGTGGGTGTTATCAATTCCCGAATCAACAACTGCTACAGTTACTCCGTTCCCTTTTGTCGCATCCCAGGCTTCAGGGCACGAAGTGATTTTTATCCCATAAAGGTCGTCATACGACTGTCCCCATGTTCCTTTACTTGAAAAATACGGATCATCCGGTATCATATTTGTTGATACAACTAGGTCAGGTTCCGCATATACAACCCTGTCATCTTTTTTTAAGGATTCCAGCATATTTTCATAATCCTTATCATTATTTACATCCGCTTCAATAACATATGTATTTATTAGGCCAGTTGGCGTTGCCTTCTCATTTACTTGACTTCGCTTCATCCTTTTTGGAAATTTCTTTTTGATATCTGCTATGAAATCATTTTCTTTTTTCCCCGTTCTTTTTTTTAAGTTTACTAAATCTTTGTATACCGGCTCCATTCTTTTTATTTTGTACTTGCTAAAAAAATCTACCAATTTACCTGCAGTGTTTTTTTGTATCTCCATATTCTTTTGACTCAAAGTAGACTCAGCTTGTGCTGCTGTCTTATCGTTTAGTTTTACTACGATTCGGTACTTTTGTTGTAATCCAATATCATTGGCTTTGGGATTCTTTTTATTTACATCTTGCATTGCAGCAGTACTATTAAGTGTAAATAGAAAAGTTAGAAGTAAAACTATTGAAATTATATTTAATTTTTTGACCTTCCCTTTTTTTAAATTCATATTATTATCTGTCCTCTCTTTTAAGTAATGTAAATGATGATGAATTGCTCTACTTCTTAGAATTTAACCTCCTTTCTATCTAAAGATAAACAGCTGTTCATTTATACTACATAACTATTTATCGTTAATTTACATATTTTTTTAAAGTCCTATAATTTATTACATTTATTCTAGTTATTTGATCCTATTGTTAATAGTTCTAAGTAACCATTATCAATTTTTATAATTTTCCGAAGAGATATAAAAATCAAAAATAAAAAGCTGCTTGGTTAAGCAGCTCCTTACAAAAAGCAGTAAAAACTAATTTTAATAGGTATAAAAAAAGTGAGTAGCAGCCAGCTTCATTGCCGTTTCCATGTCCATACCTAGTTCTTCACAATAGGCACCAAGAACTGCCTGTGAGCAGTTATAGCCTTTCTTAAATAGATTTACTGCATATTCAGGATTATTCATAATCTTTCCTCATTTACTTTTTAAATCATTATATTTATCCAAGAAGTATCTTAAATTTTTAACTCTATCTTCTATATCTGTTCTCCAATTATCAAGGTTAGCTAACCCCAAATCTGTAATACTGTATATTTTTCTTGCGGGTCCGGAATTTGAAGTATCCCATGAAAATAATACTGACTTATCTTCTTCAAGCTGCTGAAGAGTCCTGTAAATAGCACCTGCATCACATGTAAAGTTAGGAAGTTTATTTATGAGAGAAGAATAAATAGCACCACCGTGAGCGGGACCTTCTGCTAAAGTTAAAAGAATAAATGCTGGTAAATGGCGATGTTTCTGAGGCTTTTTAGGTTTCATTAATATACCCTCATACCCGGGATTATCACTTTTCCATTAGCAGCATCCCTATTAAATAATGGTGCAGGAATAACTCAAATAGTAGTTTTTATCTCAACCTCCATGATGGTTGGTGTTTTAACAATTCCTGTTGAAATAAAATATCTAGGCAAGAAAGCCACATATTTAAGAAACTTCCTGGCTCTTATATTTTCATTTGCAGTAGCTTTTATAATGGGGGTATTAATTTGATTCTAAGAATATTGAAAAGATATAGACTGCCAATAACAATACTATTCATTAACCTTTTACTATTAATAATAAAACCTGATTGGGGAATAGCTTCATTAAATACAACAGCGGTAAATCTAAAAGAAATGCTTATGATTATACCGCCGATATTTATTCTCATCGGGCTACTGGATGTTTGGGTGCCAAAAGAAACAATGGTAAAGTTTATGGGGGAAAAGTCAGGGTTGCTAGGTGTTATTATTGCTTTTGTCTTAGGCTCTGTTGCTGCAGGTCCGCTATATATTGCATTTCCATTTGGTGGAACATTAATGAAAAAGGGAAGTAACTTTTTTAACTTATTGATTTTTATAGGAGCATGGTCAGCTACTAAAATACCCATTTCAATGTTTGAAGCCTCTGTAATGGGATTGAAGTTTATGCTTATAAGGTATTTATTGGATATACCGGTGATTATCCTGATTGCATATATAACAAATAGATTTATAAGCAAGGCAGAGAAGGCATCAATATATAAGAATATTACTGAAATAACTTAATATTATGTAATTATCAAACATTCCATACAGTACTTCTTTTATATAACCTTAAGCAACTGATCATTCTTTGCATATGAACGAATCAATATTAAGCAAAGTACTTCTAAATATCAATGTAATATTTATATATTAATAGAAACAAACCAGATTTTATATCCATATATCTTGATATTTAAATATAATAGTGTTAATATATACCCATATGGGGTATATAAAGAAAGGGGTCATATTATGATTGATAAAATAATAGACAGGTATACCGAAGAAAGTTCAAGCAGTTGTAACCTTAGCTGCGGCAGTAATATCGGCTTTCTAAATATTAAACCTGGTGAAAATATATTGGATTTAGGATGCGGTAGAGGTGAAGATACCATTCAGGCTGCAATATATACAGGCCCTGAAGGAAAAGTAGTAGGAATGGATATTACTCAGGCAATGATTGATGCAGCACATGTAAATGCAGATGGCATAGGTGTTTCAAATGCATGGTTTATAAAAGGTGACATTGAGAAATTGCCTTTTGAAGACTCTGTATTTGATGCTGTAATGAGTAACTGCGTAATAAACCATGCGAAGAATAAAAACAGGGTTTATAACGAAATATACAGGGTACTGAAGTATGGAGGAAGATTTGTAATTTCCGATGCAGTTACAAAGCACCCTCTTCCACCTGAAGTAAAAAATGATGCTGAAGCATGGGCACAATGCTTCGGGGGAGCTATAACCGAAGATGAATACCTCGATAGTATAAAATCCGCTGGTTTTTGTGATGTAAATATTCTAAAACGCAGAGAATACTTAAAGAATGGATATGATTTCATCAGCCTTACCTTGATGGCTACTAAAAATAAAAATGGCTGTTGTAATATTTTACGTTAAAGTTTTTATCTTATGGAGGTGAAACAATGAAAAAGGTTACTAAAAAAGCTGCTTCCAAAAGCTGCTGCAACAAATTCACTACTGCCCAATGCTGCAGTAAATCTTCAAAGATTGTGGCCGGATGCCACGACTAAGTTTTGTGAGGCGGCTGGTAAAGCCGTCTCTACTACTTTACAGGAGGTCAGAAATGATTATAGCCAGAAACAATATAATTGTTAAGATAAAAAATTCAAGCAAACCTGAATATGCTATACTTAATCCTATTTCAGGAAGCTTTGATTTAATGGATAACAATGATTACAATAAGTTTTTAAAAATCAGTGAAGGATTTTCAATTGATAATAATTTTTACTCCTATCTTTTAGAACGCGGATATGTATTTAAAACGGCCGAAGATGAGGAAAGCGCAATTAATAAGGCATACAAAGAATTTAATAATGAAATTGACAACTCACAGGTACAGCTGATGCTGGTGCCGTCCTATGGCTGCAATTTGGCATGCACTTATTGCTTCCAGCATGGAATAGATGGAAAACCATCATTAATATCAAAAGAAACAGTAGATGCTTTTTTTGATTATGCAAGAGAAAACTTTTCAGATAAACTTCAGAAACCCTTCATTACACTATTCGGCGGAGAACCACTTATAAACTCTCCGGCACAGCGGGAACTAATCAAATATATTGTGGACAGGTGTTCAGAAGAAGGTTATGAATTATCAGCCGTAACAAACGGATATGACTTTACCGAATATATTGATATTCTAAAAAAGGTAAGAATAAAGGAAATCCAGTTCACACTTGATGGAAGCAAGGATACACATGACAAAAGAAGAGCCACTTCCAACAAAAAAGGAACCTTTGACAGGGTTATTGCGGGAATAGAAGCTGCAGTAAAAAACGAAATGCCCGTAAACTTACGTTCTGTTGTTGATACTGAAAACATAGCGGATATAGTAAATCTGGCGGAATTCCTTGATAAAAAAGGATGGCTGGATTTGCCGTCCAAACTTTTCAAAACCCAAATAGGCAGAAACTATGAATTGTTTGAATGCTATTCAAAACCTCAGCATCTGATGACACAGGTAGAGCTTTGGGGAGAATTTGCTTCATTAAGCAAGGAATACCCTGTTCTTGCAAAATTCCACAGGCCTGACTTTAAGGGAATACGTCACCTTGTAGATACAGGTGAAATGTATATGGCCAGCTTTGATACCTGCCCTGCCTGCAAAACCGAATGGGTATTTGACCTTTACGGTGATATATATGGATGTACGGCAAGCTGCGGACGTGAAGAATATCTTCTCGGAACCTACTGGCCTGAGGTCAGATTGAACAACGATGCAATAAAAACCTGGCAGACAAGAGATGTAAAAAGCATCTCCAAATGTAGGGATTGCAAGTATGATATTATTTGCGGCGGAGGCTGCGGTGTTGTTGCAGCAAACCATAATAATGGAAACATACTTTCCCCTGATTGCAGGCCAATTCAGGAGTTGCTGGAAATAGGCATCAATTATTATATTAATGATATTAGAGCTATGTCAGAGGAAAATAATTCAGATAATGAAATAAAGTCCGATAATAGTTGCTGTGCTCCAGAATCCACTAAATCAGCCTGTAGCTGTAATGATAACGTCACGAAGCCATCAACACAGCCAGATAAATCAGATTCCTGCTGTGAATCAAAGAAAACGGAAGGCTGTATGATTTGCGGACAGGAACTTGAATATTCAAGTGATTCAACTTCAAAAGAGCTTTGCGACATTTGCGGAAATACTTTTGAAACTCATGTAAGATGTCCCAATGGTCATTTTATATGTGATACATGCCACAGCCTTGATATTCTCGGAAAGGTTGAACATCTGTTGATTTCCAGCAGTGAGACCAATCCTGTAAAGCTGGTGCAGAAAGTATTTGAGCTTCCTGGGTTAAACATGCATGGGCCGGAATATCACAGCATAGTACCCGCTGTTTTGGTGACAGCGCATCAGAATATATCAGGAAAAAAAGATTCATTAAAGATAAAAGAAGCAATAAAACGTGGAAAAGATATTAAAGGCGGAAGTTGTGGTTTCCTTGGAAATTGCGGCTCAGCAACCGGGGCTGGTATTGCTGTATCAATTATTGAAGGTGCGACGCCCATGTCAAGCAGTAAGCGTGGCAATGCGAATATTGCTACAGGTCATGCACTATTGGAGATAGGCAGGCATGGTGGCCCCAGATGTTGTAAACGTGAAGCCATTACTTCAATTGAATCATTTATGAATGTTACTGATTATTTTAATGGTATTCCCAAGTCTGAATATGTATGTAAACAATATGGTAAAAATAAAGACTGTATAAATGCTAAGTGCCCTTACTTCCCACAATTTAATGTATTGAAAGGACGGATGGACTTATGAGCGAAAGGATAATACACATCAATGCGGACGAATTTGAAAGTGTGGTTTTAAAGAGCAGCATACCTGTAATTGTTGATTTTTATTCTGAGGACTGTGCTCCATGTGAAGTACTTGCTCCAATATATGAAAAAATGGCTGAAAAGTACGGGGATCATATCAAGTTTGTTAAGATCTTGCGCCAGGCAAACCGCGAATTTGCCAAAAGCATTAATGTTTCCAGCAGCCCCACAGTCCTTTTCTATAAGGATGGCAAAGAAGTCGGGTCAAGGCTTAACGGCTTTATGAACAAGCCACAGGTAAGGAAAGCAATTGAAGATATCCTTGGAGATGTAATTCCAAAGGAGGAAATTAAACGTGTAGATTGTGACGTTCTTATCCTTGGTGCAGGTGCTGCCGGGCTTTCAGCCGCCATATACGCTTCCAGAGCAAAGATGAATACAGTAGTTATTGATGAAAGCGTGCCAGGCGGACAAACAGCTTCTACCTATCATGTAGCCAACTATCCCGGAACTCCCGGTGTAGTACGTGGTAAGGAAATCATCCAGAACATGCGTGAACAGGCAAAATCCTTTGGAGCAAGAATTGATGACCTGAAAGAAGTTTCAGAAGTAAAGCTTTCAGGTAGTACAAAATTTGTTCGTACAGAAGATACCGAATATTACGCAAAAGCAGTTATTATAGCTTCAGGTGCACGGCCAAGGGCTTTGCCGGCAGAAAATGCAGATGAATTCAAAGGCCGTGGTGTACACTATTGTGCAACCTGTGACGGCTCAATGTATCAGGACAGGAAGGTTGTAGTTGTCGGAGGAGGAAACTCGGCTGTTGAAGAAGCAGTGTTCCTCACAAAGTTTGCGTCACATGTTACCATCATTCATCAGTTTGATAATTTCCAGGCATCCAAGACGGCACAGGAAGAAGCATTTACGAATGAGAAGATTGATGTCATATGGGATTCTGAAGTAAGGAAGGTCAATGGGCAGGGACACGCACTTACAAGTGTTGTGATTGAAAACCTAAAAACCAAAGAACTTTCAGAAATACCCACTGAAGGAGCATTTGTTTATATAGGTACAGAGCCAATGTCAATATTGTATAAAGGGCAATTGGATATTGACAACTGGGGTTATATCAAAGCCTCCGAATATACAAACACCAGCGTAGATGGTGTATTTGTTGCAGGTGATATCAGGACCAAACCCATAAGACAGGTTGTTACTGCAGCTGCTGACGGAGCTGTTGCTGGAATAATGGCAGAACGTTATATTGTAAACAATAAATAAACGTTTATTCACCATTTCTGATGGAGATACTATATATTAATATTAGGTACTCCTAAAAGAAAGGCGGATATGTCATGTTTACACTTTCACTCAATGAGAAAGAAATAGAGCTTTTGAAGAAATCAATAAACCACTGTCTTCAAACCTGCAAGGATGGCGGTGCTAAAGACGGATGTAAAGATTGTGCAGCAATAGAAGGAGTTTTGAAGAGGCTACCGTAAAACAATACAGCCAAATCATATAATTTTAAATCTTATATGACTTGGCTGTATTTATTTTTTATTTATTAAATTAACATACAAAACAGTTATTAATCTAAAATGCTGGCCTCTATTTTTCAGTTTCTATATCACCAGTGGAATTTCCGATACTTTGTTTGATTTCATCGAAGCTATAATCCTTTGCAAATTTATTGATTTCCTTCATCATTGTTTCTTTAGAAACATTGTCCGGTATCATATATTTCTTGTAGAAATCTTCAAGTCCAATACCCGTTGCTTGGGCAGCTTCCTTTATTGTCATATACCCCTTGACCTGATCCAAGCTTACAGTTTGTCCTTCCCCGACCTTTTCAGGCAGAAGTTTATAATCTCCTGACAACTGAAATACAATGATGGACCCAAAGAATATAATCAAAACTGCCAAAATAACAATTACAGGCTTCAAAGGTTTTCTTACCATCTTGTTTTCCAGTGCACCTTTCTTTGGACAGTTCAATACACAAGTTTGACAATTGATACATTCTGCGCTTTTTACCTCATTTAAATCCTTGACATTAATATTCATAGGGCATACTTTACTGCACTTTCCGCAATTTATACAAATATTTGCGTTACGTTTTATCCTAAATGGACTTATTTTAGCTATAATCCCGTACAAGGCACCCATTGGGCAAAGGTATTTGCAGAAAAACCTGTCATATAGCAATGAACCTATCAATGTAACCCCAAGAAGTATTAAACCAATTGCCGATTCACTCCATACACTATCCAGCCCTTCAGGTAAATGTGAATATGCTGACCACGGATCATATGGTGCCATCCATAGTCCAACTGTTTTCCACGCATAGACGATAGTAACAACTAAAATTAAATATTTAAGGTATCTTAAAGGCTTATCTATTTTGGGATGAATTATAAATTTTTTTTTGAAAATTTTCTGTCCTATTTTTGCAAAAAACTCCTGAATAGCTCCAAAAGGACATATAAGCCCGCAAAAACTTCTTCTGAATACTATTGCGAGTACAACCGTTATTCCAAATAAAATCATAGTTCCGGCAAATATTTTACTTATAAAGCTTCCTGTAGTGAATACCTGAAATAGACTTTCAAGTCCTCCATATGGGCATAAAGCATGAATTGAAGGAGATTTTCCGCCTCCGTTCGCAATGTGCAGATAAGAAGCTATAGTAACAAGAATCACAAAAGCTGCTAAGAGAAGCCATCGTATATAAATAATCATTTTATTTTTCAAATAATATTCCCCCTTTACATCAATCCATATAAAAGAAAGCTGTAAGGAAACACATTACCAAGCACCTTACAGCTTTTAATTATCATTTATTTGTTATAGCTTGCACCAAATCCCTGACAAGTTCCTGATCCGTTTCTTTGGCCCATTCCACGGCCTGTTCCTCTGCCCTGTCCCATTCCGCTGCCATTTCCTACGCCCATGCCGTTATTTCTTCCCAATCTTGCATTTCCAGTTCCGTCACATGTAGCTTGATTGTTCTTGATGTTATTATAAATTTGATCTGCCTGCTGCTGTGTAAGTGTACCGGCTTTTACCCTTTCATCAAGTATGGCCTTTTTCTGTTCAAGTATTTGTGACTTGAATTCATCAAGCTTACCAGCCTCATTGGCAATTGTTCCATATGTCTTTCCATCTGCTCTTTCTTTAACGACGTCTTCCAGCGTTTTACCGGTCAATCCCGAAATAATTTCCGCCGGAGTCTTTGCTGTGGCTTCTGCATAAACTATTGCTGCAGTTCCTAAAATTCCTACTGCTACTAATACCGCTGCAAACTTTTTAAATTTCTTCATGTATATTACACTCCTTAAATGTATTTTGTTTATATTTTCATTTTAAAGAGTAATTGTGATAAAAGTTTGATAAAACACTGAAAGATAGATGAAAACCTTTATTCTGTGGTTGCTTTTCCTATTTCAAACCAGAAGGTAGTTCCAGTACCAATTATACTTTCCACCCCGAATTGAGCTTCATGTGCTTGGAGTACACCCTTTACAATTGCAAGGCCCAAGCCTGAACCGCCGATTTTCTTCTCCTTCTTATTTTCTGCTCTGTAATACCTGTCCCAAATATGAGGAATGTCTTCCTGCTCTATACCTGCTCCGGTATCGGTTACCTCAATTTTAACGGTTTCAATTTTATCAATTATTCCGATAGTTATTTTGCCGCCTTTTGGAGTATGGTTCAAGGCATTGTTGATAAGATTATGTAATACCTGCTCCATTCTGCTTTTATCGGCTTCTACAAGGATATTACCGTCTCCATTAAGAGCAATGTCGATCTCAGATTTTTCACGTAAGTCATCATACTTTGGCACTACATTCTTAAGCAGTTCCTGTATAACAAATGTGCTTTTATTCAATTTACTATATCCCGTCTGAAGCTGTGAAAGATTTAGAATATCGTCAACAATCCCGCTTAAGCGTTCAGTTTCTTCAATAATTATTCCCAACTGCTTATCACGTTTTTCCTGCACATTACCGGTTACATCTCTTATTGTCTCCGCATATCCGCGTATAAGGCTGAGCGGAGTTCTGAGTTCATGTGAAACATTTGCAATGAGATCTTTTCTGAGATTTTCAATCTTTGATAATTGCTGTCCCATATAGTTTATTGTTTCGGCCAGCTTACCCAACTCATCCCTCTTATTTGTATCTATCCTGACTGAAAAATCGCCGGATGCCATTGATTCGGATACTCTTTTTATCTGAAGAATAGGCTTCGTAAAGCTGCGTGAAATAATAAAGGATATTAACAAAGAAGCCGCAAGCAAAATAACGGTTATGTATAAAAGCTGCTGTTTCAGAATAGTGACCGTATCCTCAACAGGCGCCAAAGGAAGATTTATTAATAGTGCACCTGAAATTTGATTATTTATATCAATGGGCAATCCGATCAACATAAATTTATTTCCAAAGCGCGGATGAGTAAGCTGAACCTCCGACTCTGTCCCTGAAAGAGCTTGATTAAGTATATCGGTTCTCGACCGGTTGTTCATCATTGGCATCTGCCCATTCATACTCTGAGAGCCGGCCAAATAAATTGAATTTCCGTTTTTATCAAGTAATTCTGCACTTAAATTGTTGTTAAAAGAAAATTCGTCAAGTTTGTTTTTTAATTCCTGTTTGTCGCTTTTGTCAGCAAACTTTACTATTGAGTACGCTTCACTTTTCATATCAGATATATGAATATTTGTATAGAAACTCTTAAGAAATACTATCTGAAACATCCATAAAAGTATGATAACCACAAAGACTAAAGCCATCATTCCTATCCACAGCTTAAAGTGTATGCCTCTTTTTATCATACTCTTCCTCCAGTCTCAAATTTGTAACCAGTTCCCCAAACGGTAACTATAAACCGCCTGTAAACGCCGATGCTTTCACGAAGCATTTTCACATGTGTGTCTACAGTTCTGTCATCCCCTATAAAATCATATCCCCAAACGGAGTTTAAAAGTTGATCCCGTGAAAATACTTTATTTTGGTTTTTAACGAAAAAAGCCAAAAGTTCATACTCTTTAGGGGTAAGGTTTTTCAATATACCATCTACAAAGACATTTCTTGATTCAAACTCTATTGAAAAGCCATCAATATTGATACTTTCCTTTTTAGACAAATCCTCACCGGCTACTGAGCTTCTTCTGATTATGGCTTTCATCCTTGCAAGAAGCTCTTTAGGGCTAAATGGCTTAACAATATAGTCGTCTACACCCAGTTCAAAGCCAAACAGCTTATCATACTCCTCACCTCTGGCAGTAAGCATTATTACAGGAACCTGAGAAGTTTTTCTGATTTCCCTGCAGACTGTCCAGCCATCCATTTTAGGCATCATGATATCAAGAATTATCAAGTTGTATTTTCTTTGTTTAAATAGCTTCAATGCTTCTGTTCCGTCAGATGCTTCGTCCGATTCATAATCTTCCAGACTGATATATTCTTTTATCATATCTCTTATTCGCTCTTCATCATCTATTATAAGAATTCTAACCTTTTCCATTATAACCTCCAGTATTCTGCTATTTATTATCTCTTATGTGAATAGTTTATAATAAAAATGTGATAAAAGTTTGATAAAGTTAAAGGGAATGCTATAATTTACACTCCCTTTAAAAAGTACTTGATTTATGCACTTATGAGCCTGTCGATTGTCTTTTGATCAAAACCTACAATAATGTTTCCATTGATGTCTATTACGGGTACTCCTCTTTGACCTGACTTTTCTATCATTTCCATCGCTGCTTGTCTGTCACGGGATACATCAACATCTTCAAAAGCCACGTTCTTAGATGCTAAATATTTTTTTGCCACTGTACACCATGGGCATGTAGGTGTTGAATATACTTTTATCTTCATAAATAATTCCTCCTTTTAAGTACTTCTTATATATATTATATACCCCCACGGGGTATATGTAAACAGTTTTTTTAAAATAAAAAAGACCGGTTCAACCGGTCTGATACTTTTATTCAACAAATCTCATAAAACTTTGCATTGTCTTGGACAGTTCCTCCATAGCCTTTTCCCTGTCTTCAGATAATACTGCATTTTGGATGCAGGTCTTTGAATGGTTTTCAAGTATAAGCCCTCCTACCTTATTGATTGCCGCTCGTATAGCTGCAACCTGCGTCAAAATATCAACACAGCTCTTATCCTCTTCTATCATTCTATGAATCCCTTTAACCTGACCTTCAATTCTTCTCAATCTTTTTAAAATATCATCCTTTGTAACTAAAACCTTATCTTCCATGTGAATCCTCCTCACATACTGCATAGGGGTATATAAATATTATATATATAATTCGCAATTTTTACGATGTGTTTATTAAAACCTAATTAAAATCTAATAAGCTATCTTCTATCTTTTTACGTACAGCTTTCCTTTTTTCCAGTGTAGCCCCAAACATTTTGTCAAAAGTATCCGGCAAGCAGCTGCTGAATATCTTTACACCTTCTTCTGTGATTCCGCCTTTTGTGGCAACCCTTTGAATCATATCATCAAAGCGCATATTCTTATCGATTAAAACTTTCGCTGTACCATAAAAGGTATGCAAAACCATATCTTCAACATCTTCTTTGCATAATCCACTGTTCTGACGTAATGCTGATTTTATAAACTCATCAAGAATAGAGGCAAAAAATCCCGGTGCACAGCTCGTCAATTCCGCTGCAAGTTCTAAATCCTCTTCTCTTATTCTCTTAACTACACTTATTTTATTTAAAAGTGATTCAATATAGTTTGCTTCATCAATCCCTACCTTTGAACCGTGGCATATTAGTGAAACACCTTCACTTACTTCTGATGTAAGACTTGGAGTTAGTTTGGTTACTTTTGCATCTGCTGCATTTTCAATATATTTCATCGCTACAGGACCTGCAATTGAAATAATTACACTTTCCTCAGTAAGAAAATTCCTGATTTCCTTTACTACATCCATAACCTCAAGAGGTTTAACGCATATAAAAACATATTTTGAACTCTTTGCAACCTCTGAATTGTTATTGGCAATATTCAGTTTAGTAAATTCAGATTTTATTTTATCAAGCTTACTTCTTGTCTTTGTTGAAATAATCATTTCCTCAGGACTAATGGCACCTGACCTGATAAATCCCTGTACAATCATGCTTCCCATACTTCCATACCCAATAAAGCCTACCTTAACCAAATAACTTACCCCCTTGAAATCAAAAATATCATGGCTTAATTGTAATCCGTAATAATATTTATTCAGGTTTCACCCCGTTATTAAGCCAATCTACAAACTGCTGTTCAGTAATAATACTGGTCCCTAATTCCTTTGCTTTCTTATTCTTGGATGAACCTGATAAATTGTCATTGTTAATCAGATAATTAGTGTTGGCAGTTACAGAACCGGTCACTTTACCACCTTTTTGCTCTATTATATTTTTTAACTCATCGCGGTTTTTAAAATGCTCCACAGAACCGGTTATGACAAAAATCATATTTTCAAATATCAAATTCTCTTCAGAGATTTTAACTTCCTCAAATTCTATCTCATTAAGTACGTCTTTTATCACAGCTTTGTTTCTCTCATTGCTGAAGTATCTGACATAAGCATCTGCCATTATATCACCAATGCCGCTTATTTGGGTCAGTTGCTCAAAAGTTGCATTTTCTACGTCTAGCCAGTTAAATGCAAATTGTTTACATATCAGTTTGGCACTGGATAAACCTATATTAGGTATCCCAAGGCTGTAAAGCAGCCTAATGGGAGATGTTTTCCTGGACTTATTTATGGAGGCAATCAACTTGTTGTAAGATTTTATTCCAAACCCTTCCATAGTAGTAATATCATCCTTGTATCTTTCAAGCTTGAACAAGTCTGCAAACTCCTTTACAAAGCCCTTTGCTATAAACTTCTCCAACGTAGCTTCCGACAAGCCTTCCATATTCATTGCATCCCTACTTACAAAAAGGCTGAAGGTTTTTATCTTCTTTGCCGGGCATTCCTCATTTGTACAGAATAAATTCCTTACATCATTGTTTTGTTTTATTTCTGTCTTCCCGGCACATACAGGGCACACTTCAGGAGGCTTTACCGTACTGCTCCTGGTAAGGTTTTCAGAGACCTGGGGTATAATCATATTTGCTTTATATACGGTTATCGTATCGCCTATTCCAAGCTCCAGACCTTCCATTATACTTATGTTATGGAGGCTTGCCCTGCTTACTGTGGTCCCCTCAAGCTCAACAGGCTCAAATATTGCAATAGGGTTTATCAATCCTGTTCTTGAAGCACTCCATTCTATTCCAAGCAATTTTGTTTCTCTGATTTCGTCACGCCATTTAAAAGCAATTGAATCCCTTGGGAATTTAGCCGTTGTTCCTAATGATTCCCCGTATGAAATATTGTCATACGCCAGTACCAGACCGTCTGAAGGAAAATCATTTTCTGTTATTTGTTCCGCAAACCATTTAACCTTTTCTTCTATAACATCTGAATTCACTTCTCTGAATTCAACCACTCCAAAACCCTGCTCCTTAAGCCATTTCATCTGCAAAATTCTTGAATTCGCAAAGTCTGCATTTTCCGCTTTAACCAATGAGAAGGCAAAGAAATGAACATTTCTTTCTGCAGTAATCTTATTATTCAGCTGCCTCACCGCACCGCTGCAAAGATTTCTAGGATTCTTGAATTTTGAATTAACATCCGCAATTTCATCGTTTATTTTTCCAAAATCCGAGTAACTGATTACTGCCTCCCCTCTAAGGACTAAGCTCCCTTTAAATGAAATATTCAAAGGAATGTTTTTAAATACCTTTACGTTGTTTGTTATGACTTCACCAACTTCGCCATTTCCCCTGGTAACCGCTTTTACCAGCTTGCCTTCGGCGTAAGTGAGTACAATTGTAAGCCCATCGAGCTTCCAAGACAACAGCCCCTTTTGGTCTCCAAGCCAGGCTTTTAAATCAGCCACTTCCTTTGTTTTATCCAGTGACAGCATTGGCTTTTCATGCTGCTCTTTGGGAAGACTGGTAAGCAACTCATACCCTACCCTGATTGTGGGACTATTTGAAAGCACAATGCCAGTTTCCTTTTCCAATTCCACCAGTTCATCATAAAGCTTGTCATATTCAAAATTGGACATTATTTCTCTGTTTTCCTGATAATAAGCTTTAGCCGCTTCATTCAATATTTCTATTTTGCTTTTGATTAACTGTAGCTTATCCATCTGACTTAAGCCCTCCAACATTCATAAAAATTCAAGATAGATTCTTTTTCAATTAATGTGCTGTTCTTCTCTTCTTTCCTGTTTTCCTTGTCTTAAAAAGGAAGGAATAAATTAATAATCCCGCAATTACAAGCCATACAATACCCCAAATTACTGCAGGAATATGCGTAAGGTCTGAAAGCCTTGTCGCATCGGTTGCTGTAGTCTTACTCCAGCCGCTTATAAGATGAAGTTTCTGATTAATCTGCAGAAGAATTGTGTCTACAAAGGTATCGTATACAGCATATGCTGCGCTTGCAACTCCTATTATCTCAATCACCCAGTCGGTAACCTTTTCATTCTGCAACATGTATATGATCAGTACAACTGCTGTGAATATAATAGAATAAAGCATTGTAGACCCGTTTGAGGAAAACCTTATTGAAAAGAAAAGAAAAACTATTGCTAGTGTCCCAAGTATATATTTTTTAAAGGATGTTCTTTTAAGATATAAAATGAGTATGGCAAAAAGCAAGCTTCCGAGATAACCGCCATTTGTAATCATAAACTCTGAAAACCAGCCCTTTGTTTTTACAAGTGTATATCCGCTTTCATTCATAAAAACGTTAAATGAGCTTATTCCGCTGCCAAATATCATAGCCAAACAAGCATGCCCAAGTTCATGCAGATATACGGTAAATATTTTTAATGGCTTCATAAGAATGGTATTCCATAGAACGACCATTACAGCAAGTATTAACAGATATCTGCCAAGCTTTTGCTTCATAGATTCCTCCCAAACAATACTCCTTAAAATTATACATTTCAGGGATTAAAAAAGAAAGGTTTTCCTACTTTTTTATACTGTCCTTGGAAGGTATTACCCATTTCTCATCTCCGTTTTTATACGCATCCATTTTGTCAAGAGTATCCATGGTTGCCTTTGCAAGTGCTTCAGCAGCTTTCTGTCTGAACTCAGGCTTACCAAGGTTTTGCCTTTCTTTGTCATTGGTAATATAGCCTAGTTCGGCAATAACTGCAGGCATTTTTGTACGATGAAGGACAGCGAGTTCAGGTCTTGATTTTATACCATGATCATTAGTTCCTAAACTTTTAATAAGATTATTTTGGATAATACCTGCAAACTTTTTGCTGTCTACTCCGTTAATAATGGGCTGCTGTGGAGCGTATAATGTTTCTGTGCCGCTGAATGTAGGGTACTGAGGCAAGCTATTTGTATGAACACTGACAAACAAATCACCTGAAAGATTATTAGCGAAATCTGCTCTATCCTTCAATTCAATAAAAGTATCATTGTCCCGTGTAAGCTTTACATTGATTCCGTTTTTAACAAGTATATCCCGCATTTTAAGCGAGACATCAAGGTTTACATCCTTCTCGCGCAGACCCCCGCTGCTTGTACCCTGATCTTCACCGCCGTGTCCGGGGTCAATTACAACAATCACAAATTTGATAACCTCGCCGCTGTGTCTGCCGGTACCGCGCATTACTGTTGTTTCTTCATCGGAAGGTGCTGCAAAAATAAGCATATTAAGAATAACTGCACATAATACAAGTATAACTAAAATAGCAAGACGGTTGGTATTTTTTTTCTTCATTCTGACCCCTTGGACATGATAATAAATACCAAAACTGCTGTATGGTACATAATTATTTTAACCCATACAGCAGCTTAAATCAAATGAAACAATCAATTATCCTAATGAACATACCTATTAACATCTTCAAGTGTTATTCCCTGGTGTAATGCAATGTTCAAGCCGTTTGCAACAATTTTTGAAACCTTTTCTATGGCTTCATCCACTTCCTTCGGAGTTACAATAAGTGAACCGATATATGGATTTAACACCTCCTGAATTAGCTGATATTTTTCATCCCTTTCAATACCTTTTAGCATGTTATAGAACTCTGTTCCCTGTTTTGCCTGCTCAATCATTTTATCAATAACAAGGTCTATTGTATCATTAGCCATGGTCGCTGCATCCACAACCGTAGGGACCCCAATTGCAATTACAGGAATACCGAGCGTATCTTTTGATAACTCCATACGCTTGTTCCCAACACCTGAACCAGGTGCAATACCAGTATCAGCAATCTGTATGGTTGTGTTGACCCTGTCCATTTTTCTAGAAGCAAGTGCATCTATAGCAATAATTACATCAGGTTTTATCCGATCGACTATTCCTTTTATGATTTCGCCCGTTTCAATACCTGTGATACCCAAAACGCCGGGTGCTACGGCACACACCGGTCTAACGCCGTTATCCACCTGTTCAGGCACATACTCCAGCAAATGCCTTGTAACCATTACGCTTGAAACCGCCTTCGGACCTAATGCGTCAGGTGTTACATTCCAGTTACCCAAGCCTACAATCAATATTGTTGATTTTTCATTAAGTTTAAGTATACCTGTAAGCTCCTTTGCAAGGGCTTTACATACATCTTCATACAGTGTCTGGTCGTTTTCATTTATTCTGGGAACTTCAAGTGTAATATAGTTTCCCATAGGCTTTCCTATTGAAGCCTCCCCTGTAGGCGAAACAACTCTGACCCTTGATATTTTGATATCATCATTACCTGCATTTTCAACTTCAACACCTGGAGGCTCTTTTCCGCCCCTATTTTGCATGTTCTGGCGCATTTCCTGCTGCTTGAACAACTCATGTGCTTCAAGTGCCAGGTCAGTTCTGATACTCCTGTTATGCTGATCCATTCAAACCATACCTTCCTTTTTTCATAGTTTATTTATAGGTAAATAAATGTTAATATATAAAGCATAATAAATTTAATATACAAAGATTATTTTTTACCTAGAAATTGTTTTAATACTAATATGTCTTGCAATTTAATTTTTTTCATGGTAAAATATTCGTTGTCGATTAACCGTGAAAACGCTGAAAGCTTTATTTATATAATATAAACCGTTCAGCTTAACCGCATACATAGGTCAAGCCTATATGCATTACATCGCAGGAGGTGAAAGAAATTGCCAAATATTAAATCAGCTATTAAAAGAGTTCAGGTAACCAAGGTTAAAACAGCTAATAATACTGCTAAGAAGTCAGCCTTGAAAACTGATATTAGAAAAGCCAAGGAAGCTATCGTAGCAAAGGACGCTTCTGCAAATGAAGCTGTAAAGGCTGCCGTTGTTTCAATAGACAAGGCTGCAGCAAACCATTTAATGCACAAAAACACCGCTGCGAGAAAGAAATCAAGAATGGCTAAGGCTTTAAACGCTGCTAATAAATAAGAACATATAAAAGCAAAAAACGTACATAAAGTACGTTTTTTTATTTTTGTCTAATTCATAATTATTTATTTTTTTAGTGAAGCTTTCTTAATCTCCAGCTTATTATTATAAAATCTGATCCTACTATACCAAAGAGTAGTTAGTATTAAACCGGCAGCTATTCCAACGACCAGTATTACTACCCATTTCATATCCAGACTCCAATTGGAATAGAAAATACCAGTTTGAAGATATACCAATATGCATAATAATACAACCAGTGTACAGTTTATAATTATTGCCTTTCGAAGGCTGCCCATATTTTTCAATGTAATATAAAATAAAGCAAATAAACAAACAGTCCCGATAATGGCACTAATAACCATCATATTTATTACATTCATCAAGGATAATTGATCCTTATCACCGCTAAGGAAAACCCATATTACTTGCATCAAGGCCCCGACCAAAGCTGTGCTCGCCAGATTTAACAATGCTACTTTTATTTTATACATAGGTTACCTCTTTAAATATCAAGGAATTCTTTAAAGCTTTTTGTGTAATTCTTTGAAACTTCAACGTCCTTCTTACAATCAATAAATTTGAGAACCAGACGCCTTCCAAACCATGGTACAATCTGCTTCACATTCTCTATATTTACTATAAAGGATTTTCCAACCCTTATAAAATTACTTTGTGGAAGCTTGGCTTCAAGCTCATACAATTTCTCTTTAACTCTGTACTCGCCTTCTTTTGTTATACAGAAAGCGTTATTTCCGCGTCCCTCAAAAAAACATATCTTTTTATAAGGTATAATTTCATAATTATCATCCGGTGACTTACCTATTATAGTACTTATAGACTCATCAGAAGGTTTGCAAACCTTATCAAGCAACCCCATCAATAAATTCAGGTTTCCCAGTTGAAACAATATGGAAATTTTCCCTTCAGGAACCTTACAACCAATCTCTACAACATATACGTCGGAAGAATCCTCAATAGTAATATTACGAGTATTGAAAAGCTCCATCAAAATAGGTTTTATATTATCCGTACAGATTAGACCAATCCTCATATTTACTCTTCCATGAACCAAAATTTTTCTTTACTAAATAATTGAATTGTTTTGTAATGATTATAACATACGAAAACTTCTTTTGTTAAAGCATTCCTTATATGTTGGTATTATCATTTTTATGATACGATTTCCCCATCCCGAAGCCTTATAATTCTGCTTCCGTACTTGGTTGATTCTTCGGAATGAGTAACCATAATAATTGTAATTCCCCTATTATTTATTTCTTTCAGCAGTTTAAGAATTTCTGTACCTGTACGGCTGTCGAGATTTCCTATAGGTTCGTCTGCAAAAAGAATATCCGGTTCATTTATAAGCGCACGGGCAATCGCGGTTCTTTGCTGCTCGCCTCCCGAAAGCTCCTTTGGTGTATGGTTCCTTCTCTCAAGTATTCCAACCGCACTCATAAGCTCTCTGGCCTTTCTAATTACATCATTTTTCTTTTTTCCCTCAAGAAGAGCAGGAAGAAGAATGTTTTCCTCAAGCGTCAAATTATCAATGAGGTTATACGCTTGAAACACAAAGCCAATTTTGTTTCTTCTGAAATAGCTTTCTTTGTCATCACTGAGTTTATTAATTTCTGTACCGCAGACACTGATATTTCCTTTCGTAGCTTTATCCAACCCACCTATTAGATACAGCAGTGTACTTTTACCAGATCCCGAAGGCCCCATTATTGATATGAATTCTCCTTTTTCAATCTCAAGATTCACATTCTTAAGTACTTCAACTCTGCTGTCTGCCAGTTGATAAGATTTGCTAATATCTTTTACCGATATTATTTTTTCCATAAAACTAATCCTCCCTTATTCATATCTGATACTTTCCATTATGCTAAGCTTACTGCCTTTGACTACTGGAACTAAAGCTATTAAAAACATGACAAACATTCCTGCAGCCCCCATAATAGCCATTTGTTCAACTGCCAGCACTACAGAAACCTTTCCCCAGAAAAGACCCACAATTGCTGGGATTGCCGACGACATGACAAATGCAGATACAAGTCCAAAGATTATTCCACACAAACCCATCGCAACCGCTTCAGTAATAAGCATTTTACTTAACCCCTTACGGCTCATTCCAACACTGCGTAACACTGCGAAACTTCTTTTCCTTTCAAGGAAACTTACCCCCAGATTGTTAAGTATACCTATAAGTCCAACTAATAAAGCTATATAACTGTAAACACTGATTGCATTAAACATGGGTACAACTTTATCAGAGTTTGCAATCCTTAACTCATCTTTTGTATCAATACTCATTACATCCTTTGTTAAAGCCTTAAGGACGTTACCTTTTACTATTTGCGGGTCTCCTCTTGACTTTACATAAATTTCACTATAATCAGATACTTTCATGTCCTCTTTGAAATTTTGAGCTGATATGTAACCGACATGCCCTATTCCCAGATTGGTTTCAAGGAAGCCTGTTATGTTATAATTGACTTCTTTATTACCGAACTGTATCACCAATATATCTCCAAGCTTTAAACCAAGCTTATCCTTGAGTATATTTGTTGTTATTATATTCTTCCCCTTGTTGAGGTTTGCCAGAGCTGTCTTATTTGCATCAAGCTGTTTTACAGCATAATAATCAAAGAATTTATCATTTTCTATTCCATATAACATATTAAAGAATGTCTGGTGATTAATAATCCGAGGGTCAGCCCTATAAACACCAAAGCATGACTCAACACCTTCTACTTTGGCTATATTCGTTAGTGTCTCATTATTTGTATGGCGAAGCACCAGATTGATATCGAATTTTGTATCCCTGTCATATGCTTTGATTAAATCACTATTCATTGAGTTAAAAATGGTTGCCATGAAAGCAACAATTGCAATAGCAGCAGAAAGCAGCTGAATATTATTTAACAGGCTTTTATTATCATGGATATTCCTTAAACCCAGAGATATATTGTAGTTTAGAAATGGAATTTTCCCCGCAATCCTTGACAGACTGTAAGTTAAAAACCGAACCACAGGAATCATTCCAAACAACGCTCCTACAGCAATTATATTACTGATGATCATACCGGTGAAACTAATATCAAGGTATTTAGGAACAATCAAGCAAAGTGCCATAAGAATAGCTCCGACAACCCAAAACTTTGTTTTCCGGACTTGCTTTTTGTTTAAATCATTTAATATTATATTTTTAATAGGAGTTCTGGTAATCCTGAGTATAGGAACAATGGCACTTGCGACAGTAATGACAACCGCCGCTGCAATTGCAGTCAGAGTTGCTCTGGAATTGAATATTTCTATTGTCTCGAGAGCTATCGTATCATTTGCAAAATAAATATTCGCAATGATCTTTAATACTCCCGAACCCAAGAGACACCCAAGTAAGCCTCCCAAGGTACCAAGTAAAGCGCTTTCTGCAATAAGGAGCTTGTTGATTCTTTTACGGGAGCAACCGATACTTCTTAGTGTACCAATAATAGGTATCCGTTCAAGTGTAATAAGATTGAATGCAGTAAATATGATAAACATGCTCATGAAAATAACTGCTACGGCTGAGATTCTAAACGGCATTACATAATTTGTAGTTTCCTGTACTATCAGTGCATCATCGACTCCATAATCAACTTCATAATCGCCGAGTTCTTTTGATAGCGTGGTTACCATAGCTGTCTTCTGTGTACTGTCTTTAAGCTTGATAAAAACAAGGTTTGTTTCGCCCTTATATATATTGGCAAGAATATCTTTTGGAACAATTACAAAACCGCCATCTGCAAGTTCCCTAGTAAATAGTCCCTTCGAATCACTTATAGCTGCAATTCTAAAATCATATTTTTTCCCATCCAGTTCAAGCTTTATCTCATTATTTAATTTGAGATTGTACTTTTTTGCATACGCTGTTCCTATTATTGCTTTAAAACCGCTCCAATTCTTTATATCACCCTGTATTAAAGTCAATGGATTATAACTATTAAATTCATTTATATCAGCACCAATCATGGTGAAGTAATGTCTATTCAATATATCAGGCTCATAAAGCGCTTTCCCCTGTATAAACTCATATTTATATTTGAATTGATTCTCATATTTCGAAAAATCCTGTGTGTCAATCCACTCTTTAGACCCTACAGTCTGCTTTGTTTGTATGCAAATATCTGAGTTTCCTCCCCATCTGACATCTGACTGGTAAAATCTCTGCTCGCAAACCTTAGCAAAGCTTTCATTTGCAAATATCAATGCGGCAGATACTGCAATAGAAAAAATGACTAATACAGTTCTTGCCTTTTTATCCTTAAGGCTTGTGAGCAATACTTTGAGAAAAATAATCATCAATTAACCCCCGTTCACTTCTTTTTTACAACCTTTGAATATAGTCTCAGTATAGAAGTATTTGGGATTATTGACTTTAGTTCAGTGATATAAAGGACCTTCTTGATGGTATAAGGGACAAAATAAGTTGTGAAAAGTTATTTACCGATGTTAATATACTTGACTTATGATTGGGCATAATATACCATTTAGAAAGAATTTACATGACCTAAAATTGAAACTCTTTGAGGCTAAAACATGAAAACTTTTAAAGGAACATTGTTCGGTGTATTTGCTTTAATAGCAATCGAGCAAATAATAAAAATAATAATCTATAGTAGTTTTTTTTATAACAGATTTGCAATCCTCCCGCCACTTCTTTACTTTGAGCCTATGTTTAATACACGTTATTCATGGTTTAATTCAATGCTGAAATTTGACGGGAGTAAATATTTACACATTACTGTAGTTATTATAATGAGCATACTTATTTACTTGTTTTATCGATTTCTTTGTAAGAAATTCGGCAAAATTAAAATAATAAATATTATGTTTGCTTTTTTATTTTCCGGAGCAACGTGTTCACTGATCGATAAGGTTTTCTGGGATGGCAGTTTGGATTACATATTAGTAAAAGGATTTTTCACCTTTGATTTAAAGGATGTATATATCAATGTTTTTATAGGATTAATGGTATTCTCTTTACTATTTAAAAGCAAAGCATCAAAAGTTATTTATTCAAAAAATACATTTAAAGATTTTTCAAAATTTATTCTGAGAAGATAATTTAAAATAGCAAAGAAATTCATTAAAGCAGAGGCTATTATTACTCAAGCAAATGACTAACTTACAAACCTCGCTATAATAAGCTCAAGTGCTGTCCTGTCCCCTATCTGCCCTGTTTTGATTCCAACATCAAGTGAAAGACTTTCTTTTATAATGCTCTTGATTTTATCAACACTAAAGTTACTTGCCTGCTTTATGAGCTTTCCTGCTATATACGGTGACATACCCATCTTAGAAGCAATTTCATTACTGGTATGCCCTTCTTTTTGAAGCAGCTTTACCTCAAGCAGCTGTCGAAGCTGCCTGTCTATCATAAAGAATATCTTTGGAATAGGCTCCTTCAATACAAGCATATCATCAAGAAGGCTGAAAGCCTTTGCGGTATCCTTGGCAGCAACCGCATCTGTAAGATCAAAGATTTTGCTCTTTACAGATTTTATACATATTTTATCAATATCCTTTTCGGTAATGGCCTTTCGTTCGCCAACATATAAGACCAGCTTTTCTATTTCATTAAGAATATCATTCATAGCCTGTTCGCAGGTATCAACAAGCTTGGAGGCTGTATAATTGTCTATTTCCTTCCCATAACTTTTAAAGCCCTTAATCACCCATTTTACAAGTTCAGCAGGCTTCTGAGCAGGGAACTCTACTACAAGCCCGTTTTTATTAATGGCATTAACCAATTTAAGTGTCTTTTTTACTTCCTGTTCATAAAAAACTAGGCACACATGAGAAGGCATATTTTTAAGGTATGCCGGCAGTTCACCCTGGGTGGAGCCTGTTTCTTCGGCATCGTCTTCCCTTACACCCTGCTTCTTTTTTGTTTTAAAGAAATTGGAGTTCTTAACAATAACAAGCTTACGTTCAGAAAAAACAGGCATTGTTTCACAAGCCTCTATAACATCCTTTTCTTCTACCTTACCTTCCATTACAATCAGGTTCAAGGTTTTTAAATCTTCACTGATAAGGATTTTTTGCATGGCATCGGTGTAGTACTTCTTCAAAAATTCTTCCGGGCCGTAAAACAAATACAGGCTTTTTATTTTTTTATTTTTTATATCTTCTTTAAGTAAGTCCAGACTCATGATTAATTCCCATCTATTTAATATTTGATTTTACTGTTCTGTCCACTTTTATCATATTACCATCGGTGGTTAAAACAACCGCACCGCATTCATCTGTCCTGAATAAACTGGCTCCAGCCTTTTGAAGCCTTCCCAAAATCTCCATTGATGGATGTCCAAAATTATTTTTACCTACACTTACAATGGCCATTAAAGGCCTTATCTTTTCAAGAAATTCAACACTGGTAGAGCTTATCGAGCCATGATGAGAAACCTTAAGCACGCTTGCCGATAAATCAGCCTTTGAATCCATCAACGCATTTTCAGCATCCTTTTCAATATCCCCCGGGAATAAAATACTCATATTTTTATAATGTAATTTTAACACTATGGATGTGTTATTTAAAGATGTATTCTCAGGCGAGCCTTTCCATGGATAGAGAACCTCAAAATATGTTTGTTTATCAACCCTTATTATATCACCTTTTTTACAGCAGTTCACCTTTACTCCATCCTTTTGGGCTTCTGTAACCAAGGGTTTGAATTCTTTCGTTTCCAAAGTATCGGGTATAATGAGATTATCCGGCTTGAATATCTTAAGCACCGGAAAAAGGCCCTGTATATGGTCGTCGTGGGCGTGTGATGCTATAACCAGATCAACACTTGTAAGCCCCTGATTAAAAAGGAACGGTGAGATTATGGTATCTCCTATATTCTTCCCTTTACTCAGTTTACTGTTGTAGCCTCCACCATCAATAAGAACCGTTTTGCCTGAATATGTCCTTATAAAGGTAGAATCCCCCTCGCCCACATCAATAAACACCACTTTCATTTCGTTCCCCGGAATGAGCCTGATTACAAGTACTGCTACAAGAATAACCGCTATTGAAATATATACATGAGGCTTTAACCGTAATTTGTATTTTGGTTTAAGCCACAGTATATAGATAAACACTGAATAATAAGCAACAATTATCAAAACATGTGGAGTTGCAAGCCTTACAACTGCAGCGGGAAAGCTGGCCGAAAGCTTTGTTACAAATAAGATAAATGAAAGAAAAATACAGTTTATATAGCCTCCTAGCTGAGATAAGAAGAGGAGGACCTGCCCCACAATGGCCATTATAAATCCAAGTATTGTGATGACTTCTACCAAGGGTACTGCAAGGATGTTAGAAAAAAGCGATATTAATGATATTTTATTAAAGAAAAATGCCGTAATAGGGATTGTACCTATCTGAGCAGCAACTGTAGCTGCTGCCACATTTTTTATAATCCCTGGGATGTGCTTGAAATCAATGAATTTAAGGATAGGCTTATAAAACATCACCAACGACAGTGTGGCACCAAATGAAAGCAAAAATCCCACATCAAAGAGATTATATGGACTCATTATGAACAATATAATTGCAGCAAGAGCAATGGAAGCATAAATGTCTGGTTCCCTCATGGCAATTTGTCCAACAAGTATTACAATAGCCATAATTACAGCCCTTACAACAGACGGAGTAAAACCTGTAATTGAAACAAAGAGGATAAGAATAAATATAATTATAATATTCGAAGTCTTCTGTCTTAAGCGAAGCTTCTTAAACAAAAATAGTAAAGGTGCAACAATAAAGGCCACATTCATTCCAGAAACCGCAGTCAAATGTGAAAGACCTGCATCGCTGAAGGCTTGCTGCACCTCATCCCCAAGACCAGACGTATAACCTATAAGCATACCGTTAAGCAGCCCCGCTTGCTGAGGCGGAAGACTCCTGTTGATTACTGATATTATTCTGTTTCTTATATATAACCCTGTTTTTGTAATAAAGCTTGTCCCGCCATAACCTGAAAGCTTGATATCGCCATAGCCCGCAAAAATGCTTGCACTTATACCCGACTTTGCCAAGTACTGCCTGTAATCGAAACCGCCGGGGTTTCTTACTCCCATCGGGAGATTAAGAACCCCCGATACTTCTATATTTCTTCCATATTCCAATATAGGGATTTCTTTATTTAAAGGGGTAGAAAACAGAATTTTTCCTTTAACTTTATGAGTCTTACCCTCACACTTAATTTCGAAGGAATTAAGAACATAAGAAACCTTGGTTTCCTTAATATCAGGTTCCGAATCAATCATTCCTGTAACGGAAACTTCCTTGTTTTGAAATTCAGCATACTTTGCTCTGTTTCCAGCATCAATAACAAGGTATTCCAGAGCTCCTGCAATATAAAAAATAACAATAACAACGAAAACAATTAAATCGAGTTTTGAATTTTTGAAGATAATTGTACCTACTGTCAAAAAAATAAAAGCTGCAATAAAAATAAACATATAGGATTGTGAAAAGAAGGCTGAGGCTATTCCGGCAGCCATTCCTGCGGCTATGAACACAACAGGGCGTTTTCCCATTGTCACCTCCAAGATAATATAATAATTTGTAATATTTTACATTATATTACATATTATTATCAGAAGCAACATATGGCTTAAGAAATTTGACCAAACAAAAAACTCCCTGTTAGGGAGTTTTTCAAATTAATAATATTACTTTAGTATTCTTCTTGCACCTGCATAATGGGTTGAGTAATATCCGGACAAATCTTCTACAACTACTCTTCCAACTCTGCTTGAAGCTGCATGAATAAACTTTCCATTACCTACGTACATACCAACATGATCGATGTATTTACTGCGGCAGGTGAAAAATATCAAATCGCCTGGCTGTAAATCTGCCTTCTTAACACTTGTACCCTGTCCTGCCTGCGATGAAGCAACGCGGTTCAGGCTATAACCAAAGTGTTTATATACATATTGGGTAAATCCGGAACAATCAAATCCACTTGGAGAAGATCCTCCGTATACATAGGCTGTACCTACAAACTTCTTAGCATATTGGACAATTTCGTCACCGGCTGTGCTGGCAGCTTTATCGGATGCACCCGACTCCGCAGACTGTACCTGATCAGCCGTTCCTCTTGATGCAGCAGCTATTGTGATATAATCATCACTTACCCAGCCTACTGAACCATTGGAAGTTTTAATCTTGTACCATCCGTCGCTGCGGCTGTAAACCGAAACTTTTTCGCCTTTCTCAACAGTAGTAACAATACTGGCTGATGAGCTGGCACTTGCCCTTACGTTAACAACACTTCCAGTAATTACACCAGTTCCTATTGAATTGTCTTTTACAGATATATACTCGCTGGAAACCCATCCTGTTACCTTATTGTAGGTAACATTGCTCCAGCCGTTGGAACTGCTTATGATTGTAACCTGTGCACCCTGCTGCAGCTTAAGAAGAATGTTTGATGTCGTGTCCGGCTTCTCACGTAAATTAAGAACTTCGCAATTAACCGTACCGACCTTGGTTTCTTCTGCGGAAGCAAACCCTGCAAATGCAAAAACGAAAAGCAGGCATATCGCAGAAGCAACAAACAACTTAAAAAGTTTGGACATAAGATCACTCCTATTTCTAGCTTCCGAAGTTAGCTGTCGGGTTCGGGTAATAGGATCACCCCTACCATCTGACGATGGATTAGCCCCATAAATTTGGTTCCTCCGTACCTCTCTTTAGAGAGGATTCAGCTTTATAAAGTTTTTACACAGATATTATACCTGTCCAATTTTGGTTTGTCAAACCTGTATTGG
>JAEWTV010000069.1 GCA_023397675.1 Bacillota bacterium | reverse complement strand
TTTACACCGCGTATACTCTATTAAAAGCATAAAAGAGGGGAATCAATATGGCAAAGAAATTATATCTTTCAGATACCGATAGAAAACTTGGTGGTGTCTGCGGAGGTATAGGAGAATACCTTGAAATTGACAGCACAATAATCAGACTTTTATGGGTAATTCTTATATTCATGGCAGGCACAGGTATTATTGCATATATTGTTGCATGGGCTATCGTCCCCAAACGACCAAGGTTTTAAAAAGGTATACGTGTGAAACAAGTTTGAGAAGGCTCTTGTCGGTACATCCGGCAGGAGCTTTTTTGTTTATAAAATCATTAAATAACAAAAGAAATAATAACATAATTAATTTACATTACAAGTAAATACATGGTAGCATTTTTATGAACATAATTTTATATTCTTATAAAAATGTTAACATTGGAGGAACAGTTATGTACGATATTTATCTGTATGGAATGAATCTGATTACGACTAGCATTCTTTTGAAGGGTGATTATCCCAAGGCCGACACCTACGGAGAAATTGTAAAATCATATCTAATGCCGGGAGGAGAGACCGGCACCTGTGCAGTTGTACTTTCAAGTTTGGGAGCAAAGGTAAAGGTGGATGGAAACCATCTTGGAACAAACACTTACGGTAAACTTAGTGAGTGGTTCAATAAGTTTGACGTTGATATGAAAAGTATGACCTTTGATGAAACCTATGGAGGCCTTGAAGACATGGTACTTATAGGAGGGAACACAAGAACATGCTTTGGCAGGTTTGAAGCGTATTTTTCCGACCCTGAGCATGGAAGATGGAATAAGCCGAGAAGAGAAGACATCCAGAATGCACGGGTTGTCGGGCTTGATCCTTTCTTTTTCAATGAGTCAGATATGGTTGCAAAATACTGTAGTGAACTGGAAAAGAAGTATGTGACAATTGACTGTAAATATGACAGTGTACTTAATAAATTCAGCGAAGTGAATGTTGTATCAAACGAATTTATAAGAGGAAACTATGACGGTGAAGATATAGAAGCACTACATGCGAAATACACAGAAAACACCAATGGACTTGTTATTTTTACATTTGGAGCAAGAGACATAATGTACGGCAGAAGGGGACAGGCAACTAAAAGGTTTACTCCATATAAGGTTAAGGTGGAAAGCACTCTGGGAGCAGGCGATACCTTTAAGGCAGGGGCTGTTTATGCATTATCCAGGGGAATGAGTGATGACGAGATTGTTAGTTTCGCATCGGCAACAGCTGGAATTGCATGCACCAGTTATCCTATTGCCTTGAATCCTCCTACGCTTGAAAAGATACAAACTCTGCAACAAAAAGGCAGCCTATAAGAATTAAATATGATAATAAAAAGCTGAAAAAAACAAAAGCCGCGGTTTAGTTTAACCGTGGCTTTATGTATAAATGGGTTGGTTTAGTTTAATTTTATAGTTTACCGAAGATGTAAGCCTTTACAAAATAATTATACTTGCCCAGGTATTTCTTAGCACTTCTTCGGAGGAAAGTTGAATATTCAAAAATGGTATCTCTTTCTTCGGGGGTAATTCCATGTTTATCATAAATAGCCCTTACAACAAGATTTGTAACTTTTTCAAAATCATACTCAGGCTTGTGAAGTGACGAAATTACTCTTCCAAGGTTATTTAAGCGTTCCTCAAAATACGTATCAGAAGTAATCAGGAAATCTATCTTACTGTAAAGCCTCTTTGAATACTCAAAAGGAGTTTCCCCAGGCTCAACAGGATATCCAATTATTGAAAGAATATTAAGGTAATAATTATATAATTCTTTTGCTCCTTCTTCAGGTGTCATCTTGAGGATTTTCACGAACTTAAGCTTTCTTCTGATATAGTTAAATGACAATATAAAGAGGAACATAGCAACCGCAGCTATAAGGATTATTTCCAATATTATAATAAAAATGTTCTGCTTGTTGGTGTCCTGTGCATCCAAATTGTCTGCATTCATGTTGTCACGGTTTTTAGCAAGATTTTTAAGATATTCAACATACTCGCTATAATTTGGATCTTTAACCATATCATCACTTAAATGTGCATCTGAGTTCTTATTATAAAAGCTTGAATAGAATGCGGGAGTAGCTTCAAAAGGAACCCAGCCAAAACCTTCAAAATATACTTCAACCCAAGCATGTGCCTGTTCATTGGTTACTGTATAGCTTCCTGAGCTGTTCCTTTTTGAAGGCAGCATATACCCTTCGACATATCTTGAAGGTATTCCTAAACACCTTGTAAGTATAGACATTGAAGACGCAAAATATGTACAGTAGCCCTTTTTTGAATCAAAAAGGAAGTAATCAACAAAGTCTCTGTTTTTGGGGGTGCTGGGAGGCTCAAGAGTATACTGATAATTATCATTTAAATAATTCTCGATTGCCTTTACTTTGTCATAATTGTTAGTACACCCGGAGGTAATTCTTTTGGCAAGGTCTTTAACCCTTTGGGGAACCGTCTCAGGAACCTTTAGGTTAAGGCTGTAGATATTGTTTAGATATTCAAATTGGTTACTGATTTTAAACATCTCAGGAAAATTAAGAAGAGTTTGATCAGTGACCCCCTGGTCAAAAGCATAATTTGTATAGGCTTGATTAGGGGTAAGAATTTGGTATCCGAAAGTGCTACTGAAATAGTTTATTGAGTTTTTATATCGGTCATAAATAATCCCAGGTCTGCTTTCTCTGAGTAATTTTAGAACATCTTTATTATCATATTTTGGGGTAAACACATCAAAGCTGTACTTGAAGCCTTTCTTAATCGGAGATGGCGTTGTTATAAGTCCCGATTGGGTTATATCAAACCTTGTTTTCTTTTCATTAAACTTAATGTTATTAGCCTTTAACGGTAAAAATATTGAGCGTACAATAAGGTTATCAAAGGTTACTGTTACTTTGTCCTTGTATGCATATTTAGAATAATCACCTTTTAAATTTTCCTTTGTGGTAATATATTGCTTATCCATAGAAGTAAAATTTCTTCCACCGTCAACTGTGACAGATACTGTGGTATCATTTTGATTGCTCGCAGGCTTTTCAATACCAAGAATATTGGACATTGTTTCTTCTATGTCATTGTCCAGAATAGTATTATTACTGTCGTTTAAAGGTAATTTACTTTCTACAGTCGACAGCCAGGCTTTACCCGTATAAATGTTTTTAATTACTCCTTTAAGATAAAGTCTCCTTGGTGATTCAACCTTAAGTACAGTAGTTTTATTGAGTTTTACTTTACCGCCAAGTACATTGTAATTTTCACCAAACCCGGCTGAAGATAATGAGAAAACATCAAAAACCAATGGGCGTGAATTGGGATTATCAAGTAATTTCACAAGTGCATCATACTGTTTGTCAAGCCATTTCCAGTGTACAGGTTCTCTGCTTGTAGGCAGAATAAAAGTCAGAACGCCTATTAAAAGAACCAGTGGAAGTACAGCAGATATAAAACCGAATTGGCCAGCATATTCATTATTGTGAGTTTTAGAATTTTTATTATGGATATACTTCATATAGTAAAAAATCATCATTGTACAGAAAATAAAGAAGGCTGGAAGGCTTGAAAAGAAATTGAACATGCCCTGTATGACAAAAATGCCTACCCCTGATATAAATAAAAGAGGGAAGCGTAAGCGCCTAACAGTAAATAGATATACAAAAAAGCTTACAACAACTGATATAAATATAACGCTAATCAATGCATATCCTTCATTATAAGATTGTGCATTGTTCATGAAGTTGTAAATCCAAATGAAGAATACCTGCACATAGTAGTATACAATGTCCCAACCTTTAGAAATAAGAAAATATGCGGCAGTTCCGATAACAGAAAGTGCCGCAAGAAATACAGATATCTTTATTGAGGTTTTGTTTATAAAAACAACAGCTAAAAGGATAAAAGATACTGCTGTAAAAAGTATTATTGTATATATGCTGAATTTAAAATTAAGAGCAGTAGTAAGCGCATAAATGAGGCTGAAAGCTAAAAGAGCAGAAGGTATTAAATTTGTAATAAGTCTTGCTGTTGATTTTAGTTTCATTTGAAACCCCCGTTTAATGAAATCATGATGCTTTTGCTTTGTTTATGGAAGTATTCACATCATCATTGATGCCAATTCTATAGGTGCTTACACCGATTTCCGGCAGATAGGACACAATATCTTCTGCATTCTTATCCTTTTCGGACGTAATTTCTTCAGGTGACACATAGAATAACGCCAGTTCATAGCCTGAAAGCCTGGTGTGCTCTATCCAGTCGCTAAGCTGGTAATCGACATTGGATGAAAAGATCATAACATTTGTCTTGTTGAAATTGTTTTCCAAATATAAGTCAATAATATTGCTTACGTCAACTTTTTCATTAAACCTGATTTCAGAGAGAACACTGTAAATGGTTTCGAAATCATGAAGGTTTTTAGCTTGAATATCCTGAATTCCATTCTTGTAATATACAAGGTTAAGAGGTATCCAGTTGGAAAGGCAATAACGGGATACGGCTAATATGGATTCAATAAGCTTATCTTCAATAATAATGTTCTGGTCATAATCAAGTTTGTTGGTTTTAAGGTCCAGAACGAGAACTGTAGAAAGATCGGTTGTGCTCTGAAAATTCTTTACCATCAACTGATTTATCTTAGCCGTAAGCTTCCAGTGAATCATCTTAAAGGTATCACCCATAACATATTTTCTTATGTCGGAAATTGTGGACATATCCTTATGTTTATCATTCATCTGTGAATGGGCTTCTGAAAGGCAATTTGTTTTTACATTAAAGCTATCCAGCTGAATAATCTTTGGATGAACGCGTATAACCCTATTTTCTCTAACCTTGTGTGTAAGCTTAAACAAGCCAAGCAAATCTATAAATTCTATAGATTGCATTCCTACTTCATAATACCCCCTGTACTTGCATTTAAGGCTGAAGCTAAAGGTCTTTGATTTGAAAGGATAAAGAGAAAAACGCTTTTCACTAAGCTGCTCTTTAAATATTGTGTTATCTGCATAAAACTTTACTCTGATATAGGGGTACATAAAGAAATCGGAATTCTTTATTGTAACCGAGTAATGTACAGTATCACCTTTAACCGCATGGGTACAGTCAAGCTTTTGAACATAGCGGAAATGAAGAAATGATATTGTAAGTAAAAGTAGCGAAAACAAAGGTAATACCCACATTATATGAAAAAAGATGTAGGGAACCTTTCCGCCGTAATTAAATATAAATATTATAGATAGTATGAAGAAAAAAACATAAAGTTTTCTATTTCTTTTCATGGTAGTTTACCACCGGAACCAGAATACCATCAACTATTGATTTTATGATTTCTTCAGGCTTAACCTTACGCAGTTTTGCTTCCTGCTTGAGAATTATGCGGTGCGACAATACTGGAACTGCCATCTTTTTAACATCATCGGGAAGAACATAGTCTCTTCCGTTATAATAAGCCCATGCCTGTGCAGCCCTGAAAAGTGAAAGTGAACCTCTGGGGCTGGAACCTAATGAAATGTCATTGTGATTTCTTGTTTGGCTTACAATATTAACGATATAATTATTAAGGCTTGAATCGGCATGAACCTTTTTAATTTCCGACTGTATTTCAGTAATAATACTGCCATCAGCAACCGGGCTAAGTGATTCAAAAGGATTTTTTTCACTGAACCTTTTAAGAATATTGCTTTCATCATCAAAGTTCGGGTATCCAAGGCTAACTTTGATAAAGAACCTGTCTATCTGGGCTTCAGGAAGAGGAAATGTTCCCAGATACTCTATAGGGTTCTGTGTTGCAAGTACCATGAAAGGCTTTGGAACCTTATAAGTTACGCCATCAACTGTTACCTGGTTTTCTTCCATGACTTCCAGCAAGCTCGCTTGAGTTTTAGGAGAAGTTCTATTTATTTCGTCCGCAAGAATGATTTGGCTCATTATTGCTCCTGGACGGTACTCAAATTCATTTGTTTTCTGATTATACATTGAAAATCCCATTATATCAGAAGGAAGAATATCAGGTGTGAACTGTATTCTTTTAAAAGAGGCGCTGATGGATTTTGAAAGAGCACATACAAGACTTGTTTTTCCTACACCGGGAACATCTTCAATTAGTACATGACCGTTGCACATCAGCGCTATAAGTGTAAGTTCAATTTGTTCATGCTTGCCTATTATTACCTTTTCAACATTATTAACAATTTCTTTTAGTGCCTTGATATTATCTCCCATAACTTCACCTCGTGGTAAAAATGTGGTATTTTTATAGAAATAATATCATATTAGCGTTACAAATTGAATGTATAAAGTTGATAATTTTTTACATGTAAAACTATCAAAAAATGCAAGATATTTAACATTATATTTTTAAGTAAAAATTATTGAGTAAATGACAAAATAATTAATTAAATATGGAACGTACTGGAATTGTTTTATTTAGAAAGCAGAAAAGTGCCGTTCTTATTTTATAAAACGGCACATGTCCAATAGTAAGCGAAATGATTAATTAGTTCTTTACTGATGTATTGTTACAGCTTTAACTGAGTGATAACCTCTCTTAAAAGCTTTCCGGAATTACTCAGACTTGCATTTTCATTGGCGTCAAGGGGAATATCTATTATTCTTTCTATTCCGCGCCTGTTTACAACGGTAGGAACACTCAGGCAAACATTATCCAGTCCATATTGCCCGGTAAGAAGGCTTGAAACCGTCAAAATTGAATTTTCATCCCTTACGATTGACTCTACAATTCTTCTTACTGCAAGGGCAACTGCATAATAAGTAGCACCTTTGCGGGATATTATCTGATAAGCCGCATTTTTTACATCTTCAAATATTTCTTTTTTTGAAATACCACCTTCACAACCACTGCAGTTTTTGCAGTATTCATCCATTTGAATGCCTGCAATATTTGTAAGGCTCCAGGTCGCAACCTCACTGTCACCGTGCTCTCCAATAATATATGCATGAACATTCCTGGGATCAATTCCTGCATGATTACCAAGAAGGTATTTAAAACGTGCAGTATCAAGCACTGTGCCTGAGCCTATAACCCTTTCGCTGGGGAAGCCTGACAACTTGTAGGTTACATAAGTCAATACGTCTACTGGGTTTGTAACTATTAAAAGGATGCAATCGGTGTTATACTTCACAATCTCACTTATAATGCCCTTGAATATTTCTGTATTCTTATTTACAAGGTCCATTCTGGTTTCACCGGGCTTTTGACCGGCTCCAGCGGTTATGATTACTATATCAGCGCCTTTAACATCCTTCATTTCACCATTATAAATTCTTACAGGTCTTACAAAAGGCATTCCATGATTAAGATCCATGACTTCGCCTTCGGATTTCTCTGTATTCCTGTCTATAAGCACCAATTCAGAAACAAGGCCGCTCATCATGAGCGTCATGGCAGTTGTGGAACCAACGAAACCTGCACCGATTATAGCAACTTTACTTGAAGTAATTTCATTCATAGAATTCACTCCTTCTTAATCTATAAATTAAATATATGGAAATAAGATTGCTTCTAAATAATATCATACTTCTCACGTTTATATATACCATATTAAATGGATTCTAAACGTGTTTAGATAATATTTGAAGTGATTTGCAATAATATGATAAAATGGCATAGATAATTAAATACCAGCAACTTATAGTTGTAATAATAAATAAAAGGTGATAATAATGAATGCTGAAATACTGGCGGTAGGTACTGAGCTTTTAATGGGGCAGATAGCCAACACCAATGCCCAATATATTTCATCAAGACTTCCTGATGCGGGAATAGGAGTTTTTTATCACAGTGTGGTAGGAGATAATGTTCAAAGGCTTAAAGAATCACTCAAGCTTGCCTTGTCAAGGTCGGACATTGTAATTACAACCGGCGGACTGGGACCTACACAGGATGACCTCACAAAGGAAACAATAGCGGAATTGATGGGTAAAAGACTTGTACTTGATGAGTACAGTGCAAATGAAATTAAAACCTTCTTCGAAAAGATAAACCGCAAAATGGTTGAAAGTAACCTTAAACAGGCTTATATGCCTGAAGACAGTATTATTATGAGGAACGAACATGGTACGGCACCCGGCTGTATAGTTGAAGCCGGCGGAAAAGTAGTTGTCATGCTCCCTGGACCTCCTATTGAAATGAAACCAATGTTTGAAAACAGCGTTATGCCATACTTCCTTAGTAAATTGGAGCACACGATTGTATCACGGTTTGTAAGGGTATTTGGAATAGGTGAATCCGAAGTTGAAAACAGGCTTATGGAGCTTGTCGAAGGTCAAACCAATCCAACAATTGCAACCTATGCAAAGGATGGAGAGGTTACAGTCAGAGTAACTGCAAAATGTAATCTGAATGAAGACGGTGAAGTTTATCTTGAACCGGCTTTGGATAAAATTAAAGAAAAACTTGGGAATGCTATATATTCTGTTGAAGGAAAAGACCTTGAACAGGTAGTGGGAGAAATGCTGCTGGATAAAAAAATGTCCATAAGCTTTGCAGAATCCTGCACAGGAGGTCTTATATCGGCTCATATAACAAACATACCGGGAATCTCGGAAGTTTTTTACGGAAGTATTGTTTCCTATAGCAATGAAATTAAGGAAGGACAGCTCGGAGTAAAGCATGAAACACTCGAAAAGTATGGTGCAGTCAGTAGTCAGACAGCTGCTGAAATGGCAGCCGGTGTCAGGCAGAGGCTTGGAACTGATATAGGAGTATCAGTTACTGGAATAGCAGGGCCTGGAGGCGGAACCACTGAAAAACCGGTTGGTCTTGTTTATGTCGGAATTGCCGATAAAGATGGAGTTCAGACAAAGGAATTAAGACTGTGGGGAAGCAGGGAGCGAATAAGGAAGGTTACGGTTTTAAACGCTTTTGATACTATCAGAAAAAATCTCCTTAAAAAAGGCTTGTAAGCCTTAAGTTCCGGAGGATACATAATTGGAAAACACACAAAACAGAAAGCTTGCTGTTGCAGCCATAATAGTAATGACATCAACAGTACTCAGCAGAATTCTTGGATTTATTAGAACAACACTTATAACAAACATTCATTATTTGAATGTAAATGATAAAGATGCTCTTTTTATGTCTTTTGCCATTACTGACGTAATGTTTTTCCTATTGGTCGGCGGATCGATAGCTTCGGTACTTATACCAATGCTGTCACGATATATTTCAAATGGTGATGAAAAAAACGGCTGGAGAGCAGTTTCTTCATTTATTAATATAATGTTTATTGCAATAACGGTTTTCAGTATTCTGGGTGAGATCTTTGCGCCCCAGCTTATCAGCCTTGTTGCGCCCGGTTTCGGAAAGGAAAAAGCAGAGCTGACAGTACAGGTTACCCGAATAATGTTCCCATCGGTGTCATTTATAATGCTGACAGGACTTCTTAACGGTGTCCTTTATTCCTACCACAGATATGTTGCAGCGGCATATGGAACACTTAGCTACAATGTTTTCTGTATCATAAGCATTATTGTTTTCAGCCGCTATGGGGTAAAAATGGTGGCTGTCGGAATTATGTGCAGCTCGATTTTGTACTTCCTTTTCCAGCTTACATTCACACTTAAAAATCTTAAGTTATACAGGCCTAAAATTTACTTAAAAGATCCAGGGCTTAAAAAACTGGTATTGCTGTCAATTCCTTCGCTTATAGCATCTTCGATAGCGCAGATAAACATACTGGTTTCACAGTCCTACAATTCATATTTCCCTGATGGCAGTGTAACGGCATTAAGAAATGCAACCGACATATGGCAGATGCCCTATGGTATATTTGCACTAGGATTGGGAGTTGCAATACTTCCTTCTCTATCAGAAATGCTTGCAAAGAATGATATGGATTCATACAGAAGTACACTTGTAAAATCACTGAAATCAATGCTGCTATTAATCATTCCATCAGCTGTGGGACTTGCTGTTCTTGGGGTACCGGCTACAAGTGTAATATATAAATGGTCTGCACGAATGAGTGCTTCCACAATAAACATTACAAGCACTATGCTTATGTTTTTTTCAATAGCGCTTGTTTCGCAATCAATAGTAGCCATAGTCAACAGGGCGTTCTATGCCAATAATGATACAAAAACCCCTCTTTATATAGGTGCTTCATCAATTGCACTTAATGCAATATTGTGTTTCGGTTTCTTCAAGCTTACTAACTTAAGTGCTTCAGGCATGGCTCTCGCTTTTTCGATTTCGAGTGCAATATATGCACTGCTGCTGCTGTGGTATCTGAACAGGAAAGTGGGAGGACTCAAGCTTAGAAATCTGTTGAATTTTTCAATTAGGGTTTTCGGTGCCGCTTTAGTGATGGCAGTTATACTGTTTGTTATAAATAAGCTTATTCCAGTTGATTTTACACAGAAATTTACATTAAAACATAAAATTCTTGAGCTAGTTATTATAGCTGCAGAAATCGGTTTTGGTTTTATGATTTTTATGGCGGCAGCAATCAGGCTGAAGATAGAAGAGGCTGTTTACCTGTATAACGCTATAATTTCAAAAATGAAAGGCTTACTTGGAAGAACAAAAGTGAAAGAAATTGGAAAAATGTAAAAAAATGCAAAATAACTATTGACTGGTGAAAAAATATAATATATAATTAGAACAGATGTTCGATAACAATTTGGTTAATGGAGGGCGCAAAATAGTATGATTGAAAAGAAAAAGGCTTTGGAAATGGCTTTAGGACAAATAGAAAAGCAGTTCGGAAAGGGCGCGGTAATGAAGTTGGGGGAAAACTCACATCTTAATGTGGAGGTTATACCAACAGGCGCACTTGGACTTGATATAGCACTTGGAGTTGGTGGTGTTCCAAGGGGAAGAATAGTTGAAATATTCGGACCTGAATCATCCGGTAAAACTACTGTTGCTCTTCATATAGTTGCACAGGCGCAGAAAGCAGGCGGTGAAGCCGCATATATAGATGCAGAACATGCTCTTGATCCGATTTATGCTAAAAATCTTGGCGTAGATATAGACAACCTTATAGTTTCGCAGCCTGATACAGGAGAACAAGCACTTGAAATAGCTGAAGCCCTTGTGCGAAGCGGTGCAATTGATGTTATTGTTATTGACTCGGTTGCAGCTCTTGTACCTAAAGCAGAAATAGACGGCGAAATGGGAGATGCTCATGTCGGACTCCAGGCAAGGCTTATGTCGCAGGCATTAAGAAAGCTTGCCGGTGTTATCAGCAAATCAAAAACAACTGCAATCTTTATTAACCAGCTTCGTGAAAAGGTAGGTATAATGTTTGGAAATCCGGAAACTACACCAGGCGGAAGAGCTCTTAAGTTCTATGCGTCTGTCAGGCTTGATATCAGAAGGATTGAATCAATCAAGCAGGGTACAGAGGTTGTAGGAAACAGAACCAGGGCTAAGGTTGTTAAAAACAAGGTAGCACCTCCATTCAAGGAAGCTGAATTTGATATCGTTTACGGTCAGGGTATTTCCAGGGAAGGCAGTATTCTTGATATTGCTGTAAACCTTGATATAGTTAATAAGAGCGGAGCATGGTTCTCATATAATGGCCAGAGGATAGGTCAGGGAAGAGAAAATGTTAAGCAGTTCCTTAAGGAAAATGCTGATATAACAAATGAAATAGAAGCTAAAGTAAGGGAAATCTTTAGCCAGTCAGTTCTAAAAAATATGAATCAAAAGACAGTCAGTGTTGATGAAGAAGATGAAGATGAATTGGATATGTAATGCGGGAAACTATTGACAGACAGTTGCCTGTGGCAATAAAATCTATTTGTATAATATAAGCATTAATCATTCATAGCTGATAAGGAGAAAAAATGGTAATTACATCGGTGGAAAAGCATAAAAATGGTAGGTACATGGTATATATTGATGGAAGATATTCTTTTTCAATAGACGAAGACGCTTATATATCAATGAATTTTTATGAGAAATCTACTATTACCGAAGAAGAGATCAGCTATATAAAAAATACTTTAAATTACAGTGCTGCAAAAGCTAAAACAATAAATTATCTTTCACTAAGGATACGCAGTGAAAAGGAAGTCCTCTTAAAGCTCACTACGGATGGGTATTCAAAGGAAACAGCCGAAAAGGTAACAGATGAATTAAAGTCAATGGGGTATATTAATGATCGGCTGTTTGCCCAGAAGTTTGTTTACGACAGAAGCAAACTCAAACCTATGTCAAAAAAGATGTTGGCTGCCGAATTACAGCATAAAGGTGTGTCATCAGATATTATATCTGAAATAATAAATGATATGGATATTGATGAATTTTCGGTAGCCGAAGGGCTTGTAAGGAAAAAATTTGGGAAGTACAACTTAAAAGATGAAAAGATAATAAAACGTATATATTCGTTTCTTCACCACAGGGGTTATGATTTCGAATTTATACAGCAGCTCATTAACAATATAAATATAGTGGGTTAACTGTATTAAATAAATAGGCAGCAAGGAAATTTTCTTTATGAAATTTCATTTTAATGAAACGTCACGAGCATTTATAAAACGTGCCGTTGTGTGCTTTATGCTATTTGTGTCCTGTCTATTGATTTTTTACATTGGTGGTGTTAGTTTTGAAAACAAAAACTCTGCTTTTGTTAGCCATACGAAAAAAACAATAACCTCTAAAACAGAAATCAAAAAAGTTTCTAATCATGAACAACCGGCTGTCCAAAATGAAACAATTAATACGACAAAGCCAAATAGTACTAACATTTCAGTAAATTCTAATGCTCCTACTTCACTATACAATAATGATTCTTTAAGCAGTAATTCTCAACCTAATAAAGTAACTTCATACGTTCCTGAAACTGTAAGACAGTTTTATGAAAATGCTCAGACTACAGATACTTCTTTGCTTCCGACCAAGGAACTAAAAAAGGAAGGGGGAGTGACGATTATTTATTACCATGCTATTAATGATATAGTCAGCGGTATTGAAGAGCTTTTTGTAACTCCTGCTGCATTTGAGAGTCAAATACAGTACCTTAAGGACAATGGCTATACTGCAATTACATTTGACGAACTTAATAACGCTCAAAACATCAAGAATCCTGTAATAATTACGTTTGATGACGGTTATGAAGATAACTATACAAATGCATACCCAATACTAAAGAAATATGGGTTTAAAGCAACTATCTTTATATGTTCAAGTGTTATTGACCAACCCGCTTACCTTAAAACTCCACAAATACAGGAAATGAGCGATATAATCAGTTTCCAGAGCCACACTCTTACTCATCCGAATCTTAACAAACTTAAACCTGAAGAGCTGGATAAAGAGCTTTCTGAATCAAAAGCTTTTTTGGAAGGTTTAACACAGAAAACAGTAAATGTTCTTGCTTATCCTACTGGGTATTATAATTCAAAAGTAATAAGTATAGTCTCTAAGTACTACAAATTTGCCGTTACTACCGAAAGAGGTTTCTATTATAAAGGAGACAATTCTTATACAATTAAACGAATATATGTACCCAGGCAGCTTACCCTGCAAGGCTTTGCCGAAAAAATAAACAGCAATTAAGCAGTCTGTCTACGTAATTATCTTGAAATTGTTATAAGGCTTGTAAAAGAGAATTGTTCTGCACTTTCCACCTTTAAACCGTATTTGCTTAAGTAGCTGTTCCAGTCTATTTTAAGGAAACATCTGAATTCACGTTGTCCAAGTTGTTCAAAAAAGTAGGGAAAGAACATAAATAAGGCTTTTCTTAAAAAATGCTTGGGTTTACTCCAGTCAATTATATAAAGCTTTCCGTCAGGTTTAAGTTTTGAAGCAATCTGACTAATGACTGAATCCATTACATCATGAGGCATTTCATGAAGGGATAGTGAGATTGATACTACATCAAATTGTTTATTGATTTTGATATTTGTTGCATCCATCCCCATAAGTTCTATATTGGTTAGCTTTTTTCTTGAAATCTTATTCCTTGCTACCTTTAACATATCAGGAGATAAATCAATTCCTACAATCTTAGAGTTGTTGTTTTTCTTGGCTATGGCAATGGATGTGTTTGCTGTTCCGCAGCACACGTCAAGAATTAGCAAATTACCATCCGATAATCTATTTCCAAGTGCAAGCCTGGGATTGCACTTCCTTGTGGGGAAAATAATAACATCCATAGCATCATAGATTTTAGACAAGAATTTGTACATTAGCTTTTCTTTTTCACGATAATCTTTCATAATATAACCTCACTTAAAATAACATATGAACAACTATTCATATAAAGATTATATAATATATTTTAATAAAGTCAAGAAGATCAAATAGAAAAACTGCCAGGGAATAGTCCATGGCAGTTTAGGATTACATAGAGTTATTTATCTATTTTTATTTTCCAGGGCCCCTTTTTAGCAATTTCTAAATAACTTACATTTGCAACTTTTGTTTTTTCACCCGGGTTGTAGCTTATATCAGTAATTTGCATTACACTATACGGAAATGAGTTTGTATTATAATAGTACTTGCTGCTATAGATATCACCCAAACAAAATGCTGTAATATATTCATTATCCTTATCACTAATATTCATATCCCAATATAGCCTAATCTGATTATTTTCTATTTTCTCTACCTTTTTTAAAATTACAGTATTGCCTTGAATCATAATTTTTTTGTTGAGATCCATTGAACTTTTTTCGGGGATATCTACTTCAATTTTTGTCTCTTGAATCGCTTTATTGTATCTCAGCAGTATTTCAGGTATTGTAACAGTTAAGGATTTGGCATTTAAGTTTTTATTAGCTATATTGAATTCATTAATGCTGCAGCCTAATCTATTAGTTAAATCACTCGAAATCTCATAATTATTACCAGCATCATCGGAAGCACTTAATAAGCATTTCTCAATTCCATATGATGCAACGCTATATGTGCTATCCAGAGGAGTGAATAGTTTAACATTTATATTATCATTTATATTTTTTGGAACTGCTATAATACTGACGCCATTTTTATTGTCAGATGGTCCAAGTTCAGTATACGAATTATAGTCTTTAGTTTTTGTTAGCTTTAAGTTGATTAAGGATTTTTCATCATTTTCAAAGCTTATTTGTAATGATTGAGGATTTTTTATGTCTCCAGTATAAGTAAATCGGCCCATAAATTCGCCTCCTCCTATACCCCAAGAAGAAGTGCTTTTTTTAAGTTTATTACCCATAGCATCTTTTATAGTTATGCTGTTAATAAAGTTTTCACTGGCGTTGTCAACTGAAACCTGCTCATAATTCTCAAAGTCAAACGCATTATCATAAAAGGTAAGGTAAAATGAAGCCGATTTGTTATCAGCCGTTAATCCTGTTATTACAGCCTTTTTGCTGCCAAAAACCTTTTCTACAGGCTGCTCTAAAACATATCTTTCCGTGGTAGAAGGGTCATCCTGTAAAAGAGTGCTAAATCCCGGAATGTACCTTATAACGCTTTTAATACTTTCCAACGCTGAAGGTGTTGTTGCAACGAAAAGGGAGGTAACTGCCAGCAACGCAGCTATTGAAACCTTAAACGTATTTTTAGTATTAAGTCTTGGCTTCAAATTTAATTCTTTCAAAGCTTGTTCTTTAATATTATTTTTGAGTTTTTTGGATACATTGTACTCGTACAAGTCAAACTCATAGGCCAAATCAACTATATCCTCTTCATTAATGTAATTTGATAATTTATATTGTTGGAATTTATCATTTTTTTTCATATCTGTTTGCTCCTTTCTAATAATAGGTTTTCATATACATACTTTCT
>JAEWTV010000058.1 GCA_023397675.1 Bacillota bacterium | reverse complement strand
AAGTGGGTAATTCAGGTAGTTGAAAAACTACCTGATGTACAGACAAATTATTCCAATAAAGATGAAGTACTGGGTTTTACAGATTGGGTTTCCCATAAGGTTGTGTTTAAACATGCGTTGATAAATAAACCCAAATTCCTTGTTCGTGCCTTCATCAGGCATGAACTTCGTCATTGTCAGCAGATGGAGTGGATGAATGTAAAAATGAAAGAAAAGTATGGAGGTGATTTAGCAAATATATACACGCAGATCCTGATAGCAGGCGATAATATAAAGGGATATAATAAATCCCTCATGGAGCAGGACGCCTGGTTAGCTTTCTGCGGTATATATATTAATATTGAAAAGGTGGTGAATAGAATCATTAAACGCAATGCTAAGCTCTTGTTGGAGGAATAATATCCAGATGGGCTCAAAAAATATGAGCCCTTATTTTTTTTTTATCTACTAATCGCGATAACGATTTTATAAACTTAAAAGAAGGTGAGAATTTTATGCCTGAAGTTCAACCAATTAAGAAAAGGCTTTCTCTTAAGAAAGCTGATTTGCTATTTGTGTTTGATAGGGTATTGAAAGATCCAGATCCTTTTATAATAATGACTATTGTGAATAAATATCCACATAAGTTTGCTAAGTTTATTGATATTGGTCTTTTCGATACTCTTACGATGGATGCATTATCTCCGTATATTGTAATGAGGCAAGTAGAGAATCCATTAGAATGGGCAGCGATTAAAGAATTCGATTATGAAAAGAATTATCGTTATCTTCATGATCGATTCAAAAATATGTATCGAGATTCTAAACCACTCCATATGGTAAATGCAGTAAAACGATTTATCAATGGTTATTGCATTAATAATATCTATATATGGAATGAAAAAGATGATGAACGTCAACGTTATGATATTTGCTCCATGTTCCCTAAGACGGATAAGATAAAATACGTTACAGGTGATTATGTAAATACTCTTAAGAAGCTGAAACCAAATATTGTATATGATTGGTCAGCAAAGAGAATATCCGAAGTTAATGAATATGAAGAATTTAATAATATATTTTTTGGATTATCCAATTACAGATTTAATTTTGAGGAGGATGGTTCCAGCTTAAAGTACAATTTAAATGGTAGAGCCAATGTAGCATTCTTTAAAGTTATGGATATTAATGAAAATAGTTTGCTTAAAGGGTAAATAATTATTTATGCCTTGCCACAGCTATATAATGTGATAGTGTTTTAATTTAGTATTTTAAGAAGGGATTTGAAAAAATGGCAACGAAAGAAACCGATAATAATATTATCGAATTGACTAACAAATATCACTGCAACGTTATTACTGAGCAAATCTTTCAGTCTCGTATTAACGATTTATTTAATCTCCTTGCAGATATTGTAGGGAAGACCGTTGGACCATATGGTGGCGGTACCATGATCGAAGAGATGGGTGCGTACCATATGACAAAGGATGGTTTTACGGTATTAAAGAATATTCGTTTTGATACCCGTAAAGATAATACTATCCTCAATCTTATTCTTACGATTTCCCATCAAATGGTTATGAAGGTTGGCGATGGTTCAACTACGGCAATTCTTGCAGCTCATGAATTCCTTGATCAGATTCATAAAAATAATATTCTGAATGGTATTCGTCCAAAGGATATTCAAGAATTCATCAAGAAGTACGTGGATATCCTTTGCGAAAATATTCAGAATAATTCCATCCAAGTTACTGATGATGACTATGTATCCATCATGGAGAAAGTAGCACGTATTGCAACGAATGATAATGATGAATATACCAGCTTCATTAAAGAGATTTATGAGAAGTCCGGTAGAGATACATCCATTAGTAAGCGTATGTCTTTAACTGATAAAGCCAAATACGATATTATGGATGACATGTTCTACATTGCTGGTTCTTATATTGATAAGATTTATTGTAATGCAGAGAATGGTGCTAAGTGCAATATCCCGCATCCGAACGTAATGCTCTTTAACTTCACGCTTGGTAATGAGCATTGGGATATTATTAAACTGGCTCAGAGTTATCTTATGACTAAGAAGCCTGGTGAGAGATTGCTGGTAATTGCACCTAACTATGACCAATACTTCATGGATAAGCTTCGTTCGGATTCTCAGGATTTCATTACAGCATATAATCAGCAAACCTCTGGTGGCGGTGCAATTCCGTTCCCCGTTGTATTTGCAAAGAATCCATATTTCCGTCAGGTTGAGCGTCTTATCTTTGAGGATCTTGCTCCATTCCTTGGGAATCGTGTACTCAATCCATTTGATGCAGAGCGTATTACAAAGATGCTTGAAAAGTATTATAGCACGGCATCTAAGTACAATCAGGCGGTTGAAGCTCAGAAGAAAGCAGATGTTGCTTATCGCCAGCAGATGATTCTTGCTGTAGCTCGTGGTGAAAATCCGCAGAAGCTTGAGCATGTTATCATCGATATTCCAAAAGATGATGGTTCTCAGATGCGTGAAGATCTTGAGTATGAAGTTGCTAAGTTCTTTGGTACCTGTGATGCAGTATCAGTTGGTAATGAGAATATCGAGTTCCATGGTTTCTCCAATGCAAATGATGGTCTGGTCCAGTCTCATATTCTTGATGCGAAGGATCAGTATCAGAAGGAAATGGATGAAATCGAGAACCAGCGTTACATTACGAAGAATTATATCGACGCTAAGGAACGTCTTGGTCGTATTGCTTGTAAGTCGGCAATGATTTATGTTGGTGGTCATACAGATTTAGAAAAGAAGATGAATGATGACGCACTTGATGATGCGATTCGCGCTTGTCAGTCTACTCTTAATTACGGATACAATATTGGCAATAATATTGCTATTTTTCGCGCGATCGAAGAGACAAAAGACAAAATCAAAGGAGATAAAGTAATGGAATCCATTGCTGATACTCTGAAGGAATCTTTTGCAAGAGTTCTAAATATTATTCACCGTAATAAGTATTCGGACTTCGACTTGGAAGAGACGAAAAAGATTATTGATAAGAGCGTAAAAGAAAATGTATGCTTTGATCTGAATACAGATGATTATTCTTCTGATATTATCAATTCTTGCCGTACTGATATTGAAGTGCTGAAAGGTGCCATCAGCATCGTTGGTACGATTCTTTCTGCTAATCAGTATATTGCGGCAGATATTCAGACCGATAAGAAATAAAATAAAAAAATATGAATCAATAGGTGTAATATAAATTTACACCTATTGATTCTTTAATGAATAATGCGTAATAATTTTGTATATTTCAAAAAACATTCTAATATGTAATATGGTAATTTATTCTTAAAAGATTTTCATAAGATCGGATGGTGAATAAGTTTTGCCTAAAAAGTTACAACCAATATTGGAAGATATAGTTCGCGATCCATCAGCCTTCGGTGGTCCTGATACATATAGTAATATTGTATCTAAGAATCACCTAATAGAAAAATATCGCGACTATATGGTCAAACATACAGATCTTGCATTGGAGATTTATAGAGAAGGAGCATCAAAGACAGACATCGGTGATGTATACTTTCATTTTCAACTCCAATCTGATTCTAATTCCGATGTCATATATGACGTAGTGCTTCGTTTCTGGACAAATGATCCTAAAGTTCGTATGGAAGATTCCATCAGGAATTATCAGATTCAAGTATTTGATAATTCTCCAGGATTCTGTTTCCAATATGCTTATGCCTACAATAAGCATGATTTACTCATCGAAGAGTTAAAAGATCATTACTCAGAAATGTTATTACGTACACCATCAGAGAAATCAAATCCACAATCTGCTATCGGTTATGATTATACTTTATTCTTTGCATTATATCATTTAAAGATTAATCCGTACTATTTGAGCAAGAGTAATATATCTCTATATGGTACAAGTATGTCACGGTTTAATCCAGATAACATCCATACTTCAAAAGAAGTTTATGAAGCAAGAACGAAAACCGATCTCCTTAGTTTCAATACGATTAAACGTAAATCTCACCAAATTGAGAAAAAGCTTAAAGATACTTGGACTAAGTTTATTGGCGGAGGAAAGCAACATGCTCAAGGCACGAAGAAAGCTGTGAAGACTTCTAGAGTGAAGAGAGCAGTGAAGGCACAGTCTGCTTCGCGAAAACATAGATATTTTAAATAAAGATGTAAGTATATATTATATATTTGAGTTTATAGGATTTTATAGTTAGGGAAAGGTGATTTACATTGATTAAGAAATCTTTGGTAGCATCCCCAGTACGCGAAGGTGTAATCGCAGTTGATGAGTGGATCCCTGAAAATGGTGATATCGTTATCACCTATAAAGGGAAAGCAATGTTTATTGCATTCGATAAATACATTGAAGGTTTGCATACCGATGCATTAAACACATTCTACGTATCTTATAAAGATTCGTATGTAAAGAGATTTGATAAGATCTCTTTGTACATTAATTATTTCATCAAGTTCTATGATCCTGATGATGAATTGATACTTAACTATTTCCATTGCAAATATATCATTGATGCAGCTGGAACAAACCCAACTCGCAAAGCAATGATTAAACTTATCTATAAGAATTTCGTTACTGATTCCATGTATGAGAAAGTAAAGAAATTCGTTGATGATAACTATCGTGTTGATTTGGCACAAAATAAAGAGGCAGGTAAGGAATATTCTGAATCGCTCGAGTTTACGAATGATCATGCTAAGATTTTAATGGTAATTTCTACTTTCATTAAATTCATTATTCCATTGGTTATGCATTATATCAGCGTGGTTAAAGGTAAACCTGAAGTTAAAAAGTTGATTCATTATTATATTCCGTTATTTGAATTGACGTATAAGAAGGAAGGAGTTAATCTTTACGCTAAGTTATTCCATACAATTCTTGTGAAGGTTAAGTTCAATGAGCAGAATAACTCTGCTATTTGGGCTAAATATGAAGCAAACAGTATGGATGCTGTATCTTATGCAGAAGATTTACTTCGTAAGAATCTTATCGTAGATAACGTATTCAAGTATAATTTCCAGCATTCTATCATTAGCTTTAATTCAGTAATTCTCAAGACCCAATTAGAGTATTGCTGCATTAAGAACTTTGGTATTAATATGCAGGAAATTAGTACAGAGAAAGATAACGATGGCTTATCCTATCTTGATAAACTTGAGATGGATATGTCGAAGATTGATGAGAATGCAATCCTTTTGAATAAAGTGAATATCAAGGATACAATTAAACGTATTCGTCATAAATTCAGAATTGATATTTCTAAGGATGAAAAAGAATTCTATATGGAGCATACTGATGTAAATAAGATTTCAAAGACTTTGGTATTCTATTATTATGCTAAAATCTTTGGTGGATTCACTCCATTAAATCATATTACATTAAAGCGTTATATGGAATTGATGATACTTATGAAACGTAAGTTAGAGAGTGATGGATATATCTATATTCCAC
>JAEWTV010000138.1 GCA_023397675.1 Bacillota bacterium | reverse complement strand
CCGGCGGTAGATAGCAAAAAGCTATAAGCCCGCGAGCGAAAGCAGATCCGGTCAGATTCCGGAGCCGACAGTATAGTCTGGATGGAAGATAGTGTGTTTATTTTTGCCTTTTTTTATCCCTGGAGGTTTATCTTCCGGGGATTTTTTATTTTTCTCTGGTGTAAAAGTATGGATTGCTTAGTTATTGAAAGGAGGTAGAAAGCTTGTGGATGTTCATGAAAACTTTATGAAAAGAGCATTGAAACTTGCAGAAAAGGGATGGGGGAAAACAAACCCAAATCCGCTTGTAGGTGCAGTTATAGTAAAAAACAATGAAATAATTGCTGAAGGCTTTCATGAAGCTTTGGGCTGTGCACATGCAGAAGCGGCAGCGCTAAAAAATGCGTGTACTGATGTACAGGGGAGTACATTGTATGTCAACCTTGAGCCATGTTCCCATTATGGGAGAACACCACCATGTGCCAAGGCGATTATTGATTTGGGCATTAAAAATGTTGTTGTCGGAATGGTTGATCCTAACCCCAAAGTATCAGGAAGAGGTATTAAGATGCTAAAAGATGCTGATATTAACGTGACTGTTGGGGTTTTGCAAAATGAAGCAGAGAAATTAAATGAAATATTTATCAATTACATAACCAGGCATAAGCCGTTTGTTATTATGAAGGCTGCCATGACTCTGGACGGTAAAATTGCTTCAGTAACCGGAGAATCAAAATGGGTTTCAAATGAATTCTCTCGAAATTATGTACATCTAGTAAGGGACAGGGTTTCATCAATTATGGTTGGCATCAACACTGTTATTAAAGACAATCCCTCACTTACAGCGCGGCTTGAGTCTAGGGAATGCACAGATCCTGTCAGGATAATTGTAGACAGTAAAGGGAGAATACCACTGGACAGTAATGTTATACATACTAATTCTAAAGCCCGAACTATTATAGCAACAACGGACTCAATTGATAAAGCTAAAGAAAGGCAGCTTGAAGATAATAATGTAAGAATTATTAAGACTCCATGTTTTAAAGGTAACGCTGATTTACAGGTACTTATAGATGAACTTTATAAGCTAGAAATTGACAGTGTACTTTTGGAAGGGGGTGGGACACTCAATTATTCTGCTTTAGAAGCGGGAATTGTTGACAAGGTTATGTTCTTTATATCACCTAAAATCATTGGCGGAGAAAATGCCGTTTCACCGGTAGAAGGTGCAGGAATACATTTAATGAAGAATGCCTTCAAAATAAGAGATATTAACCTTACAAGATTTGATGATGACATACTCATCGAAGGGTATATCAGTAAATAAAAAGAAAGGAGGGACATATGTTTACCGGAATTATTGAGGAAATTGGAAGTGTCAGAAGCATTACTTACGGAAGCAGTTCAATAAGAATTTCATTGGATTGCACAAAAATAACTGATGGTATTAAAGTGGGTGATAGCGTTGCAGTCAATGGTGTTTGCCTTACAGTCGTTTCATGTAGTGAAAATTTGTTTGATGTTATGCCAGAGACAATGCGCAGGACAAATCTTGGAACTCTGAAGCCTTCCAACAAAGTAAATCTTGAAAGGGCATTAAAGCTTAATGACAGACTGGGCGGACATTTGGTAAGCGGTCATATTGACGGTATCGGGAAGATAATACATAAGGTAAAAGAGGATAATGCTGTTTGGTTGACTATAGAAGCATCACAGGAAGTTTTGAAATATATTGTTCAGCAAGGATCAGTGGCTCTTGACGGTACAAGCCTTACAGTAGCAGAAGTTAATAAGAATATTTTCAAAGTGTCATTAATTCCTCTGACTTTTGGCATAACCACACTTGGTCTGAAAAATACCGGAGATATAGTTAACATTGAATGTGATCTTATTGGAAAGTATATTGAAAAATTGATATATGGTTATAAAAATACTGATGAAAATAAAAACAATCTATCAATGGAGTTATTAAAAGAACATGGATTTATGTAATAAAACTGTTTGAAAGGAATGATTTTATGAGGTTTAATTCAATTGAAGAAGCTTTAGAGGACATTAAGCTGGGGAAAATGATTATTGTTGTGGATGATGAAGACAGGGAAAATGAAGGTGATCTCCTAATGGCTGCTGAAAAGGTTACACCCGAAAGTGTAAATTTTATGGCAACTTACGGCAGGGGAATGATTTGTGTTCCGATAACCGAGGAACGTGCTGATGAATTGGAGATTACACCCATGGTGCAAAGGAATAAAGAACATCTCGGGACTGCCTTTACAATAACCGTTGATCACAAAAATTCAACCACGGGGATTTCAGCGTATGAAAGAGCATATACAACTTTACAATTGGCTAATCCAAAAGCCTGTAAAATAGATTTTATAAGCCCGGGGCATGTACATCCCATTATAGCTAAGGCCGGTGGAGTCCTTAAACGCGCCGGACATACCGAAACTGCGGTCGACTTGGCACGTATGGCGGGACTCTATCCTGCAGGAATGATCTGTGAAATCATGAATGAGGATGGAACTATGGCAAGAGTTCCCCAACTACTGAACTTTGTTAAAAAACATGGTTTGAAGATAATTTCTGTAGCTGATTTGATAGAATACAGAAGAACAAATGAAAAGCTTGTAAGAAAGGCTTCTGAAGCTAAAATGCCTACAGCTTACGGTGAATTCAGAATTGTTTGTTATGAAAACATTATTAATGGTGAACACCATGTCGCTTTAGTAAAGGGAGATCTGACCAGCACAGAACAACCGGTTTTAGTAAGGGTTCATTCCGAATGTCTTACAGGGGAAGTATTTCATTCTTTAAGGTGTGATTGCGGAGAACAGCTTGATGCTGCATTAAGACAAATCAGTGCTGAAGGAAGAGGCGTCTTGCTCTATATGCGGCAGGAAGGTCGTGGTATTGGCCTCATTAACAAGATTCGAGCATATAACCTTCAGGATCAAGGAATGGATACAGTAGAAGCAAATCTAAAATTGGGCTTTAAGCCTGATTTGAGAGAGTATGGAATCGGGGCGCAAATTTTATCTGATTTGGGATTACATAAGATAAGGCTTCTTACAAATAACCCTAAAAAGATTGCCGGATTGGACGGGTATGACCTCGAGGTCGTAGGTAGGGAGCCAATTCAGATAAAAGAAAATGATATAAACAGGTTTTATTTGAAGACCAAGAAAGACAAAATGGGGCATATTCTTAATGGATTTGAAACTTCAGGTAAAGAAAATATTGAAACTTATAGGGAGGTAAAAAACTAATGTCGGTTAAAACAAATGAGGGTAAACTTATTGCAAGCGGGCTAAAATTCGGTATTATTACAGGCCGGTTTAACGAATTCATCAGTGGTAAGCTGCTAAGTGGAGCAATAGATGGACTTGTAAGACATGGAGCAGATGAGTCTGATATTGAAGTTGCCTGGGTTCCGGGTGCTTTTGAAATTCCGTTGTTGGCTAAAAAGATGGCAAGTTCAAAAAAATATGATGCTGTTATTTGTATTGGAGCTGTAATCCGTGGTTCAACTCCTCACTTTGACTATGTAGCAAATGAAGTTTCAAAAGGTATAGCGAAGGTATCATTAGACACAGATATTCCAGTGATTTTTGGGGTTATTACTACGGATACAATAGAACAGGCAATTGAACGTGCAGGTACCAAGGCTGGGAATAAAGGCTATGATTCTGCTGTTACAGCTATAGAAATGGTAAATTTATTGAAAGCTTTTTAAGCTAGGGAAGGGTGCTTTTAAGCACCCTTCAGTAATTTTATTATTTATATGCTATTTTTAATGAAATAACATAACTAGTATCAGAAGGAGCCTTATATTTATCAAATGAACCATCTTTATAAAAATCTGTTTTAATTTTTTCTTCTCTGCAGCAAAGGTAAAAATGTGAAATAAAAATTCCTGCATCCATTGCAGCCCATGGATTTATTACTACATTATCCTTTTTGTTTTTTATAAAAAAGTGTACTGAATCATCTGTAAGAATTACATTTACAGGCTGTTTGTTTCCGCCTGAAGGTGCCAATATTGAAGCTTTGAGAATTCTTCTTAAGAGCGGAGTCCTGTCCAGAAAAGCAGAGGAATTTTCTCCCCATTCGTTATAAAAAGTTATTTCTGTGTCTTTTTTGCGTTTGCTGCCTACAAATTTTCTAAAGCTGCCATTACGGAAGCTATTTTCTTCAGTATAGCCTAGAGAAATAACGTTGGTTATAACTTCGTTATCATTTACATTTAAAAGCTGTCTTAGCATTTCATTATTAAAAGTTCCAAGCCAACAGGTACCGATTCCCATATTGGTTAATTCAAGAACTGTTTGCTCCTGAATAAAGCCTATGTTCTCCAAGCAGCCTTCTTTTTTTTCAGAAATAGCTACAAGACAATATGGAGCCTGAATTTTTACGTGACCGTTCAGAAAACCCATACCTGCTGATTTTACATCTTCATGTACAAGTTCCAGCCTTACTCCTATATCGTTGTAAAGGGGATTAATATGTGAAAGCAAAGCCCGGACATTATCTAATGTTATGCTGTCAAAATCCTTGCTCTGATACTTCCTTATAGATGTTCTTTTTTCAATTATATTGTATAAATTCATACAGACCTCCGTGTATATACTATGGATTCAGTATAAATCCTGTAGTATACTACGCGGTCAAGAGGTTTTAAAAAGATTTTTTTAATGGACAGTAAACATTATTTTCTATATTGTTTTTTATTCTGTTTAATATGTTCTTGGAATGGTTTATCTCTTCGATTTTTTTATCCAGCTCAGTTAGTTTCTGATCTATGATTTCAGCTATTATTTTATAATCGACATTATTTATATCTGTTAAGAGAGACAGCACTTCTTTTGTTTCTTCAAGCGTTAGTCCGCACGATTTGGCTTGTTTAATCATTATAAGGACTCTTATTGTTTCGTCGTTATACAGCTTATAACCGTTACTGTCCCTCTCAGGTGCCGGAATTAAACCGAGGCTTTCATAATATCTTAATGTTTCAATATGAATATCTGTCAATTTTGATACCTGACTTCTCTTATACTGCATTACTTTCACCCTCTAAAGCAGATTTGATAGAACAAGTTTATCATATATATTTTCATTTTATAAAGTTTTTCTTCAACAATAATGAAAAAGAAAACATATCTGATTTCCTTAATTCAAAAATAAATAATTAATAGAATCAGGTTTACAATTGGATTGTTTAATAATATAATAAAAACCGGTGGTCGGAATTAACTACAGACGGAGGTTTTTTAATGAATTGGATTTATCTTGTTTTAGCAATTGGTTTTGAGGTTATCGGAACTACCGCAATGAAGTTCTCGCACGGTTTTACAAAACTTTTTCCATCGATATTGATGGGTGTGTTTTATGTACTTAGTCTGGGTGCTTTAAATTTTGCTCTGAAGAAAATTGATATAGGAGTAGCATATGCCGTGTGGTCTGGCGTTGGAACTTCGCTTATTGTAATAATAGGGATATTCTTCTTTAAGGAGCCTGTCAACACGTTAAAGATTGTATCGGTAATACTTGTTGTTTTGGGAGTTATAGGCTTGAATTTAAGTGGAACCAGTCATTAAACGAATCATGTTATTGACAATTTTAAATACTAAATGTAAACTTATAAGTGAACTTAGCATTACTTTAAGCGTAATATGGGTGTATATAATTAACTCACCTAACTTATAAGGAGACAAAACATGAGTGATAATATCAAGACTTTCAAGGATATTGATTCCAGCCTGTTAAAAGCAATACCAAACCCATCGAAACAGGCTTATGAAATTAAAATAAAAATTCCGGAATGCACTTTTCTTGGAGTTCAGGAACAGCCTGACTTTGCAACAATTTATCTGTCCTTTTACCCTAAAAATAAAGTAATAGAGCTTAAGTCGCTTAAAAATTACATATATCATCTGAGAGATATTGTTGTGTCTTATGAAAGGCTTATAAACATTGTTTATGATAACCTGATGCAGGTCTATGAACCGGAAAGACTCAGGATAGTTATGGTATGTAATCCTAGAGGTGGTATTAGCTCCAGGCTTACAATTGATTCGGATTGGAAGTCGAGGGGTGGGGAAGAGAAATTCAAAGATTGGCTTGCTCTTGATGATACTTGGGAAGTTACTATGTAATAAATATAAAAAAAGGGGGCCAGGTTGATATATGCCTAAAAAAGCAGCAACCTGGCAGACTTGAAAAGTAAATTTTTTTAAATCTCAATACCAAGGCTATTTGGACATACTTTCTTGCAATTGTAGCATTTTACTAATAGCTGCGAGCCTCCCATATCCACAAAAGAATTATTCCAGCAATCGTTCTGATTCATGCTCACTCCATCCAATGCCTTTACAGGACATGAGTCAAGGCACAAACGACAATTCGGAATACATCCGTTATATCTGGCAATTGGATCTCTTTCAAGTTCTTTAGAAACCAAAACACCTGTTAACCAGAGCATGTTACCATACTTGTCATTAACAAGAAGAGTGTTCTTGCCTATTTTTCCTAAACCAGCCTGAACAGCCGCATGCTTTAAAGATATAAGACCTCTGTTCTTATTGGTCTTTTCATCCCAGACACAAGGGCCTACAGTACCAACAGGTAATGCTGTTAAACCTTTCAATTCCAGCTTGGCAGAAAGCTCGACTGCCAAAAAGTCCAATGCTGCTGATAATGAATTTCTTACTACGGTATATGGAATAGTAGAATTGGCATTGAGAGTACTATGTAGAAATTTTTTTGCGAGTACAATTACTGATTTGCATTCCGGCATTAAATCACATGGATGAAATCCTTCGGGTGCTTCACCAAATCTTTCAATAGGAGCAATACCGCACAAGTCTGCCCCCAACTCAGATGCAATTGTTTTAACTTCTGCTGATGATATATTCATTATAATCACTCCATTGATGTAACTACCATAACAAAACATTGGGTGTTACAGGAGTTAATATAACACTTAATAATGTAACTGTCAATAATAATATTGAACGTTACATAAATATACTGTATCTTTTATATAAACAACTCTTGCTATGTGTTAAGAAATAAGGCTATACTGGTGATGGAGGGAAACATGGAATTCTTGTGCTTTGATTTTATTAATAAACAATGGGATAAAAACAGTCCGCCATGTAAGCAAATGCTGGAGGCGAGTGAATGGACAGGTGAATTCCTTAAAAGGTGGAACATAGACCTTGATTTTTCTTTAACAGAAAAGGAATATTCAAAGCTTGTTAAATTGCGTGATTCACTTGCTGAAGCAATTGAAGAAGCAATAGTTCATAAAAAAATAAGCTCCCTAAAATTAGAAGAGCTAAATATTTATTTGTCTGACATTTCTCTAAAATATAAAATTGAAAACAATTCCGCTTGTACTTTGCAGCTTCAGCCTGAAAACAAGGATTTTAATTATCTGGTATTTGAGGTTATTTCTTCATTCATAGAGGTTTTAACAAAGTACGATGTTAACAGAATTCGAAAGTGCGAAAACCCCAGCTGCTGGTGGATCTTTTATGACCAGAGTAAAAACAAATCAAGAAAATGGTGCTGCAATACTTGCTCAAGCCTTATAAAAGTCCGTAAATACAGGGAAAAACATAAGCTGTAGCATCAGGCACTGAATTCTGGATAAAAATATTTGATTTTATAATCAAATATATCATTTTCTATGATTCCGTCTTTTGTAAGTCTGGCATTTATAATGGTTTTATCTTCGTATACACTGCCATTGTTAACTATATCGTTCCAATTCTTTTTTCGCAGCATCTTTTCATCAAGCTTGATAGTTATCTTATTTCCGTTTATTGTATACTTACCTGTAACTTCATACTTGGCACCGGTATTATAATCCTTGAAAAACTCAGGAGAATAGTACCACATGGTAACTGTGGAATCCTTATTGAACTTAAAGCCTCCAACATATGAAAAAATACCTTGACCTTCAATATACCAATTGAGCTGCTGAAGGATTTGTTTTACATCCTCGCTTTTAACAGGGGAGTAGCCAAGCATCAGCATATATCCGAACTCTTTTCGTACAGGGTCTATATCGGAATCGGTTTTTATTTTATCTACATAATCAGGATTAAGTTCTTTAACTTTAGAAAGATGGTCTATCATTTCCTTCTTATGTTCATACCACTCTGGATAATCCTTTTTCATAAGCATTCCAAGTGTACACGCGTAATTGAAATGTGACAGATAATATTTATAATCAAACTCCATAGATTGTTTAAACAGATCCAGAGCAGCCTTGTAATTTCCTTTTTTATATTCGCTATAGCCTTTGTCATTCAGTTCTCTGGCTTTGCTTATACTTGATGATGTATTGCTTGTATTCGGGTTTTTATTGGTACTTAAGTTGGTTGTAGTTGATAGTTTGGTAGTATCAAAGCTGTTTAGCGTAGTTCGGTTTATGGTAGCAACCTGACTATTGGTATCCCTGTCAGTGCATGAAGCCGTCATAAAAACTATGAAGCATATGCCTAGAAAAAAAGCGGGTTTGAAATGTCTTTTCATTTTCCACCTCAGAAAAATGTATATTTTATTATTCCTAAGATTAGACATTGGAATTTAATAAAAAGTTCCTTTGGAATAAGTATTTATTGATAAAAAGCCTATAAAAAGTTAAATATACTTACATAATATTACTATATTAGGTTGAATTAAATATCCTTTTATATATTGAGTAAATTATTTTGAAAATATATTGAAAACGGTACCATGTTATGGTAAGGTTATATTAGCAGCTATTAGTACCAGGTAATAAAATTATGGAGGCAGAAATGAATAGAAAATCAAACTCGGCAATTATGGGTCTTGGCGCCTATTTACCTGATAAAAAACTTACCAACTTCGATCTTGAAAAAATGGTAGATACCTCTGATGAATGGATAACAAGACGTACAGGGGTTAAGGAAAGACGCATATCTGAAAAGGATGAATTTGCAAGTGATATGGCTATTAAAGCCGTTGAGGACCTTGTGAGAAAAAATGATGTTAAAATAAATGATGTAGACATGATAATTGTAACTACCTTTACACCCGATCATTTTTCACCGACAGTTTCAGCGTTGGTACAGGGGCATTTTGGTATACACGGTGCTGGAACAATGGATCTTGCGGCAGGATGTACAGGTTTTTGCTATGCATTATGTGTAGCAGATTCACTTATAACTGCGGGAAACTTTAAAAAGATACTGGTTATAGCTTCTGAAACAATCTCGAAGACAGTGGACTACGAGGATAGAAATACTTGTATATTATTTGGCGATGCTGCTGTTGCGGCGCTTATAGAAGAATCGGAAGGGATAGGAAATTTTCTTGCATCCAATTTCACTTCGGATGGAAAGCTTGCAGAGAATGTGTACTGCAGTAACCTGTCTGATAAAATCAATGGAACTCCTCTGACAAAACAAAGGTTATTTAATCAGGAAGGAAGATTCCTGTATGAATATGTTTTAAAGAATGTACCCTCTGGAATTAACAGTTTGTTAAGCAAAGAAAATTTAACACTTGATGATATCGATTGGTTTGTACCACACAGTGCAAATCTACGTATGATAGAAGCCATATGTAAAAAGCTTGAATATCCTATTGAGAAAACATTGATAAGTAACGAGTATTACGGGAATACATCGTCAGCGTCAATACCTCTTGCGATTTATCTTGGCATTGATGAACGTAAGGTTAAAAAGGGAGATAAAATGCTGCTTTATGGATTTGGCGGTGGATTGACGCACGGTGGAGTAGTAGTTGAGTGGTAATTGGAAATGATTAAAATTTAAGAACGAAAGCTGCTTCGGCAATTATTGCAAAGTGCCAGGAAATGGTATAACATTCAATTATTGTTATATTTTAGGAGAAATGGCATGAAGCAAAAAGTACTGTCTGTTTTGTTTTTTTCTTTAGCAATTGTTTTGTTTGTTACAAGCTTTGTAGTAACAGGCGGCGGGATTTCAATATGGGCAATCATTGCAGCAGATATCTTTGCTGTCTTGGGTGCAGTCACGGTACCAGTAAGCAAAAAAAAGCATAAATATAATTAACTCCCCAATTTTTTAAAGATGTATTCAACTGAATACATCTTTAAAATGCTTAAAATACTCTATTGTTTCTTTGATATACTTTTCGTCTCTGAAGGCACCTAGCATTTTGCCAGTTTCAATAGCAAAGTCTACGTATGCATTTGCTTTTGCCGTTATAATATTTCCGTCTATTTCAACATCTTTTCCGGTATATATACATTTACTGAACGCAGTATATTGATCAGGCGGAAGTGTCGTTGTGAATCTTTTACCATTGAGAACGCCTGCTCTTGCCAGCGCTATTGGACCCGAGCATATGGCTGCAAGCAATGCCCCACGGTTGTTCATTTCCACAATAGATTCCTTAAGCTGGGAGTTATTAATGAGTGGTTTGGGGTTCCCTCCAGGAATTATTAAGACACTGGCGCTGTCGGGATTGAAATCGGTGAGATTTATTGAAGGTATGATATCAAAGCCTTCATAGGATGTAACATTACAGTCATCCAAGCTTACTGTCAGGATATCACCCCTGGTTTTCAAAAAATAACATGCCAGAATAACCTCAAATTGTACAAAACCATCATATACAAGTACGTATGTTTTCATACCAACACCCCCAAGCTATCTTCAGTAAGGAAACGTTTATTTTTTCTTCTTTCCTTCATAAGTACGTTCCATGTATCTCCACATTGAAAAGCCGAACGGTATTCCGGCAAGCATAAAAACTATTAGTGTAATGATTAAATTATAAACAAATGAAAGAGATAGAATATATTTTAATGAAAAGCCGGCATCAAAGGCTACATTTAAAATAGTTGCAATTATACCGACAGGTATGCCCCAGCATATAACACTGCCTACAATTATATAATGAGCCTTTCCTTTGCTTTTTATTTTTTTCCATCGCTCAATAGCCTTGGAGTCCATTAAGAATCCTCCTTTATCCGGATGGAAATATTCTAACATATTAAAATATTGGTATCAATGCTGAATAAATACGGAAGAATAAACTGCATAAGGAATTAACATAAGAAATGAATTCAAAGTTCAGATTCTTGCTTTCCGTTCCAATAAACCCAGAAGCCTTACAGGGAATAAGACTATAGTCACTATAATCAGGAATATTGATTCTACAATAAACGTAAAGTAATGACGAAGTCTTTCCATATTAACCCTCCTTCTAAAGCTTCTCTTAAAATATTATTCGTCAAAAAAAGCAAAATATTATATTAAATTAATGTTACAAAATGTAATAGAAAGTTAAATGCTGTATTAATTGTGCTTCTATTTAAGTATACGAAATGTTGAACGAAAAAGTTCTCTAAAAAAATATTTGTAATACAAATGTCACATAGTATCTACATATGGATGAATATATTGATATATAAATAATTGACTCTTTTTTATATAAAAATACATATGGAAATAGAAACTTAACGGGAACATATCATGTTCCCGCTTTAAATATTGTGCGTTATCAAAGCTATTTAATAATTCCAAGAATTATTAGTATTACAATGTACAAGAGGAAAAAGATCATAGCACGCGAGATAAGAGATGCGCACTTTTTTGAGGTTTTACAAACAGTGTACGGTAAAAGTTTTAAATAGTTCATAAGGCCAACAGATTTTATACTGTATGATCTCACAAACATACCCCCACAATATATTCTTAGGTAATTATAATATGATGGAGCAAATAAAAAGGTTACACGATTTTTTAATTAATAAAATTTTGGAAATATAATGGCAATAATATTATTTGTTGTTATGAAAATATAAAATATATTGTAGCTTATTTTTTCTAGCATCTATTCAGGGGGATTTATATATGAGTTTAGACAGAGCACTGAAAGTAATAGCAGATAATTCAAGGGACGCCATACTGGTTCTTGATAAAAAACATGATGTTATTTATGCAAATAAGGCCATGGAAAGATTGGTTGGTTTGCGCCGGAGTGAAATAACAGGTAAAACAAGCTTAGAAATAATTAAAACCATAATTCCGGATTTTGAATTTTCCGAGGATCAGGTCAATTTTGATTCAATATTCGGGGGCAGTAATTATAAGGCCTCAATCTATAGAATTGAAGGAAATTACATTATTTCAATAATGTTTGATAATAAATTGATAAATAGAACAAATCGTAGTGACTTTGAAACGGAGCCTGTTGTTTTCAAAAAATCAAACGGAAAGCTTCATGATAAGATAGGTAGTTTAACTTATCTGGGATTTCATGATGCTTTAACCGGCTTATATAACAGGGCTTTCTTTGAAGAGGAGCTTTCCAGGCTTGATTCGGGCCGTAATCTTCCTTTTTCCGTAATAATGGGTGACCTTAACTGCTTAAAGCTTGTAAATGATGTTTTTGGCCATAACGCAGGGGACAGGCTGATTTTGAGCGCTTCCTACATACTTCTCAAATGCTGCAGAAGAGATGATGTTGTTGTAAGGTGGGGAGGAGACGAATTTATTATTTTACTTCCGCAGGCAGATGAAAAAGCAGCATTACAGCTTTGCAAAAGAATTAGGAAAAGGTGTTCAGAGTATAAGCAAATGCCTGTAAAACTTAGCATTGCCTTAGGGTACGCAGTAAAAAGGAATTCTACCGACAATATCTATGATATATTAAGAGAAGCTGAAGATATGATGTATTCCGACAAGCTTTTGGACAGCCAGGTAATTAAGGACTCTGTTATTCTGGCTCTAAAAAAAGATTTGTCATTGAGGGGTGTTGAGTCGGAACGCTGCACCGAAACTATGAAGTTAATTGGAGAAAAAGTCGGTCAGGCAGCAGGCTTAAGTGAAACTGAGCTTTTAAAACTTATGCTTGTCATTGAATACCATGACATTGGTTATGCGGTTATCCCTGATGAAATAATAATAAAGCAGATGCTTTCGGATAATGATAAAAAGCTGATACAAAAGCACTCGGAAAAAAGCTACAGGATAGTTGAATATTCCACAAAGGTTTGCAGTGCTGCAGACGCAATACTTTCACATCATGAAAGGTTTGATGGGAATGGCTATCCAAGGGGTTTAAAGGACAAAGAAATACCGCTTATATCAAGGATATTTGCGGTAATAGATGCTTTTATTGCTATGGTATCCGACAGACCTTACAGAAAAGCAATATCAATTAATGAAGCTGTTAAGGAAATTGAAAAATGTGCCGGAAGCCAGTTTGATCCCGATATCACAGCTATTTTTCTCAAAGTATTAAGTGAAAATATAGATATGTTTAATTAGACCTTATGTTAGTATACCTTTTTAATCATATCTTCAAATTCATATAGAATAGCTTTTTCATCAAGTCTTCTGTCACGTATGTAGGTAAAAACATCCTGAACCTCTTTGGACAGGAAGGTTTCATTACAGTCTGTACAGTAATATACAGGTGAATTCTTAACTGTAATTATCTTACCGTTAATTTTTTTTTGTGCAGGGATTGAATGAATGGCTGTTGGTTTGCCGCAAAAAATACACTTAATAAGCTTCATTTGAACAATATCTCCTGTATATAATAATATTACTCATATTATTATATATATCAGGCTATGGAATGTCAAAACTTACTTTGTCCTCTTTAATATAGCATTTGGAACCAAGCTGCTCTGAAAGCATATTAATTTTGTTTAAGAGCTGAATAGCATTGCTGCCAGCAACGGGGACAACCTGTGATTTTGAAGCTATTTTAAAAGGAATTGCCGAAAGACTTTTTAATTTACTTCCGCTGTATGTAATATCCAGAAAAAAGCCTTCCTGATTAGATGAATCATTCTGATCCGAAATTAAGTTACCAAGACTATAAACAATAGGCTTACCTTTGTAAATCTCTATACCCTTTATGTGATGTGGGTGATGCCCAAGAATCATGTCTGCACCCATATCCATTATGTTATGCGCAAACTCCTGTTGACCGGGGTATAAGGTGGTTTCATATTCAATTCCCCAGTGTAGGGAAACAATCAGTATATCAACTGATGGCCGTAGCTTTGCAATATCTTCTTTAATATAGTCTATATTTTTAGGAGCTACGCCAGCCTTTGAAGTTCCTGCTTCAAAGCGAAGCGGCGGGTTACCTTTGTACTGTGCATCTGCCATATCGGTGTAGGCTAAAAAGCCTATCTTCAAGCCGTTCTTTTCAATAATTGCAGGCTTGCGCGCCTCATCAAGATTTTTCCCTGCTCCAACATGCTTGATACTGTTTTTGTCAAGTATATCAAGGGTATCAAAAAGCCCTGTATCATAATAGTCAAGCATGTGGTTGTTGGCTAGGTTCAGGATATTGTAGCCCGCATATTTAATTCCGGTAAAAGCTTCAACATCATTCTTAAGAACATATTTTCCACCAACCTGTTCTATCCCGGAAAGACTTCGTTCACTGGACGTTATGGATTCTTCCAGATTTCCGAATACAATATCGCCCTTTTTAAAATAATCTGATACTTTCTCAAATGGATATATATAGTCTTTTTTTAGTCTCTGCAGGTTGGATTTTACTCCTCTTCCCAACAGAATATCGCCTGTGGCGATAATTCTGATTTCTTCCAGCTTTACAGCTGGTGTGGAAGGCAATACATGAGCCTGTATTGGAGCTGTAGGTGATGCGGATTGTTGAACTGTTAAAGAAGATACAGCAGCAGAAACAGGTTCACTGTTGTCATGTGATATTTTTAGAAGTACCAAAGGTACTGCAATTATTATGACTGGGATAAGAAATAGAGCCTTTTTCATAAATACACTCCATTAATTTTTTCTTATTGTTATTTTTCCCATGTTGTTTTTAACTTTGACAACTGTAGGGTAAGTGCTTGAAGAGAAGTCATTGGCTTCAGTCATTCCAACCGTCTCGAAGCTTATTTTGGAAGCTGCAGGCGTACATACTTCAATTGTACCCATATCGTTTTGATAACTGTACTTTTTACCTTCGGTATAAGAGCTGTTTGTGTATATGTTTCCCATGTTTGTTGATATATTTGAATCACCGGTCAATATTCCGCTTTTCAGTTTTATATTAGATATGTCTCCCGAGAAAAGCAGACTGCCTTTCATGTGGGAAATTTCACAGTTCCCGGTGTTTATGCTTCCTTCAATGATACTACATGAAATATCATCAATAAATTTGACTGAGCCTGTTTTAACATCAAAGTGAACAGAATCAACTCGTATAGGCAGGTAAACCTTAAGGTTAATGGATTTATCCGAGGGTTCCTTAATAAGTCCATCATATCTTGATTTAAAGTTAATTGTAGAGTTATCCTGACTTTCATCTATTTTAAACTTTGCAAGTTCTTCTTTCAGCACTTCCTCAGAACTGTTGCCTCGTGTACGCCTGGTAGATTCAATTTTAACGTTATCTTTGTTCCAGGTATAAAATTCAATGTTTGCAGTATCACAATCCAAATTTATTTTTACAGGGCCTTTCGTGCTGTAAGTCTTCTCGTTATAGGCTGTTGCCTCTTTTTTAGGAAGTATTTTAAAATCAGATGAACATCCGGTCAGAAAAAAAACAGCAGTTATTAATATGATAAAAAGAATAGGTGTACGTTTCAAACCTCTGTACCTCTTTTCGTTACTGAAGTTGTAGTAATGTAAATATACCATAATAATACAAAAGGGCACAAATATTTCCGCTGCTTACACTTCTCTTATAATTGACGTTTATTTACGCCATAAGTTTCATTGTTAAACGTTAATTTTAAAAATGGATTTGTCTGTTTGGTAATGCTATAATTTAATTCAGGTAAACTCACAAAAAACAATCTATCTGATAAGGATGATGAGCTTGCAGGACTTCGTACACCTTCATGTCCATACCGAATACAGCCTTCTCGACGGCGCAAACAGGATAAAAGACCTTATAAAGCGTGTAGGTGAGCTAGGCATGCAAAGTGTTGCAATAACCGACCATGGTGTAATGTACGGTATTGTGGACTTTTATAAAGAGGCAGTAAAAAACAATATAAAACCGATACTTGGCTGCGAGGTCTATACTGCCCGAAGGACGAGGTTTGACAAGCAGGCTGGTTTAGACTCGGAACAGGGACACCTTGTGCTTCTCGCTGAAAACATGATTGGTTACAAGAACCTTATGAAAATAGTTTCAGCAGGTTTTGTTGAAGGCTTTTATTACAAACCAAGAATAGACTGGGAGATACTTGAGAGCTATCATGAGGGGATTATTGCGTCGAGTGCCTGTCTTTCGGGGGATATTCCAAAAGCTCTTTTAAATAGCGATTATGAACAGGCTAAAAAGCTAGCCTTAAAATATAACAGTATTTTCGGACAAAACAACTTTTACCTTGAACTTCAGATAAACGGAATAAATGAACAACAGCTTGTAAACCAGGGGCTTATTAGGCTTAGCAAGGAAACAGGCATTCCTCTGGTTGCAACTAACGATGCCCATTACCTTCGCCGTGAGGACGCAAAGGCGCATGAAATCTTACTTTGCATACAAACAGGGAAAACCATTAATGATGAAGACAGAATGAGGTTTACGACAGAAGAAATCTATGTAAAATCGCCTGAAGAAATGTATGATATGTTTAAGAACATTCCCGAAGCACTTGAAAATACAGTGAAAATAGCACAGCGCTGCAATGTTGAATTGGAATTCCACAAACTTCATTTGCCACAGTACCAGGTTCCTGATCAGAAAGACCCTTACGAGTATCTGAAAGAGCTTTGTAATGATGGATTGAAAAAAAGGTTCGGGGAAAATCCTGACGATGAAAAAACTGGAAAGCTTGAATATGAGCTTTCTATTATAAAACAAATGGGGTATGTTGATTACTTCCTTATAGTATGGGATTTTATCAAGTATTCAAAAGACCACGGGATAATGGTGGGCCCTGGAAGGGGCTCGGCAGCGGGAAGCCTTGTAGCTTATTGCCTTGGGATAACCAACGTCAACCCCTTGAGGTTCAATCTGCTCTTCGAAAGATTTCTAAACCCCGAAAGAATAAGCATGCCTGATATTGATGTGGATTTTTGCTACGAAAGACGTCAGGAAGTTATTGAGTACGTAGTTGAAAAGTATGGCAAGGACAGGGTTGCCCAGATAATAACCTTTGGAACAATGGCTGCACGTGCGGCTATCAGAGATGTGGGAAGAGCTCTTGATATTCCATATAATGAAGTGGATATTGTCGCTAAAATGATACCTTTCCAGATAGGTATGAATATAGACAAGGCCCTTGAATTAAATCCTGACATGAAGAAGCTTTATGATGAGGATGAAAGGGCGCAGTTGCTTATAGATACTGCAAAACTGCTTGAAGGAATGCCAAGGCATGCCTCAACTCACGCTGCCGGTGTGGTTATTTCAAAGGATCCCATTACCGAATATGTTCCGCTACAAAGGAATGAAGAAAGTATAACGACACAATTCACCATGGGGCTTCTTGAAGAACTTGGACTTTTGAAGATGGATTTCCTGGGGCTTAGGACACTTACTGTAATTAGGGATGCTGTCGAGCTAATAAAAAGAAATTATGGGGTAAGTATCGATCTTGATAACCTGGATATGGATGATGCCAATATCTACAAAATGATTGGTGATGGCAAAACCTCCGGTGTGTTCCAGCTTGAAAGCGGGGGCATGACGCAGTTTATGAAGGAACTTCAGCCTACATCACTTGAAGACATTATAGCTGGAATATCCTTGTACAGGCCCGGACCGATGGATCAGATACCGAGATATATAAGAAATAAAAACAACCCAAAGGAAGTAAAATATCATCATCCTCTGCTGGAAAAGATTCTTGATGTAACTTACGGCTGTATGGTTTATCAGGAACAGGTCATGCAGATAGTACGTGACCTGGCAGGTTATTCAATGGGACGTTCCGACCTTGTCAGAAGGGCAATGTCAAAAAAGAAGATAAGTGTTATGGAGCAGGAAAGACAGAACTTCATCCACGGAATAACCGATGAGAATGGTAATATCGTTGTAAATGGTGCAATCAGGAATGGTGTGGATGAAAAGACCGCAAACAAAATCTTTGATGAAATGATGGATTTTGCAAGTTATGCTTTTAATAAATCCCATGCGGCTGCTTATGCTGTTGTGGGTTATCAAACAGCCTGGTTCAAATACTATTACCCTGTTGAATTTATGGCAGCACTTCTTAACAGCTTTTTGGGAAGCAGTGAGAAAGTATCCGAGTATGTCCATGAATGCAAGAAAATGAATATAGAGGTTTTGCCCCCGGATATTAACGAGAGCTATGTCAAATTTACAGTTGTAAACGGTAAAATTAGATTCGGAATGGCTGCAGTTAAAAATGTCGGAGAAAATGCAGTCCGTTCAATAATAGAAGAACGTGAAAAGGATGGTCCATTTAAAGGACTGAGGGATTTTTGTGAAAGAATAGGCAGCAGGGATATCAATAAACGATGTATTGAAAGCCTTATTAAATGTGGAGCCTTTAGTTCTTTTGGAGTATACAGGTCAAAGCTTTGCGCCGTTTATGAAAAAATGATAGATGGCATTCAGGCTGCAAGGAAACGGAATATGCAGGGTCAGCTATCCATTTTTGAGTTTTCGGATAACAAGGAAGAGATAGGAGCAGTGGAGGAAGAGTATCCTGACATTAAAGAATATCCGGTAAAAATGCTTCTTTCCATGGAAAAGGAAATGCTTGGACTTTATATTTCCGGACATCCATTAAGTGAGTATGAAAACGAAATAAGCACCAAAGTATCTTTGTTCAGTAAGGACTTGAATTCATTAGACCCTGAATCAATTGAAAACAGTGCTTTTAATGATATAAAAACTATTCGCGACGGAATGCTTGTCTCAGTAGGGGGAATAATTACAGGAAGGAAAACCAAAACTACAAAAAGCAATAACCTGATGGCTTTTATTAACCTTGAAGATCTTTACGGAGTTATGGAGATAATTGTTTTTCCTGCGATCTTTTCCAAGTTCTCAGGTTTGCTGGCCGAGGAAAATATTGTACTGATCAATGGACGAATAAGCGTTAAGGAAGACGAAGCACCTAAAATTATTGCTGATACTGTCCTTCCTTTAAAATCAACGTCACAGAGTGATGCACCGGAAACTGAAAGGAAGATTGATTTTAAGAATAGAAAGCTGTTTTTAAAAATTGAACATGCTGATGATACAGCTTTTATGAAAGGACTGTTGTCTCTTCTTGAGTTCTTCAGCGGGAACATACCTGTGCTTATATATGACAGTGAGAAAAAACCGGTTGAAGAATGCTGGAGGAAGTATTCCGTTACCCTTAGTGAAACTCTCCTTGGCGAACTGGAACAGAGGCTTGGAACTGAAAACGTAAAAGTTGTTTAGTATGGAAAATTATATATATGGCAATGATAACTCTGTAAATTGTTAGCTGCTTTATCTTACCAGCGGGGTTAATAAAAGGAATTCTAGCACATTAAAAGATATATAGTAAAATATTGATTTTTGCAGGTAAATAATATATAGTAATGTCGAGGTGGTTTGATGGATTCAGATTTGGAGAAAGTCCTGGGCGATTATATTGCTATAAGGGCAGAAGAGAATGGTGTAACTATAATCGGACTTACAAGAGGCAAAGACACGAAGTTCCACCATACTGAAAAGCTTGATAAGGGTGAAGTGCTTTTAGCTCAGTTTACCGAGAATACCTCTGCAATAAAAATCAGAGGCAAGGCTAAAATACTATGTAAACATGGGGAAATATATTCTGGTGAATAAAATCAAAGGGGCGTGTTCATATGTGGACGGTAATCTATATGGCCCAAAGCAAGGAGATTGCCACCAAACTTGAAGAATTGCTTAGCAATGAAGGCATTCTTGTAAAGTTAAGGCCAATAAGTAAAAACCACGAAAATAACGATAACTATTATGAAGTGCTTGTTCCGGAAGCTGAAGTTGAAGAAGCACATAGCGTAATTATAGAAAAAGGTTATTAATTTTTTATGATTTTAAAACCCCGTGTTAAAGCTACACGGGTTTAATATTTTTATACCGGTTGGTGATTAATCAATGTTTACAGCTGAAACAGAATTTGTAGTCAGATATGCGGAAACAGACCAGATGGGAATTGTACATCATTCAAACTATCCGATTTGGTTTGAAGCTGGGCGTACCGACTTTATAAAGAAAATGGGACTTCCTTATTCAAAGGTTGAAGAAATGGGTTTTATGCTTCCATTGATAGAACTTAAATGTAATTATAAAAACGCAGCGAAGTATGAAGATAATATTATTGTAAAAACACAATTGAAAGAGATTACTCCTGTAAGGGTAGTTTTTTATTATCAGGCATTCAGGAAAGACGAACCGGTACCTTTGGCAACAGGTGAAACATATCATGTGTGGACTGACAAGGCACTTAAACCGGTCAATATTAAAAAGCACTCAGATGAGATTTACCAACTTCTTAAAAAAAGCATACTGTAACGAAAATATATTTTTTTTAAAAATAAATTGTAATTGAAAGAAAATATGGATTTGTGTTAAACTAGTCATGATAATTTTTGTTCTGGTGGTGAGTCGGTGAATATTCCAAACCTTTTAACTATTATAAGGTTTATCATAATACCTATATTCGGGTATTTTTTGTACTTTGAAAGCTACACAATAGCCGTTTTATTGTTCCTATTGGGTGGTTTGACAGATGTGCTTGACGGATACATAGCAAGAAGGTTTAATAAGATTACATCCTGGGGTAAGCTTGCAGATCCTGCTGCGGACAAGCTAATGCAAATAACTGCTCTTGTGGTGCTTACAGTTAACAAGCGAATACCTTTCCCAATATTGGTGGTAGTAGCAGCAAAAGAAATACTTATGGGTATTGGTAGCATATTCCTTTTAAAAAAAGAACACCATGTTGTTTCATCCAGCTGGTGGGGAAAACTGGCTACTGTAATATTCTATCTTGCTGTTGTTCTTATTATAGTATTCAGGATGAATGAACCTGCAAGCGGTATAGTAGCAGGGCTTGGCATATTACCTACGATTTTTGCGTTCATTATGTACATAAGGACCTTTAGCTCAATCAGAAAAGAATCCAGACAGTAGATGAATATTATATAGTCCGGGAAAAGTTTCCCGGACTTTTTTATAATGCTTAGGAAATTATAGTTCTACCTTGACTTTATCAATTTCCGTTAATAGCATTTCTTTCACAGGTGGAAAGCATCAATTCTTCATTAATTTTTTATGCTTTCCTTAAGCTGTACTACCAAACTCACATTGTTTATTTTTTCAGAAGTTTGGTACCAAAGTCTTCGTTTTATTCTTTTTCAAAGACTTTGTTTTTGTAATCCTAATTTCAAATGTAAATCTTCTGTAACTTTATTTATGTATATATTTATATTTTTTAACCCTTATGTTAATATAGTATAAATTATCATTTTAAAAATACATTTAGACAAGAGGTTTCAGGTGTTTGGATATATACTTCCGGAAAAGCCGGAGTTAAAAATAAGGGAATATGAAATGTTCAGGGCGTATTATTGTGGTCTTTGCAAGTCTATTGGAAAAAGATGCGGACAGTCCAAAAGGTTTCTGCTGAACTATGATACAACTTTCCTTGCACTGTTTTTATCTTCTTTGGAGGGTGAAAATGTTCATGTATGTCCTCAGAAATGTATTGCACATCCGGTGAAAAAAAGACATATCGCAAAAAATTCAAAGGCAATAGAGTATGCATCAGACATAAATGTACTGCTTGCGTATTATAATTTATTGGATAATTGGAAAGACGAACGGTCTGTAAAGTCTGGCACAGCGACCTTGCTTCTCAATTCTGCCAAAAAAAAATTAATGAAGGAACACAAAGAGAAATGTGTTATAATTGAACAAAGGTTACAGGAATTGTCCAAACTGGAACATGACAAATGTGATTCCATGGACAGAGCTGCGGAACCTTTTGCAAAGCTTATGGAAGAAATTTTTGCCTATAAACCGCTTTGTAAAGAGGAAAAGCTTGAAAAGGCTTTAAGGTGGATTGGCTACAATGTTGGGAAATGGGTTTATATTGTTGATGCATATGATGATATAGAAAAGGATATTAAAAAGAATTCCTACAACCCGCTTTTGCTGCAATATGGTTATAATAATGAGACTGCGGAAAAATTCAGGGAAAGTATTAAAACCAAGGTTGAGTTCAATTTGACTTATACGCTTGGAGAAATTGCAAGAACATGTGAGCTTCTTGATTTCAAAAAGAACAAGGAGCTTGTTGAGAACATTATATATATGGGAATGCTACGTAAGACGGAGCAAATATTAAAGATAGGGGTTGCATGAAATTGAGAAATCCATATGAAGTTTTAGGAATTAAAGAAGGTGCAAGTGAAGAGGAAATAAAAAAGGCATACAGGGAATCGGTTAAAAAGTATCATCCTGATCAATATCAGAACAATCCTCTTTCAGAGCTTGCCGAAGAAAAATTGAGAGAAATAAATGAAGCATATGAATACCTTATGAAAAACGCTTCAAACAAGGGTTCGTATGATACTTCTTCAAATTCTGGCTGGAATAATACAAACAGCAATGATTTTTACAAACGTGTAAGATCATACATCAACAGAGGAAACGTTGGTGCTGCTGAAAATATGCTTGAAGGTTCCTCCGACAGGGGAGCTGAATGGTATTATCTAAAAGGATTGGTATGCTTAAGAAAAGGTTGGTATGACGAAGCACGCAACAATATTCAAAATGCAGCAAACATGGATCCCTCAAATTATGAATACAGAAATACTTTAAATAAACTTAACAATTCAAATGGTGCATATCGTAACGCTTCATTCGGCAGAGGTTATAACAGTGGTCCAGACATGTGTCAGGTTTGCCAATGCTTATGGTGTTCAGACTGCTGCTGCGAATGTGCCGGTGGTGATTTGATAGACTGCTGTTAATTATAATAGATTAAGGAGAAGTTATGTCAGAAGGAAATAATTCATTTAGTGCCAGAAAGGTAGCCTTTGGCGGGATTCTTCTTGCTCTGTCGGCAATAACCCTTGTACTTGCTTCCATACTGCCGACTACCAAGCTTGCTCTATATGCATTAAGTACGTTTTATGTAGCTATATTTATAATAGAATTTGGTATAAAGGCGGGGTGGGTGTTTTATATAGCTTCAGCCCTGCTTGGATTTATTACTATGAAAGGTTTTTCTGCTCCGTTTTTGTATGCAGCATTCTTTGGTATGTACGGAGTTGTAAAGTTTTATATAGAAAAACTGAATAATATCGTACTTGAATACATACTAAAAGTTATTTTTTACAATATAGTTCTCTTTGCTGCAATAACTTTCGTAAACAATTATATTATGGACCTTGTAAAGGTCAAATTCCCATGGTGGATTGTGATTGTCGCCTCTGAATTTGTTTTTGTCATATATGATTATGTCTTATCCATGCTGGTACAATATTATAAGGATAAGCTCAGACATTTTTTAAAAAGATAGTTTGGTATTTCTGCAATATAATATATGCATTTATGGGTAGCTCAAAATGGACAACAAAAAAGTATTCCGCCTTATATGTGTTGTTTTGGTGCAGATAGCAGTTCTTGATATCGTTCTTGGTGTTCTTGTGCTTAAAAAAGCCAGCGGCAGTAAAAATGCCATAAAAGAAGATTATGTTGCACACAGTTCCGGTACATCAGTTCAGCAGAGTACCGTGGGGAAAGCTAAAACTTCTCAAGTCAAGATTCGTGAGCTTATTTACAAGAGTCCTGAGCAAAGGATTGCTTCTCTGATATACAAAAAACCTGTAACTCTCTACTATCCTAACCCCGATTCAGTTAAGAATTTTTCATTATTTAAAAGAGACCTTTTGTCATTAGTATATACAAAGCCTGTTATTCTCTATAGTACAGACCAAAAGCCGGAGAATATAAGTCAAAAGTACCTGTCACTGATTTATCGAAAACCGTTGTTTAATACCAGTGATACTGGAGACATAAAACTTATGGCTGACGAACCTCTCATGCAGGATTACATAGCTACTGCGTATGATCTTTCCTATGAAAGCTGCGGAAAGCTTCCTGGACACCGTGAATATGGGATTACTTTTAGCGGAAAAAAGGCTGTAAAGGGTAGAACGGTTGCGGTTGATCCCAATCTTATTCCGATTGGAAGTCTTGTTTACGTAAAGTTCTCAAAACCATACCAGCAGATGACAGGCTGGTATACGGCAGAGGACACCGGAAGCAAGATAAAAGGCAAAATTATAGATATTTTCCTGGGTGAGTCTGCATTGAAGGAAGCACGTGAATTTGGCAGGAGAAAAGTCGAGATTATGGTTGTAAATAGCCAATGATCTATTGTAAATAATTACATAGAGGATATCTTGAATGTGCGTCGAAATTATGTTAACTAGTAGATTCAACATAGGGAGGTTAACATGAAAAAGCTGCTTTCAGTGATATCTTTTTTATTGGTTGTAATAATTATTAACAGTACATCCTTTGCGGAAACTGTCGCAGAAACTTATAAGAAGGCTAATGTAGGAATAGTAGTCAGGGGCGAGGCTGTATCACAATGGACAGTTGAGCCTGTATCCTATAACGGCAGGATTTATATTGAAGCTTCTGCTCTGCAAAAATTAGGAGTATCAGTAACTCAGGTTAATGACAGTGATTTAACTATAGTGAAAGATGGCAGTTTAATTGCTTTTAGCGTAGGGAAACATCAGGTTACTGTCAACGGTGTGGTAAATAACTTGGACGCAGCACCAATACTTGTAGGCAATACTGTTATGATACCTGTAAGGTATGCTGCAGAGGCAATGAAATTAAGTGTTTTATGGGATCAGAGAAGCTCAAGTGTTTTGGTCGATACCGACAGTTCATATCTTAATTCTCATAAAAAAGGATTCAGAGTTGTCATAGATCCAGGTCATGGTGGAAGCGAAACAGGCGCAAATATTGGCAGCTTGTATGAAAAGAATATTAACTTTGATGTTTCCTCCAGGGTATATTCAATTCTCAAGCAGCAGGACATCGATGTTTATATCACAAGGACCGGTGATGAAACAGTTGGGCTTTATGAAAGGTCAGGAATGGCAAATGATTTGAATGCGGATTTGTTTATCAGTATACATAATAATGCGATGCCTGGAAAAAGCAGTGTAAGGGGAACCATGGTTCTCTATTACCCAGATGAAAAAACAGTTAACGGTCTTAGCGGAAGGGATATTGCCTCCTCAATGGTAAAAAGCTTGTCCTTGTCACTTAAAACAAAAAATCTTGGGATTGTTTCAAGGCCAGGACTGGCTGTTTTAAGAACAACTAAAATGCCAGCAGTTCTTGTAGAGCTTGGCTTCATGACAAACCCCGGCGAGCTTGGAAAAATTCTTTCGGAAGGCTTCAGGGTTAAAGCGGCGCAGACAATTGCTCAATCTATAATAAATATTATGAATAACAGGTAGTCAGTTAATAAAGTTGCCATAAGCATCGAATTACTTCGTTACACGACGGACTCGAAGTGCTCATATATAACAATATGCTCCGCGCTTCTCGCCTTGTGTGCCTAGTACTTCTCGCTTCTAACAACTTTCACGTAATATAAGTTTATACAAAATCTCAGCTCTTCACAGCCCTTATCGACTACAGCGGTAGCGGCTGTGTTTTTTATTGTTTCATATGTTATAATAACCATATAAACAAATTGCCTGTTAATTTTTTTAGAGGCATAAGGGGGAAGAAGTTTAATTTTATGCGGATAGCTGTTATTGACGGACAGGGCGGCGGAATCGGCAAAGCTATTGTTGAAAAGCTTCGCAGGGATCTTCCTGAGGATATTGAAATTGTGGCATTGGGGACTAATGCAGCTGCAACGGCAGTGATGCTGAAAGCCGGTGCTAATGAAGGCGCTTCAGGTGAAAATGCCTTAGTATATAATGCAGACAAAGTAGATATAATTGCGGGTGCAGTAGGCATAGTAATAGCTAACTCAATGATGGGTGAACTTACTCCGGCAATGGCAAAAGCTATTGGGGAGAGCCGAGCAAGGAAAATTCTTATTCCACTTAATAAATGTAATATTGATATTGTAGGAGTTAAGTCAGAACCCTTACCACATTATATAGAAAGCCTGGTTACAGCAATAAGGACTCTAATTGCTGGGAAATCAAACTATTAATTAAATTATTATCATAGAGGTGATTTGTATGTGTGAAGCAAACGCATATGTTATTGATAATGAAGGTAACGAAACCCTTCTTCTAGAAGGTGTTGACAAGGTAATACCGGAAGACGGAAAGCTTATTCTTGAAAATATTTTTGGACAAAGAAAGATTATAAAAGCCAGAATTAAGGAATTGGCACTGGTAGACCATAAAATTATTTTAGAAAAGTAAGAGGTTAACTTATATATGAATGAAAAAGCATTAAGAGTGCTGGAATTCGATAAGATTGTGTATAAAGTATGTGATCTTGCGTCATCCGGCCTGGGAAAGGAGATCGCAAAGGACCTTCTCCCTCAAAAAAGCTTTAGCAAGGTATCACAGCTGCTGAAGGAAACTTCCGACGGTGTAAGCTTTATTGCCAGAAAAGGAAGGCCTCCGCTGGGAGGAATTCATGATATAAGGGATACGCTAAAAAGAGTATCCCTTGGGAGTATGTTAAACCCTATAGAACTGCTCAGGGTTTCGGATGTTCTCATGGCATGCAGGAACTTGAAAAGCTATGCTTCGGAAGGTATAACACTTGATGATGACAATGTTGTTAACGGCTTTATAAGGTCCCTCGAAGCTAATAAAAGGGTTGAAGATGAAATAAGGATGGCTATCCTAAATGAGGAAGAAATATCCGATCAGGCAAGTCCTTCGCTTTCATCTATAAGACGCCAGATAAGGCAGCTACAGGATTCAATAAAGGAAAAACTGAATAGCATTGTTAGGTCCTCAAAATATCAGAAGTTTATGCAGGATGCAATTGTTACTATGAGAGGGGACAGGTATGTTGTCCCTGTGAAGCAGGAATACAGGAATGAAATTCCCGGTCTTGTCCATGATTCTTCTGCAAGCGGGGCTACTATTTTCGTTGAGCCTATGGCTGTAGTTAATGCAAATAATGATATTAAGCAGATGAAAATAAAGGAGCAGCTTGAGATTGAACGTATACTGATGGAGCTTACATCACATGTCGCTGAAATAGCTGATAAACTTGAATCAGATGTGATTATTCTGGGAAAGCTTGATTTTATTTTTGCAAAAGCAAGGTTAAGTCTTGACTATAACTGCGTTTGCCCTGTACTCAATAATGAGAGAAGGATACTTGTAAAAAAAGGCAGGCATCCGCTAATTGAGAAGAATGTTGTGGTACCTATAGATTTCTGGATAGGCAATGACTTTAATACTCTTGTAATAACTGGGCCAAACACCGGTGGTAAGACAGTAACATTGAAAACAGTGGGGTTGTTCACTCTTATGGTTCAGGCAGGGCTGCATGTTCCGGCTGGTGAAGGTACCGAAATGAGTGTATTTGATAAGATTTTTGCAGATATCGGGGATGAACAGAGTATTGAACAGAGCCTGAGTACATTTTCCTCGCATATGAGAAACATAGTTAATATATTAAGTGAAGCGGATGACAAATCACTGGTGTTGTTTGACGAACTAGGAGCAGGTACGGATCCAACAGAAGGTGCAGCATTGGCTATGTCAATCCTTGAACGCCTGCACCAAACAGGTTCTACTACGGTTGCGACAACTCATTACAGTGAATTGAAGGTGTATGCCATTTCAACCAAAGGGGTTGAAAACGGCTGCTGCGAGTTTGACGTGGAGACATTAAGGCCAACATACAGGCTTCTTATAGGAATTCCGGGCAAAAGTAATGCCTTTGCCATATCAGGCAGGCTCGGACTTTCAGAAGATATCTTAATTAGGGCAAAGGAGTTCATATCTCAGGAAGACATAAGGTTTGAGGATATACTTGTAAGTATAGAAAAAAACCGTCAGGAAGCCGAACAGGAAAAGATGAAGGCTGAAAGGTTCAGACTTGAGATTGAGAACATTAAAAAGGAGCTGGATAACGAAAGGAAGAAGTTCCAGCAACAGAAGGAAAAGATGCTGAGGGAAGCCAGGGAAGAATCCCGCAGGATATTGCTGGATGCAAAGGAAGAAAGCGAGCAGATATTGACGGAATTAAGAAGGCTTGAACAGGAACAGGAAGCGGAACAGAGAAACAAATTAGCCGAAGAGATGAAGCACAAACTTAGAAACAAGATAGGAGGGCTTGAGAATTCACTTGCGGAAGCAGCCTCACCCAAGTACGGTTTTTCAATGCCGCCTGAGGATCTGAAGCCCGGAGAAACTGTTCTCATTGTTAATCTTAATCAAAAGGGTACGATTATTACACCGCCCGATAAAAACGGAGAAGCATTGATTCAGGCCGGAATTATGAAGGTTAATATTCATATGTCAAACCTTAAACGGGTTGACACACCGAAGGCTGAGCCCCATAAAGTAGGTTTTGGGCGCATTGGAAAGGAAAAGTCCAGCCATATTTCAACTGAAATTGATCTGCGTGGAATGTCACTTGATGATGCAATAGAAAATGTTGATAAATATCTTGATGACGCTAGTATATCAGGGCTTCATGAGGTTATGATAATTCACGGAAAGGGGACAGGTGTGCTTCGAAGTGGTATACACCAGTACCTTAGGAATAACCCCCATGTCAAGAGCTACAGGCTGGGCAAATTCGGCGAAGGTGAAAATGGGGTAACGGTTGTTGAAATGAAGTAAAGGTAAGGATAATAAAGTAAATGATAATCGTACTATATAAAAATAAGTGTTCATTTATTATTGAACACTTATTTTAGGTTAAGGTATTTAAAATGTTCATTTTAGAATTAGTAAATAATTTTATAATGTTTTTAGGTTTTTTAGGTAATGCTAGTAATAATTTTATGAAGGAACGTTTGTGGAGAGGTTGTAGAACTTGTTAATCCGAGCGAGGATAAGCAAATTCACTGTTTGAGCTGAATAACTACCTATAAATATAACTACATTTTATTCGGCGAGTTTGAATTTGCCCGAACTGAATTTACAGGTTCTAAACCTCGGAACTGTTCGTTACTTCATAAAATTATTGTTAGCATAACATCTAATTTAGCAGTGCTTTAGTTGACAATGTTCGAACCATAAATTAGAATAGTTATGATTGTTTAGAGGCAGCAATTTGTTTTTTTAAGCAATTTCAACCGTATATATTACAATATATGGACAAACACATAGATAAGGTGGGTTTTATGGAACATATCAGAGAAGATATAAGAAACATAGCAATCATTGCTCACGTTGACCATGGAAAGACTACTTTGGTTGATGGAATGTTAAGGCAAAGCGGTATTTTCAGAGAAAATGAGCAAGTACAGGAAAGGGTAATGGACTCAAACGAGCTTGAGCGTGAAAGAGGAATTACCATACTTGCAAAAAATACCTCAGTTAATTATAAGGATATTAAAATCAATATAGTTGATACACCGGGGCATGCTGATTTCGGCGGAGAAGTGGAACGTGTTCTTAAAATGGTAGACGGTGTTTTACTGCTTGTAGATGCATTCGAAGGTCCTATGCCTCAAACACGTTTCGTGCTGAGAAAGGCACTTCAGCTTAATCTTAAGCCGATAGTCGTTGTAAATAAGATAGACAGACCCGAGGCAAGACCCTATGAGGTTATAGACGAAGTTCTTGAGCTTTTCATCGAGCTTGAGGCAGATGATGAGCAACTGGAATTTCCTGTTGTATACGCATCTTCCAGAGACGGCTATTCTATTTTTGAACTTGAAGATGAAAAGCAAGACCTCAAGCCATTGCTTGATACAATCATCGAAAAGGTACCGGCTCCTTCTGGAGACCTGGACAAACCGCTCCAATTGCTTGTTTCAAGTGTAGATTACGATGAATATGTTGGAAGAATTGCAATAGGAAGAGTTGAAAGAGGAAGTATAAAGGTTGGACAGCAGGCTGTTGTATGTAAAAAGGACGGTTCTTTTCAGAATGTAAAGTTAAGCCGTTTGTACACATACGAAGGTCTTAAAAGGACAGAGACCCAGGAAAGTAAATTTGGAGATATAGTTGCGGTATCTGGAATATCCGATATTTTTATAGGTGAAACAATCTGTGATGTGGAAAATCCTGAACCATTACCGTTTGTAGACATAGACGAGCCGACAATATCGATGAACTTCTCTGTAAACGACAGTCCGTTTGCTGGGCGTGAAGGTACTTATGTAACAACAAGACACTTAAGAGACAGACTTTTCAGAGAACTTGAGACAAACCTCAGCATGAGGGTTGAAGAAACTGAAACTGCTGATGCATTCAAGGTTTCGGGGCGTGGTGAACTGCATCTTTCAATACTCATTGAGACAATGAGAAGACAGGGCTATGAATTCCAAGTATCCAAACCGCAGGTTATTTATAAGACAGTTAACGACGAGCTTTTTGAGCCTTTGGAATTACTGACAATAGATGTACCCGAAGATTTTATGGGCGTTGTAATGGAAAAGCTCGGCTCAAGAAAGGCTGAAATGATTAACATGCATTCTGCCAACCAGGGCTACATGAGACTGGAATTCAAGATACCGGCAAGAGGCCTTATCGGATATAGATCTGAGTTTTTGACGGATACAAAGGGAAATGGTATAATGAATCATATCTTCCATGGATTTGAACCTTATAAAGGCGATATTCAGGGAAGACAAAGAGGTTCAATTGTTGCCTGGGAAACAGGTGAATCCATTACTTATGGATTGTATAATGCTCAGGAAAGAGGAAGCCTATTCATTGGTGCAGGTACAAAGGTTTACGAAGGTATGATAGTTGGTGAAAATGCCAGAGCTGAAGATATTACCGTAAATGTATGCAAAAAGAAACACGTAACAAATATGCGTGCATCCGGTTCGGATGAAGCTTTAAGACTTACCCCGCCAGTTATATTAAGCCTTGAACAGGCTCTTGAGTTTATTACAGATGACGAGCTGGTAGAGATTACACCTAAAAATATCAGACTTAGAAAAAAGATTCTTGATACTGAGCTCAGGGCAAAATCAGAATCAAAACAAAGAAAAGCTCAACAGGAATAAAATATATATTCTGTAAAGGGTATATATAAGGATAGAGGTGAGTGGATGAAGCAAGAAGAAATTGTGGTAAATGTTAGGCAGCCTCAGGAAATTGAGGAGAATTACAATAATGAAGACCAGCTTAAAATAAGAAGAGAGCGTCCTAAAAAAAGCAGCAGGAAAGTGAATAATCAGGGGGACGGATCGGATAACGGTCAAAAGAAGCCAAAGCGCAAATTAGCGGTATGGATGATTATTATTGGAAGCCTTTTAATACTTGTTCTTATTTGCTTTATTCTTACTTACAACTCCATTATAAATGGAAAGGATGAAATACAGGTAAACAACGAAATTCCCGAAAGCGAGGGAATTGTTGTAGAAATACCGAGGGGATCAAGTACTGCTGATATCGCTAAGCTTCTTGAAAAGGATGGGATAATAGCTCATCCGACAATTTTCAAAATAATATCAAAGCTAAACGGCTTTGACAGCATGTACCAGTCAGGTGTACATATTATACCAAAGAATTCATCTAGAAATAATATATTCAGGATAGTATCAAACTATCAAGAGATAATGAAGATATTGTCCAGCAGTCCTAGAAGTATTAAAATTACCTTCGAGGAAGGAATGACACTTAAAGAAATAGCACAAAGGCTTTATGACAAAAAGGTAGTAAACATTGATGAGTTTATAAATGCAACACAGAAAAATAAGTTTAACTACAAATTCCTTAACGGAATTTCTGACAGGGAATTGAAGATGCAGGGCTATTTGTTCCCTGATACATATGAGTTTGGAATGAAGGAAAAAGTAAATGATGTAATAGAAAAAATGCTGGACAACTTTGAAAATAAGTTTAAGCCCGAATACTATGAGCAGGCAAAGAAGCTGAATATGTCTGTGGACCAGATAATTACACTTGCATCAATCATTGAGAAGGAATCGAGTAAAGCTGACGAAAGAAGGATTATTGCAGGGGTATTTTATAACAGGCTTAACAGTAAGGACCCGACATTAAGAAAACTTCAGTCATGTGCATCAGTGCAATATATTCTTAAGGGCAATGGCATTAGCAGAAAAGTATTAACCTTACAGGATACTAAAATAAATAATCCTTACAATACATATTTGCATGAAGGATTGCCGCCCGGACCGATATGCTCTCCAAGCCTGGATGCCATTAAGGCTGCACTGTATCCTGAAAAGACAGATTATATGTACTTTGTTGCAAGGGGAGACGGAACAAACCAATTTTCAAAGACTTACAAGGAACATGAAGCTGCTATGAAGAAATATGGTTTATTAAATTAGAATGTGGGGCGCATGCCCCACATTTTTCTTATTGACATTGGAGAATGCTATGATTTGTTATGATTTCATTAATGAATACATTCGAAGTACAATAAGCCGGAACGAAGGTTTATTAAAGGAACTGGAGGTATTTGCCGAGGAAAACCATGTTCCTATTGTACAGCCTGAAGTTGCAAAACTTATTATTGTTTTAGGTAAAATGCTAAAGCCTCAAAGAATCCTTGAGGTAGGCACAGCCATAGGCTATTCAGCAATTCTAATGTCCGACATATTGGCACCTGGTGGTAAAATAGATACAATCGAAAGATATGACTTGATGATAGAACGTGCAAAAAACAATATTAAAAAGGCAGGTCTTGAAAGCACTATTAATGTATTACCAGGAGATGCTTCAGAGGTTTTGAAATGTCTTGATAAAGAGTATGACCTTATACTTCTTGATGCTGCCAAGGGCCAGTACGGAGAATTTCTTCCTGATTGCCTTAGAATGCTAAAAAAAGGCGGGCTGCTGTTCTCAGACAATGTCCTTTATAAGGGCATGATTGCAAACGATGAGCTTGTTGTAAGAAGAAAAAAGACCATTGTAAAAAGGATGAGGGATTATCTCACACAAATATGCAGCAGCAGTGAGCTTGAGACAAGCCTTTTACCGGTAGGGGACGGTGTAGCCCTTAGCTATAAGATTAATTGATTATATCTAATTAAATTATAAGTTAAAAGGAGTAACCTAGATTGAAGAACATAAATAAAGTGGAGCTGCTTGCCCCTGCAGGGAATCTGGAAAAACTGAAAATGGCTGTTTTGTATGGAGCCGATGCGGTTTATATGGGTGGCGAAGCATATGGACTCAGAGCTTATGCGGATAATTTTGGTTCTGAAGAAATGCAGGAGGGAATCAATTTTGCACATGACCATGGCAAAAAGGTTTATATAACTTTAAATATAATTCCTCACAATCAGGATTTAAAAGGCATGCCTGAATATATAAAACAAATAGAAAATATGGGTGTTGATGCTGTTATCATATCTGATCCGGGGGTTTATTCAATAGTAAAGGAGACTTCACCCGGTTTGGAAATCCATATAAGTACTCAGGCAAATAACACAAACTGGCGCAGTGCAAGGTTTTGGCATGAACAAGGTGCGTCGAGAGTAATACTTGCACGTGAAATGTCTCTTAATGAGATTTCCGAAATAAGAAAAAACGTTGCAAGTGAGCTTGAACTTGAAGTTTTTGTCCATGGTGCAATGTGTATTTCTTATTCGGGACGTTGCCTGTTAAGCAACTATATGACCGGAAGAGATTCAAACAGGGGCCTTTGTGCTCATCCATGCAGATGGAAGTATTATCTGGTTGAGGAAAAGAGGCCGGGAGAATACCTTCCTGTTTATGAAAATGAGAGAGGTACTTTTATATTCAATTCAAAGGATCTTTGCATGATAGAACATATACCAGATCTGGTCGCATCCGGAGTTACAAGCCTGAAAATTGAAGGGCGTATGAAAAGTTCGTATTATGTAGCCACTGTAATAAAAGCATACAGGCAGGCAATAGATGCATACTATGCTGATCCTGAAGGTTACAGCTTTAACCCGGTTTGGCTGGAAGAGGTTTCAAAGGCAAGTCATAGGGAATTTACCACAGGCTTTTACTTTGGAAAGCCTCAAAATAGTGGTCAGGTGTATAATACAAGTTCATATATCAGAGATTATGACTTTGTAGGAATGGTTACGGCATTTGACAAGAGAACGGGAATAGCTACTGTTGAACAGCGGAACAGGATGTTCAAAGGCGAAACTGTAGAAGTTGTAAGGCCTGTTGGCCAGTATTTTCTTCAGGAAATCAAGAGTATGGAAAATGTGGACCATGAAGAAATCGATGTTGCACCACATCCTCAAATGACGGTGTTTATGCCTCTTGACCAGGAGGTTGAACCTTTTACAATGATTAGAAGAAAAGGTGAATAATATCAAGTAGTTGGAATAATGACCCTTTGTTCTTGGGAAGAATTACTTTAAAAGTGAGTTTTCCAAGGATGAAGGGTTTTTTATGACAGAAAAGAGATTTAGTTTCATATTAAAAGTTATGGCTGCCTTATTTGCACTTCTGCTTTTAAGGGTAGGGTATCTGCAGTTTATTAAGGGCGGAAGTCTTCTTAAGGCTGCCACCAGTCAAAGAGAGATTAATGTACCTATTGAGCGCCTTAGAGGTGATATAAGGGACAGAAATGGAATACCATTTACAGATAATGATAAGAAAAACCTTGCAGTTATAAAAACTTCTATCCTACGGGGTAGAGACAACGATATCCAAAGCCTTGCAGAAATATTAAAAATTGATGGTGAACAGCTTAAAAGTGATATTGAACTCAATATGTCACCAATAATCTGCGAAATTGACGAGTCCACCAAAAACACCTTACTTTCGGCAAAAATAGATGGAGTATCTGTAATTTATGCACTATCGAGATATGGCGTCAATTCGATTGCAAGGCATATAACCGGCTATGTTGCAGCATCATCCGGCGTTGGTGAAACCGGAATAGAAAAGGTTTTTGAGAACACCCTCCGAATATCAGGCAAAAGTAATATCGGTGCAATAACCGATGCAAGGAACAACCTCATCAAGGGGCTTGGTTATCGTGTCTTTATGCCTGAAATTTCAAACAAACAGGATATAAAACTGACACTTGATTATCACATTCAAAAAATAGTGGAAGATGTCATGGACAAAAATGCTGTAACCGGGGCAGTGGTAATTGAAGACTTATCTAATGGTGATATTGTTGCAATAGCCAGTAAACCTGATTTCAACCAGAATAATGTTGGAGATTATCTTAATAGTGATAAAAGAGAACTTTTTAACAGGGCTGTTGCATCTTACAACCTTGGCTCAATTTTCAAAATAATAGATGCGTCTATTTTTTATGAGGACAGATACAATCAAACAGATGAGTATTTCTGTTCAGGTTCCATAAAAATCGGCGATACCGAGTTTAGGTGCCAGTCATATCCTAACGGAGGTCATGGGCTGATGGATATTACAAAGGCCTTTGAGGTTTCCTGTAATCCTTATTTTATAAATCTGGGACAAAAAATTGGCTATAAAAACCTTATCAAAAAGGCTGGGAGCTTCGGACTGGGAAAGACTACGGGAGTGAAGGAACAGGGGCTGGAGGAATCTTCGGGTAGGCTTCCAAACCTTGATACCAGGTATTCTCTGGGGGATGTCGCCAACATAGCAATAGGTCAGGGTGAAATAATGGTAACTCCGCTGCAGGTAGCAAATCTTGTTGCAACGATAGCAAACGGTGGTATAAGGCATACAATGAATATAGCGGATTCAATTACAGACAGAAACGGAAATGTGATTAAATCCTTAAGAAATACCCAGGATGAAAGAGTCATTTCAAAATATGTTGCGGATAAGGTCAAATACCTTATGGAGCAGGTTACAATGAACGGTTCAGGTACAAAAGCTGCACTTACCATGTTTGGCGGTTCGGGCGGTAAAACAGGTACGGCTGAAACAGGGCAGTTCCTTGATGGTGTTCAAGTGGTTCACGCTTGGTTTGCAGGTTTTTTTCCTCAGAAAGCCCCTAAATATTCAATAGCAGTGTTCATTGAAAACGGAAAAAGCGGTGGTCAGGTTGCTGCTCCCATATTCGAACAAATTGCTGAAGAAATATCAAAAAAAGGATTTTAATTGTACTGGCACGTGAAAGGGTTTTTATTCATATAATTATAAGGTATCCTATTTTTAGGAGGGACCTTATTTGCTTCTCGATATATTTTCTCTACTATCCGGAGCAATAAACAATATCTTTATTCTACTTGGCTATGTATCCAATGCTAATTCATTCCCGCAACCACTCTCGCCTGAGGAGGAGCAAAAATATATACAGATGTACAAAGATGGAAACGAAGAGGCGAGGAATGTCCTTATTGAAAGGAACCTTAGGCTTGTTGCCCATATTGTGAAAAAATACAATTCCACAGGAAACGACTGTGATGATTTGATTTCAATAGGTACTATAGGCTTGATCAAGGCGATATCAACTTTTGATAACCAAAAAGGTACGCGCCTTGCAACATATGCAGCAAGATGTATTGAAAATGAAATTCTTATGCAGATACGTTCAAGCAAAAAAATACAAGCTGAAGTATCGCTGCAGGACCCTATAGGAGTGGATAAAGAGGGTAATGAAATAACGCTTATAGATGTTATCGGGAATGAGGCTGAATCCATAGTAGATGAAGTAGAACTTAAGATGCAGGTAAAAAAGCTTTATAATAAAATGAAGTCGGTGCTTAAGAGCAGGGAAAAAGTAGTACTTGAGCTTCGGTACGGCCTGCTTAATGGAACGACAAAAACACAGCGTGAAATAGCCAAGATGCTTGGAATATCAAGATCGTATGTTTCAAGGATTGAAAAAAAGGCAATCAAGAAGCTAAGCAAGGAGTTAAAAACTGAAAACTGCAGGTAAAGGGGACGGTTCTGCCAGGATGGCGGGGCCGTTTGTTTTTTATATAAATCGGTTATTTTACAGGAACCCATTTTAAAGAATCCTGTCCATTGGACTCACTTACCTGTTTTAAATTGTACAGTACAGTCCCATCTTTTGCATAAGCAGTCCCGCGTAATTCCGAATCTTTTATCATCCCACCCCAAGTATTAGTTCCATCCCATTTTCCTGTTTCATCCCATAAGAATACAGTTACTTCAGAATTAATATTTTTTCGCTGCACCATACCTTCTTTTCCAAGCTCGATGTAAGCTACGTGTTTGTCATTAACGACTACGGCGTAAACAATATATAAAGAGTTATTATTCGAATTTGCATAAGTTCTTCTTGTTATCATCTGTATTTCTGAATTTGGGTCAGCTATTATATATTTGTCTGAAAACTCATGGCGGTACTTCCAGTATGGGAATTTATAAGTGACATCAATATTTCGGTATAAACCATCATTATTATAGATGTATAGGATGCGTTCATTTCCTATAGGTACTTTAGCTATCAAACTCGAATTCTTATTGATAATATTACTGGCGTAAGCAGCTCTAATAGGACCAAACCTGTTTCCTTCAGCATACATTAGGGATAGAAGGATTGTGATACCTATTAGAATCCCAATACAAATCCTCCAATACCATTTCGTTTTACGAAGTCTTTTAGCAAGAGACAGATAGCCGCCTCCATCAAGTGTTTTTAATGAAGGCTTGAATGGTATATCAGTAGTTTTTTTTACTTCTTGATAAAAAAGATGACACTCATTACATTCATTCAAGTGTTCTTCAACAACTTTTGAACTGGCGTTACTGCATGTTCTATCATGGTATAGCGGTAATAAATCCTTAATTAGCTCACATTTATATTTCATATCCATATTCCTCCTTAAGGTTATTCTGTAGTTTGCCCTTGCCACGCATGAAAAGAACTTTTGCCGAACTCTCACTTATTTTAAGCAGTGTACTTATTTGTGCGTAGGTGAGATCTGAAAATATACGGTAAATCAAAACATCCCTTGTGTTATCATCAAGCTGCATAATCACTTTAATTGCATGATCGACCAATTCCTTTGTTTCATAATCCGTAATAACTGAATCGGAAACAAGAGTGGCTTGGTCTTTCTCGATAGGAACCTGTCTGACTTTTTTATCTTTACGAATTACATTGAAATAGATGTTTTTAGCTATTTGACACAGCCAGGTTTTTATCTGACATTCCCCCCTATATCTGTGAAACGAGAGCATAGCCTGATAGAATGTTTCTTGTGTCAATTCCTCAGCAAGCTGTTTTTGGTATCCTGTAAGCCTAAAAAGGAATTGGGAAACGTCATGCCAATATTCTTTATATAATTCTTCAAACTGGCTCATACGTTCCCCCTTTTTATTGTCTATATATATTGAGTAACAAAAATTGTTTGAAAGTTACAAAGAAATAAAAATATTTTTCTCATTAAAAATGCAACCAGGTAAATGTTAAAATATTATACCATATAAAGGAACTAACCTTTTTCCGATATTATTATTATATTTAGTCTGCAAAGAGGGACAATTGATATGAGTAGAGTGAAAAGGATTAACAAAAGAATTTGGTTTTCTATAATGGCAGTATTGATGCTAGTACTTACTGCCTGCACATGTCTACTTTTCAAACCATCATCCGGGCTGAACACTGAAACCTTAAAATACCTTCAGTACTATGATTCTAAGCCCTATAACCCTTTAAATCTAGACAAGCTGATTGATGCCGGCTATTATCAGGTAATTGACAAGTCCTGTGAAGACAAAGGAATAAAGCTTACTGTAGACTGTATTATCGGAGATAGCAAGAACTTTTATATAGGTTATACCCTTGAAAACAAAAACGGTTTTACTAGCAAGCAGACAAATATAGCGGCAGCGGTTCTTGACAGTAACGGCAGAAATCTTATTGAAGGAGCTATGAGTGCTGCGTTCTCACCTGTATATGATGGCAATAAACAGTATGTATTTATTAACGTTAGCAAGATGGGTGAAGACGATTTTATGTTTCCTAGCGAGATTACCGTTTCATGTGACAGGGTTCAATATACTGGTATTAATATGGAGCCTGAGATTATTAAAGGAAACTGGATGGTGAGTTTCAAGGTAACAAATGTGATTATTAAAGAAAAACCAAAAAGCAATATTCTTAATAGCCAAGCTCAACTCAGTGGTACATGGATAGATTTAAAGTCGTTGAAGGAATATGCAACGTACACGGAACTGACGTTTGAAAGCGGTAATTCGGATTTAAAAACAGTGCATAATTATAGCTTCAACCTTGAAGATGATAAAGGCAATAGTTACATGAGAATCTATTCAAGACCTCCACTGTCAGATAGCAATCAAATAAAGTTATATTTTAATAGAAGTGGTTTGGAAAAATCATCAAAGTTATACCTATCCGGTTGGGATGGTAGAGATAAATTCAGGGTTAAAATTCAGTAAACAAATTTTTCAGGGTTAAGTGCCGTGGGTTTTAACCCACGGCTTTATAATTCCGCTTTTGAAGGAGCAAAAGCGGAGTAAAACTCCTCCACTCAAGCGCCGTGATGGCTTAAAGATTGGCGCGACGGATTCCGTGACAGAACTTCCAAGCCTGCATACCTGCTATTGTCCGGCCGGTTCCAATGTCATCCCTGACATACCCACCTGAATCCGTCATCCATGACGAATTCGCCGGACTTAATAAATGCAGTCAGGAATTTCTAGTCACTCCACCAAGCGCCTTCAGGGCTAGTTTATCAGGTGGCTATACCGAAATTTGTACACAAAGTTCTAACGTTGCCGCTTCATAGAACTTCCCGCATCCCCCGCCCATTGAAAGCTGAGCTGGCAGATGTTGCTGCAAATGAAGGTCGAATGCCGGTGAATGGCCTGGATGGCCATTCAAGTAGCTTCTGAGCAGGATAGCGAAGTTGCATCGTGCCAGAATAGGAACGAGCGAGCTGATTCCAGTACCTTAAGTGGCGAGCAGTACTTTTGGCACTTGAAGACGGATACATTAATACTTATAATAAAGCATATTAAGTAAATAGATACATAGGAGTGTTGAATATGCCATTTGTAATGAACGGTGATACAAAAATTAATTATGTGATAGAGGGAAAAGGTGACTGCCTTGTACTTCAGCATGGGCTTTACGGCAGTATAGAGGATTGGTACGAATTTGGCTATGTGGATGCTTTAAAGGATAATTATCAATTAATCCTGATTGATGCAAGAGGACACGGGAAGAGTGATAAACCACATAGTTCAGAAGAATACACCTTATACAATAGGTCACTCGATATAATAAAAGTACTTGATGCTCAAAAGATTACTAAATGCCATTATCTAGGGTACTCAATGGGCGGATGGATTTCCTTCGGTTTGATGAAATGGTTTAAAGAACGTTTTAGTTCATATATTCTTAATGGTATTCACCCTTATGAAAATGAAATGTTATCTATGCATGAAAAAGTAAAGACACTTGATATATGGGTGCCTCAAAGTGGAATGTCAACATCCCGCAAACAAAGAATGTTAAATAATGATAAGGAAGCTTTGTTGGCATCAGTTGCAGATAAAAGAGAAGATAATTCCGATTTATTGAGGCAAATAGAAGTGCCTTGTCTTATGATGGATGGGGATAAAGATGATTATTTCGAGGATATTAAAAAAAGTTCACATTTGTCTGAAATGATCAGGTTTGTTCCAATACCCGGGGCAGATCATATGGGCTTATTGGCTCACAGTGAGTTAATCATTCCGCAGATTAAACAGTTCCTTGACAGAATTGCTTGATGAAGACAGAATAGATTGTGAAATTGTTTCTTTAAATCAATAACTCCACAAAAATTCCTTGATAAAATAAAATCTATATGGTATACTACATAACGACAAAAATACGCACGCAGCAGGATTCGCAATGAGTGCCTTTAAGGTGGTTTGTGAAGATGATAGTTGCGGTGGTATAAAACTTATGGAGGTGTAGTATGTCAGTTATATCAATGAAACAGCTTTTAGAAGCAGGTGTTCACTTCGGTCACCAGACCAGAAGATGGAACCCGAAAATGGCCGAGTATATCTTTACAGAAAGAAATGGAATTTACATCATTGACTTGCAGAAAACTGTAAAGAAAATTGAAGAGGCTTATTTCT